>DATHPO010000267.1:0-22443 GCA_035483835.1 Terriglobales bacterium
GGAAAACACCGGGGCTTTGACGCAGCGTTTTCCCGTGATCGGAATTCTGTGCCACTACTATCTTGGCCAACTCTACGAGCGTACCGGCAAGCACGATCAGGCGATCAACGAATACCAGGAGTTTCTCTCTCACTTCGCGACTTCGCAATCGCGCCTGCCTCAGGTTGGCGAAGCTCGGACGGCACTCAAGCGATTGATGCAGTGAGGTTGGGTCGTCCCCGACTCCGTTCTCAACTCTGTGCTACCTGGAACCGAAGAAAATATTGTGTGACGGCTAGGTTCGCTGTACTCTTTTGTCGGGCAAATCTGCCTTCGTGAGGCGCTATATGCAGCGAATTCGGCTTGCGGTTGGCAGTTTCTATCTGATCGTGTGTCTGGTTTCAGGCCTCAGCTTTGCCGACGACAGCCAAGTCGTCCGGGTCGGTGTTACGGTGGTTGGGTCTGCGAGCGGGATTACCGGCGTTGCCGGCCGGGATCGGCTGGTAAAAGCCTTCAGCAAGCAGAAGAAGTCTCCGGTGCAAGCGGTGCCAATAGATGCCACCGGTGATCAAGTTACGGCCGAGGCGAAGGCGAAAAATTGTACGTTCGTGTTATTCACTACGGTGACCGAAGCCCATAACGAAGGAGGTGCGTCTGGCAAGCCGGGACAGACCACGAACATCCCGGAATACCACACGACTGTCGAATATAAGTTATATCGGGTATCGGACGCGACCGTTGCGGCAACCGGTTCAGCGGTTGCACAAGATATCGGTTCATTGGGGGAAGTTGTGCAGCAGGCGCTGGACCACGTCGCCCCCAAGGTTGTTAACGACATCAAGAACATGGGAACGGCCAAGTAGCTGCACGGCGCTCGACTTCCTTCCGCTGGTTTTCCGATAAACTGCGACGAACGTCGTCAGGCTGCAAGCAGGGGCTTCGACGACCCTCACCGAGACCGCGACAAGTGCAAAAGATTGCGGTCTGTCCGTGCAGTTCACCCGGAATTATATTGACATGTTCGGTCCCCAAGCCCCACTATATGGACGGCTTTCCTGCGCGGCATCCTGTGGTTTTGACTCTCGGATGCGCGCCTCGGCATCCCCCTCCGAGGTTCAGTGTCGCCCTAGGGCGCAATCTCAATTTGTTCGCTGTGTCAACGCGAACTTACAAAAGGAAAAGGGTACCGATTATGAAGATCTCCGCGCTGGCAGCGGTTGTAGCACTGAGTGTGTTCATTCCAACCATGGTTTTTGCACAGAGTCTTGAAAGCGGAGCACTGCTCTCAATTCAAAGCTCGGATGGCACTTTGAAACTGGGCGTATACGACAGTCAGATTCACTCTGGCGTCATCCAAACCAGCCCATGCGATACGGCCGAAACGGATGCCTACGTGCTTCAGGGAGGATCGCCGACGGGTTGCGATCCGGGGGATGTTTACGAAACTAACCAAGCGCAAGGGACGTTCGAGTTCGCGGGCACTGGATACAAGTTCGACGTAAAGACCTTCTATCAAACCGGCGGCTGCAACACCGCCGGTACAATCTGTGCCAATCCCGACACGGGGTTTCTCACGGTTACGAACAATGGTACCTCGAGTTTCGCTGGCACGATTACATTGTCCGGCACATCCACACTTGGGGGACCGCCGTACTGTGCGATAGGAGGTGCGGCTTCTGACACTTGGACTAGCGGGCTCGCTGCAGGCGCGTCGGTGACATTAGCCTTGGGTACCCCCAACGCTGAGAACCCGAATAGTTCGGACAGCAGCAACTGCGGTGGATTCAATGCCCCGCAAACACAAACTCTAACCGCCGGCGCGACCGCCATATTCCCGATCGGGACTGACGACTACGAACTGGCCGCGCTTGATAATTTGGGAGGCGAGCAGATTACCGTTCTCCCGATTCCAGTGCTGCAGTCAACGTCCAATCCGGGCTCGACCCCCGCGAACACGTTTAATCCGGGTTCCTTGTTCTCCACCTTCAGCTGCTCTCCATACGGCGATTTCAGCGAAGCTGGGAATCCAGAGTGTACGGAGTTTCAACTGACTTGTTCAGGGGCGTCGGACTGCGAGACTTTCCTCTACACCGCAACCACCCACTACAGTTTCCCGCCCAACTTTCCGGGGCTTGGTGGTCCTGGTTTCTTGAAAGCCAGCGGGCAAAGTTGTCCTTCGAGCAACTTCGACAAGAATATTTTTGAATTCTACTCGCAGGACACAACGCACAAGGGCGGAGGCGGCGGGTTGTCCTGCTTTGTCGCGGCATATACTCCGGGCGCGCCGCCAGTTGTGACTGCATCGTCTTTCGAGGGATTTGAGTGGCCGGTGTCGGACACTCAGCTAAATCCCATTATCGCAGGATTACCCGTGCCCCTTTCATGGGACTATGACGTTCCGAATCTAACGGTGTGCCCTAATGCTTCTGGTACCGGCTGTACCGCTCCTTGGGTGTACCCGTCCTCGATTCAGATCGCGTGTCCGAATGGGCAGCCTGTGCCCCCGAACCCGACTCCTATTTCGGTAAGCCGGCTGCTGAACTTCGGACAAGGAGAGAATGGTCTCACGGAGTACTTCTTCTTCTGGCTCACTCAAAGGCATTCGAAGGGCTGCACCAGCGTCGTGCTGACGTTCGACAACGGCCTATCGGTAGTGCCCGCGCAGTTCAAATATATCTTCTGAGTGTTTCGAAGTGCAGGCTGCGATGGTCGCGGCCTGCACCCTCTTTTTTCCCGATAGCCATCAGATTCGGTTCAAGACTCAATTCACCCGTAAGACGAATGTAGTCATGCGTGAGTCGCTGGAGTGTTTCTGATTTTGGGGAGCCTTCGCTGCGGTCAGTTTTTGACCGATTGTGACCAGCGGGTTGCTTCTTCATACATGGTCTTGAAGTCAGAGCGTTGAAGAAGTTTGTCAGCGCCTGGATCGTCATGCATGGCGTCGATCAACTGAAGAGCGTCTTGATAGTGCTGCTGCGCTTCGAGTTGGTTGTCAGAAGCCCGAAACATGCCGGCCAGCAGGTAATGCGCTTTGGCGCTCAGGGGTTTCAACCCGAGCTTATCGGCCTGCAGAAGGGCTCGCTCCAATTCCTGCTGGGCGCGCGCGTTGTCTTTAATTTGCAACATCGCTTCCGCCAGGGACACCGAGCAGTCCACGAGCGTGTACTTCAATCCGAGATTCTCAGCTTGCTGCAACAGTGGTTGCAGTTTGGTGATGGCTTGCTGCGCATGTCCTTCTTGTATAGCAACCTTCGCCAGATTGATCTTGGCGATGAGGATTTTGTTGGGCTCTTTACTCTGGTCGGCGGCCTGCAGCGCCTGTTCATACAACGCTTCCGCAGCTTTTGAGTTGCCGCGATAGTAGGCCGCGTCGCCTTGGAACGAGAGGGCCTGTGACAGCATTCCATCGTTCTTCAGTTCGCGCGAAAGATTGAGCGCCTCATCAAGGTAGCTCTTCGCCTCATCGTCGCGACCGGCGAGAATGAGTGCCTGAGCGTAACCACTCAGGATCTCTGCCATCCAGTAGGTTTTGTCTTTCAAGTCCTGGAAGGTCTTCAGTGCCGCCTGCTTGGAATTAATAGCGGCGCCGAACCGCCCTTGATAGTCCAAAATCATCCCAAGCGTGTAAGACTCAATGGCTGCGCCGCGAGTGTCATTCATGCTGCGCCGCAGGTCGAGCGCCCGCATGTATTGCGAAAAAGCCTGGTCGTAATCGCCCATCTTGACCGAGGTTTCGGCCAAGTTGTGGATGGTCTCAACGATGTCATCCGGCACCTTGGACTTTTCGCGCAATTGCAGTGCTTGCAGGTAATAAGTTCGAGCGTCTTCGTATTCGCCTTTCGCAAAATAGACGCCCGCGATATTGTTCAAGCTACCTGCCTGTAAATTTTCATTGCCGATATCGCGCTCGATTTGCAGCGATTCCTTATACATTTTGAGCGCCTGATCATGGTCGCCGCGATCGTCGTAGAAATTACCCAAGTCAATCAAAGTGTCACCCAGACCGCGCTTGTCCCCGATATCACGCCGAATCTGCAACGCTTCCTGAAAGTTGCTGAGGGCTTCTTTGTTTTTGCCCAATAAGACTTGAGTTCTCGCAATTTCGTTCAGGCTGGAAGCAATCCCGCGCTTCTGCCCGATGCTTCGCCAGATGGTGAGTGCTTCCTGGTCATTGCGCAGGCCATCCTGCGGACTGTTCAACATCCGGTAAGCCACCGCCATCGCATGCAAGGTGGCGGCCTTTTGTTCTGGATTATTCAATTGAACGGAAAGGCTCAAAGCTCGGTTCAGGGGATCAAGGGCGCCTTGCGCGTTGTCGCTCTTGATGGCAAGACGACCCATGGCCAGGGTCGCGTTGATGTCCTTGGGATTCGCTTTGAGAATCTTTTGGTTATATTCGCCAGCTTTGACAAAGTCTCCAGATTGCTCGTAGAGAGCCGCCAATGCCGACTGCGCATCCGTATTCCCGGGCGAAGTTTTGGCGATGGTCTCGTAAGCTTTGATCGCGGCGGGGAAGTTCTTGGCGATCTGGGCCTGAATTGCAAGTACCAGATACTTCTCTGCCTCCGGCAGGCTCTGGCTCAAACCTACGGCTCTTTGAGCCGCCCGCTCGGCCTCGGCATCGTAACCCAAATTGCTGTAAGTTTGCGCCAGCTTGGAAAAAGCCAATGCAAAAGCGCCATCTTTCTTAGTGGCAGCCTCCAACTGCTTTTCTGCCTCGAGATTCTTGCCTTCCCTCAGCAGTTCGTTGCCCTGGTTGTAGTCGCGCAATGCTTCAATCGAGGTCGAGGTCGGCTGATAGGAACTCGCCTTCAATTCCTTCAAAACATCCTTGGACAGCGCGAGGTTCTGCCGGACGGAATCGGCGAGCTTATCGAAGGCGGCAGGAATATCCTTTTCGCCCAGCGCATCCGCTTTCATGGAGATAGTGCGGTTGTTTTTCAGGTCCTGGAGCGTGGCGTCGATGCGAACCTGATCACCGAAGCGCGCGTACTGACCAAATACAACCACATCGGCGCTGCTGAACTCAGCAATGCGGCGGAGCATGGTCGGATCGAACGAAGTGTTCGGCGCGATGTGCAGATCCTGGAGGACCTGGTGCAGTCGGTCGGGAGAAACCGTCCGCAACTGGGCGGACTGGCCGACGTCGGTGCTCAGCATGTCCGCCAGGCTCGGTCCCAGCCAGTCGAAATTCGGGTCTCCGGAAGCGTTTCTAAAAGGCAGGATTGCCAGCGACACTGCCGGAGCGGTACTGGTTTGCGCGGGAGCGGGCTGAAACAATTTGTCGCGGAAGCGGTATCCGCTGATCGCAAGTACGATAACGATTACGCCCGCGGTGATCGATGGCCACGGGATCGTACGGCCCCACGGGCCTATTTTGGGCTCGAAGCTCAGGGTAGCGCCGGCGCGCTTACCTTGCCACGTCTCCAAGTCAGCCAAAAGCTCGGCAGCGGTTTTGTACCGCAGTTCGAGATCACGCTCCAGGCACTTGGTGACGATATCGCTTAGCGACTTGGGGATACTGTTGTCGTGGTCGGAAACTGGCGAAACCCGCTCCTGGGTGCGCCGGATCAGGCTGGCGATTGTGCTGTCCGCCTTGAACGGCATCTGCCCGGTGAGCATTTCGTAAAATATGAGTCCCAGGGCAAAGATGTCGGAGCGTTGATCCAGAGGCTTGCCGAGCGCTTGTTCCGGGGACATGTACTCCATTGTCCCGACCAAGGCGCCGCTCTGAGTCATTCCATCGCCTTCGAGGGTGCGAGCCAGGCCGAAATCCATTACCAGGATCCGACCGGTCTTGTCGCGCATGATGTTCTGCGGTTTCAAGTCGCGGTGGATCACTTCCACGCTGTGCGCCGCTTCTAGCGCCCGGCAAACCTGCTGCATAATTTCTACCGACTCTTCGGGCGAAAATTTCTTCTTTTGATGGAGGAGGGTCAGCAGGTTGTCGCCCTCGACGTACTCCATGGTGATGAACTTCATCCCATCGGCTTCACTCAGGTCGTAAATGCGGATTACGTTGCGGTGCGTCACCTGGTGGGCGAGCAGCAACTCCTGCTTGAAGCGATCCACAATGGCTCTATCGCGAGCTAAATCAGGTCGGATTACTTTCAGAGCTACCGTGCGGTTCAGTTCTAGGTCAGTCGCTTTATAGACCGCACCCATTCCGCCCTGGCCAAGAATCTGAACGATCTCATAGCGTTGCGCGAGCACAGTGCCTGGCTGCAGTGTGGTCGGGTCCGAAGGGGCGACGGGCCTGGGCCTTTGCTTCGTCTTTTCGGCCGCCGGCGTCGCCGGAGAACCCAGGCTAATGTCGATCACCGTCGGCGCATCAGGTGAATAATCTACGAAGGTCGGAGCATCGGAGGGCACATTCGCGCCGGAAGACGAAGAGGCTCCCTCTGATGGCGTTCGTACGCCCGCAATGTCGTTGCCCGGCGCGTCGCGCTGCTGGCCCGGTCTGAGGTCCCGTTTCATCAAAATTGCCACAGCAATGGTAGCTTAAGCGAGGCTAGGCTGGCGGGAATTATTGGGGAGACGCCCTATACTGGTTACCGCCCGGGGGAGACGGCTAGCCGCTGCTAAAAGCAACGATAACACACTTCGTCCCTTATCCAGGATACGGATATCCTCGCGCCAAGACCTTCTCCAGATCGGCGTCGTATCCGTAGATATCGTCAAAGAAGTGAACCTCGTTCTGCAGATCCACCACGGCTGTTCCGTAGATGATCAGCACGGGGACGGGATTCGTGAGATTGACCTGCACGTTGTCTTTGCCGGTCTGCATGGCGGCACGCACTCGCTCCAGCGACCAGTCTGGTTTGTCGCGCAAGACCCAGGCTGCAAGTTCGGCGGGTTTTTCAACCCGGATGCACCCGTGGCTGAAGTCGCGGCGCGATTGCGAAAACAACTGCTGCGACGGCGTGCTGTGCAGATAGACGTTGTATTCGTTGGGGAACATCAGCTTGACCAGTCCCAGCGCGTTAGTAGGGCCCGGCTTTTGCCGCACCATCAGCTTTCCCGCGCTGAGTTGCTGGAGAATGTCATCACTGACCGTGCCCGAAGTTACGACGCTGCCCTGCGGTGTGACCACCTCGTAGTTCTTTTTAGCGATGTAGTCGCGGTCTTTTTTAATCGCTGGCACGATTTCTGATCGCAGGATGCTCGGCGGCACGTTCCAATACGGACGGAACACCACGTACTTCATGTCTCTCTCGAAGACCGGTGTCTCGTGGCGATAGGCTTTGCCCACGATCACGTTCATCATCAGGTCAATGGTGCCGTCCGGGTTGTAGGTTCGCAGGCGAAACTCGGGAATGTTGACGACGATCGGTGGCCGAGGAAATTGATACGGCACCCAACGCCAGCGTTCCAGCGTCAGACGCAACTGTTCCACCCGAAAGCTCAACGGCGTGTTCAACTGCTTCAGGGTCTGGGTACCGAGCCGTCCATCCGGACCAAGGCCATGGCGCGCCTGAAAATGTTTGACGGCGTCGACTACAGGGCCGGCGTAGACATTTGAGCTCTCGGATGCGGCGCCGTTGGGCAGGTCGCCCAGCAGAAGCAGCAAGCGCGTCAAGCGCGGAACCCCGTCATAAATGCCACCGGGGTCGACCGGCTTGACGGGAACTGGCAGTTGTTCTCCGTTGTCCTGTCGCGATAATTCCATATATTGTTGCAAAGCCCCGAGGGTGCGCTTGTAACCGGCGAATGGTGGCTCTACCTGATCCAGTTCGGTGCGAACGTCGGCTCCATGCATCAACTTATCCTGCAGGAACGCAGGCAGATCATATTTCTTCGCCGAAACGTCAAGATTGAACTTGAAGTGCTGGGGATTAACTCTGCCAATGTGCAAATCAGAAACGTAGCGCATTACGCAAACCGTCAAGGCGGCATCGAAGCGCGCGCGGTCAGCCGGAGATGGCGACTGACGCAGGCGCGCTAGCCGATCCGCCCAGCGTGACCCGTCGTAATCTTCAGCGTTCAGCCCCTTGGCGTTAGCCTGCTTCAGCACTTCGATCAGAGTTTGCGCTTGTTGAGTTGGCTCATTGTTGTTCAGCCACGCTGGGGCGTAACCGCCTGCCTCGTAAAAGTTGGTTACGTGAATTCGGTAGTCAGAAAAATCGGGCCAGCGAAGATCCGACAGCTGACCGGCCGCGGCGATCTGGCGCAGCGTGGCGGCAAATTCGGACGAGGCATCGGCGCCAGGGCCCTGGGATCCGAGAGCAGCTGCCGCTAGGATCGCGAACAAACAACCGATCATTGGCAAGAGCAACGGTTTGGATTTCGTTGCCCAGCGATATTTCATCGATATCTCTCCCCGACCGCCGCGCGAGAATCTTTGGTGGCGCTGGTGCCTGCGTTGGAAGTTCGTATGACGATGCCACAGCCTAGAACTTCTCCGCAAGATGTGCAAGCTCGTGCAGCTTATTTGCAAACCTGATACGTTGGAAGCCGGTCGGATCGAAGGGTTACGGTCCGTCGCTCTTGACGTGATTGAGGTCCTGATTGAATCGAAAAGCGCTGACCATCGTGATCGTTGTCGCGGCAGTCACTCTGGCTTTCTCCAAGCCCAAGCTGGTGATGAGTTGGAAGAATCCGAGCTACGTAACGGGCAAGAAGTTCCAGCGAGTGCTGGCGCTGGGGCTAAGCGAGAAGACGGAGGTTCGCGCCGATTTCGAGGACGCGCTTGCGGGACAGCTGTCGCAAATCGGGGTGACTGCGATTCCCGGTCATGCCATTCTGCTGAGGCCCGAGTCGGCACAACTCGATCTGAATTATCTGAAGGCGCAGATTGTGGAGAATAAGATCGATGCGGTCGTGGTGTCTCGCCTGATCAAAGTAGAAAATAAGGTGACCTATATTCCCGGAGGGCCTTCCGTCTCGCCCTTTCCTTACTACACCACGTTTTATGGGTACTACCGGGTCGTCTATCCGGTGGTTTATTCGCCCGATTATCTAAGGGAAGAAAAGAAAGTGCGCATCGAGACTAATCTTTATAGCACGGCTTCGCCCGACGGCGATCTGGTCTGGACAGGGGTCACGGACACCTTCAATCCGTCGAGCGTCCATAAGACGATCAACGGATTGGTTAAGCTCGTAGTGAAGGAAATGCAGAGCGAAGGCGTGCTCTAGCTTGGCATATTTCCGACTTCCGCCGGTCGTGAAGTCTGCGAGTAAGCGAAAGAGGAACGAGCGTGGATCGGAGAAAATGGTTGCGCAGGATCGGTGTAGGCGTCGGGGCTCTGATCGTGGTGGTGCTCACGCTTTGGGCGACAGCCGCGGTGTATTTTGATCTGCCATCGGCCCAGCTTCGCAAGCCGACTGCCGCGATCTATCTGGTTGGGATCTCCGCGGGCGCGCTGTTCTATCGTCGATTTGCACTTCTGATCACGTTCGCTGGATTTGTTCTCGTTCTCGCCTGGTGGTTGTCGCTCAAGCCATCCAGCACACGTAATTGGCAAGCCGACGTGGCTGAAACGCCCTGGGCTGTGATCGCGGGCGATCGCGTAACTATCCACAACGTCCGCAACTGCGATTATCGAGCGGAGTTCGACTACGACTGCAAGTGGGAAACGAGGACCTTCAATCTTTCGAATTTGAAAGGGCTGGACATCGCGCTGACATATTGGGGTTCACCGTGGATCGCGCATCCAATCGTCAGCTTCGATTTTGGCGATCAAGGCCATGTGCCCATTTCTATTGAGACTCGCAAGGTCGTCGGTCAGGGGTATTCCGCGATTCTTGGATTCTTTCGGCAGTACGAGCTGACCTACATTGTCAGCGATGAACGGGATCTGATCCGGCTGCGCACAAACTACCGAACTGGAGAAGAGGTCTACCTATTTCGCACGGCTGCCAACCCCCAGCAGGCGCGCGGGTTGTTTCTGCAGTATCTCGATCACGTTAACCGCCTGCACAACAGGCCGGAGTGGTACAACGCCCTGACCAACAATTGCACCACGAATATTGCAGTTGCCGAAGCTGCAAGAGAAGGTAGGCGGACACGTTGGGATTGGCGCATTCTGCTCAACGGACACTCCGACGAAATGATGTACGAGCGGCAACAGTTAGTGACAGAGGGCTTGTCACTGAAGGACTTGAAAGAGCGAGTCCACATCAATGCCGCCGCCCGCCTGGCCGACAAAGATCCAGCTTTTTCCGCGCGGATCCGGGAGGGGCGTCCCGGATTCTCCAGCCAGCGCTGATCCGGCTTACGAACGTGCCGACCCTATCAATAAAATATGCCGTAACAAAGAAAATACCAGTTTTGCCCAACGCTGAAAGGGACTAGAAACATAGAAGGCTGTTCCGCATCCCTCCGCCGCGCCACGACGGGTTTCTTGCGACGCCCGATTACTCGCAAGGCAAGTATGCCTAATGGCCAAGAAAGCGCGTCTTCGCCACCAGTGGCATCAGTTCGCATTCTCGTCGTCGATGATTTCGAACCCTTCCGGGTTTTTGTGTTGTCAGTGTTCTCCAAAACACCGGAATTCCAAATCATTTGTGAAGCTTCCGATGGATTAGAAGCTGTCCAGAAGGCCAAAGAACTAAAGCCAGACTTGATTTTGCTCGACATCGGCCTTCCAAAACTGAATGGAATCCAGGCCGCTCGACAAATCCGCAAGCTTGCGCCGAGTTCCAAAATACTCTTTCTGAGTCAGGAATCCTCTGCCGACGTGGTGCAAGAAGCTCTCGACCGGGGCGCAATGGGATACGTGGTTAAAGCCTATGCTGGAAGCGAACTGCTAGCTGCTGTGGAAGCAGTTTGCCAAGGCAAACGGTTTGTGAGTGTTGGATTGTCGGGCAGCCGCCTCGCCGATAATACGAACTCGCAATCCTTTGATTGCCTGGACGACAAGGAGGTTGCAGCACCGGTTGCACCTCTCGTGCTGTAACCGGGCAGATCCTCGCAATCGAGAGGCGCACTACCCCCGTTACGATGAATCCTCGCTCTGAGATCCAGCCACGTCCTCAATGCGGTGACCCCAGTTTTCTTCGCGATCCTTAACATCTCGGGAGCCTTTCGTCATCTGGATGCATCCTTACTTTCGTGAGGTTACCTTGCGATGAAACCGTAATCCGATCAGCCAGTGTCGGAGCTCCGAGTAGAGCACAGGCCGGACGTTGGATTCTGGCGGCGACTATTCTCGCTTCCAGCATGGCTTTTATTGACAGCACAGCTGTAAATGTCGCTCTGCCCGCGCTCCAGACATCCCTCCGGGCCACGGTTGTGGATGTGCAATGGGTAATCGAGTCATACGGATTGTTTCTGGGGGCCCTGATTCTTGTCGGCGGTTCTCTCGGCGACCTGTTCGGACGTCGCCTCATCTTCATAATCGGAATCGCCGTCTTCGCGGTGGCGTCGGCTGGTTGCGGAGTTGCGTTCAACATTCATCAGTTGATCATCGCCCGAAGCATTCAGGGCGCGGGAGCTGCACTGCTCGTGCCGGGCAGCCTTGCGATTATCGGCGCATCGTTCGACGAGGAAAGCCGCGGAAAAGCAATCGGCACCTGGTCCGGGTTCACCACGATCACCACCGCTGTCGGGCCGGTGCTCGGGGGTTGGCTGGTCGAGCATGCTTCGTGGCGCTGGGTGTTCTTCATCAATCTCCCGATCGCGGCGGCCGTGATCGCCATTTCCCTTCGCCATATTCCAGAGAGCCGCAGCGCCACTACCGGCCGCATCGATTGGGTTGGAGCTTTTTTGGTGACGTTTGGACTGGGAGGCTTAGTTTACGGGTTCATCGAATCGGTGAATTTGGGTTGGACACATCCTCTGGTGCTTGGGAGTCTGATCGCTGGCTTCGCCTCGCTAATGGGCTTTCTGTTCGTTGAATCTGGCGTGACTTCACCGATGGTTCCACTGTCGTTATTTGCATCCCCCAGCTTTAGTAGTACAAACCTGCTCACACTGTTGCTCTATGCCGCTCTTGGGGTTTTCTTCTTCTTGTTTCCGCTGAACCTGATACAGGTGCAGCAATACTCCGCAACCTCCGCCGGTGCTGCCCTCCTGCCTTTGATTTTGCTGATGTTCTTTCTCTCTCGCTGGTCTGGCGGACTGGTCGCGCATTATGGCGCCAGAGGTCCGCTGATCGTTGGTCCGCTGATCGCCGCATTAGGCTTCGCTTCGTTCGCAGTCCCATCCGTTGGAGATAGCTACTGGAAGGCATTTTTCCCCGCGATGCTAGTCCTGGGGTTCGGGATGGCGCTCACTGTAGCTCCGCTTACTACCGTCGTGATGAACTCAGTCGGGCAGGACCGTGTGGGAACCGCTTCCGGCATCAACAACGCGGTGGCCCGTGTGGCTGGCGTGCTCGCTATTGCGGTCCTGGGCATTGTCATGGTTCAAGCTTTTAGTTCTCGATTAAATCAGGACCTTGCTCATCTTGTTCTGCCGCCAGGAATCTTGCACCAGGTTCAAGCGGATGAGATCAAACTTGCGGGTTTGCAGGTGCCGACCGGCCTCGACCGCGGCACAGCCGCCGCCCTGGAACAGTTGATTGGTCATGCATTTGTTTTTGGATTCCGAATTGTCGTGCTGATTTGCGCAGGACTGTCTGTAGCAAGCGCTATGGTCGCGGGGTTAATGATTCCGAAGAGCACGTGACCCTCTGGACACATGAAAAAATGTGTCGAGGTGGGAACGAGTAAAATCCTATCTTGCGAGCAGGCGGTGACTTTGCATACTGGAGATCAACATGTCGATTCGACCAGTTAAACGTCTCATTCAATCGAAGCCCACACTCGAAGGCGCGGGCGTGCATCTGCGGCGTGCCTTCGGCTTCGGGAACACGAAGGAATTCGACCCGTTCCTTTTGCTGGATGATTTCCGCAACGACGTTCCAGAGGATTATCTCGCTGGCTTTCCCTGGCATCCCCACCGCGGCATCGAAACCATCACCTACGTCTTGGCGGGAACTGTGGAGCACGGCGACAGCATGGGAAATCAGGGCGCCATCGCTGCCGGTGACGTGCAATGGATGACGGCGGGCAGCGGAATCATCCATCAGGAGATGCCCAAGGGCGATCAATCCGGCCGGATGCACGGTTTTCAGCTGTGGGCCAACCTCCCGTCATTGCTCAAAATGACAGCGCCGCGTTATCAGGAAGTGAAGGCGCTCGATATTCCCGAGATCAAAGATGACGATGGCACGCACGTGCGAGTCGTCTGCGGAAGCTTCTGGGGAAAAAGTGGTCCGGTCGACGGCATTGCCGCCGACCCGATCTACCTCGATGTGTCGGTTTCCCCTGGTAAGAGGAAGACCCTGCCGGTGGAAACGACTCGCCACGCGTTCGCTTACGTTTTCGGTGGAGGGGGAAAGTTTTGCAACGCTTCGGGACCACTCGCGGTGCCGACCGAAGCGGTAAAATGGGCGGACACGACGCCTCCCGTGGAAGCGGATAACCGCTCACTCGTACTATTTGATCGCGGCGACGAAGTTACCGTGCATGCCGGGGAGGACGGAATTCGGTTCCTGCTGGTCTCGGGGAAGCCGCTCGAAGAGCCCGTCGCATGGTACGGCCCGATCGTGATGAACACGCAGGCGCAATTACAGCAGGCGTTCGCAGAACTCCAGGAGGGAACTTTTTTGAAAGACAAAGGGCGCAAGTAGCTTACAGCCGGCCAAGGTCGCAGACTGCACGATGGGGCACAGTTGATTAATCCGACCAGTCGTTCTCTCCGTTCTCATCAATCGTTGCGGCGCAGCTTCGCCGCGTTGGGGCTAATCGCAATCGCGTTGCTGGCTGTGATTCTCGTTCCGAACGTCGGCGGTTGGAAGACCCGCATTCGAGCGAGGTTGTTTCGCACGGGGAACTGGCCAATGGTGGTGTCGCCGCCGGCAAACTTTCGGCCGCAGGTTCCTCCTGGATTCAAGGTTTCGGTTTTTGCTATAGGCTTTACCCAACCGCGGTGGCTGGCGGTAGCCCCCAACGGTGATGTGTTTGTGGCGGACTCCGCAATCGGAGAAGTAGTTGTGTTGCACGATCCGCAACGCCGGGGTAGTGCTCAATCGCGCGAGATCTTTGCCGACCGCTTAAACCTGCCTTTCGGAATCGCCTTTCATGATGACTATGTTTACGTCGCCAATACCAATGAAGTCGTGCGTTTTCGCTGTGATTCCAAAACGTCGCAGCGGCGCGGGAACGCGGAGCACGTACTCGATCTCCCAGGCATGGGCTACAACCAGCATTGGACGCGCTCACTGGCTTTCAGTCCGGATGGCGAGAAGTTATTTATCTCGGTGGGATCGAAGGACAATATCTCAATCGAGTCCGATCCTCGACGAGCCTCGATTTTAATTGCCGATCCGGATGGCAAAAACATGCGAGTGTTCGCCAGTGGAATGCGGAATGCCGTCGGGATCGGTTTCAACCTCGAGTCCGGTAACCTGTGGGCTGCTGTAAATGAGAGGGACGATCTTGGCGATGACGTCCCGTCTGATTATTTCACCCATGTCGTCGACGGCGGTTTTTACGGTTTTCCTTATTCTTACATTGGCAATCATGTGGACGATCGGGTCGCGTCTAGGCCGGACTTGGTCGCGAAGGCCATCATTCCTGACGTGCTCCTTGGGGCACACGTTGCTCCGCTGCAGTTTGTGTTCTACGAGGGAGAGCAATTTCCCTCCTTCTACCGGCACGGCGCTTTCATCGCGGAACACGGTTCGTGGAACCGGCGCATCAGGAGCGGTTATCAGATCGTCTTTATCCCCTTCCGCAATGGCCTCCCGGCCGGAGATCCAACTCCTTTCTTCTCCGGATTTGTGCCGGATCCCGCCGGCAAGAATGTCTATGGGCGATTGGTGGGCGTGGCAGCGGCACCGGACGGTTCGGTGCTGATTTCAGATGACGGCGGAAATCTGATCTGGCGAGTTTCCTACGAACCCAAGCCCGTAAACTAGCTCGATAACAGCCCAGTACTGCGATGAGTCAAACCGGTGCATTACCATGGTTGGAGAAGCCATGCACTTATATTTTGCTTTCTTGAATTGATTCTTGAACGTTGCCCAATCGCAGATGAACAGATTGTCACCACAGTTGAAGTTTAGTCTTGCGGTTGCGATCTCCCTCTTAGTCGGATGGCGTCCGTTGTTGGGAACGCTCGCACTTGCGCTCCGTCGCGATGAATATACCCACATTCTCCTGATTGTTCCGATCAGCGTGGCGCTCATCTATACGGAATGGCCTTCACTCAGAACCGATGGTCAACCGAGCAATGGCATCAGTGTAGCCTTGTTGGTCGCGGCAATATTACTCGGAGTGGGCGGCAAGTTGACGGCACAATCCGACGGGCAACTGACGTGGGGCATGCTCGCGCTGGTGACCTGGTGGCTAGGCGCGTTTATTGGGTGCTTCGGAGTCTGGACTTTTCGATCATTGCTGTTTCCTCTCTGCTTTTTGTTCTGTCTGGTTCCACTTCCAGAGTTCACTTTGAATAAGATTGTGACTCTCTGGCAACACGGATCCGCCCTCTCAGCCAGTTTCCTTTTCTCAGCCTTGGGCATTCCGGTTACGCAAGATGGCGTCATGCTAACGATCCCCGGATTGAGCCTGGAGGTCGCCCAGGAGTGCAGCAGTCTTCGCTCCAGCCTCATGTTGATCGTCACCAGCATGGTGCTGGCGCATCTATTTCTCCGCTCCTTTTGGCGGAAGACTACTGTGGTGCTGGTCGCGATTCCTCTTTCGATTGTTAAGAATGGGATTCGAATCTTTACCATCTCCATGCTCGGAATCCACGTCGATCCCGGATTCTTGCATGGCAACTTCCACCGGCATGGTGGCGTTGTCTTTTATCTGTTGGCGCTGCTTATTCTGCTGCTCCTGCTTTGGATATTGAACCGTACTCAAGGCGCATCATCCGAAGATCACCGCCAAGGGCAAAAGCCAGTACGCATGGGGCAACGTGTCGGTTGAAGTATTTACAGCCGCGCGTCATTGCCGGGGAGGAACCATAGGCCATTCCACAGCGCGGATTCTGCCGTCTGTGTCGCGGATGAGGGTTGGCGCGTATAGTCCCAGGAACTCGCGGCGCCACCACATGCCCGTCTTGTGTTTTTCGGCTGCGGTAGTGAACCAGTATTGCCAGAGAACCGCACGCACCTGATGCGGCGGCTCTTGGGGAAATGGATTGCCCGCGAAAAGCGCAAGCACATCAGGGTCGGTCGAAAGCAAACGCACTTCGGTGTTGATTACGATCGGATACTCGCGCCACGATCCGAGTGAAGCGAACCACAGGTTCCAGTCGAAACGTGGCTGATAGGGGGCGTAAATGCCCGGCGGCTGGCTCGGGTCCTGCGGTTTATAGCGAAACGGATATGCCTGCCAGTTTTGTCCGTCCTCTGAGCCTTGGAACTCGATCTCGTAGCGGCCGCGAGTCATCACGGCGAAAAGGCCATATCGATTGGCGATGCGAAACGGTTCCAGCGCCTCGATCGGCGTAGTGGGCACTTTCAGGGTGGGGAAGGCAATCCAGAGCAATTCCACCGCGGTCGCGTAGAAAATCCAAGCTAGCATGAGGCCGGTAAGCGAGCGCTGCAGCACGGTCAACTGTTGGCGCAAAAGGTCGCGCCAATTTTCTCTGCGGCCATACTCGGATTGCCTCTCTTCCGTGGATACTGTCACAAGATCTTGCAGCGTGGAGGAGGAGTCAGGTTCCGTCGGACTTGTTGTGTCGGGTCGCGTCACGTCTACACGTTCTCTGTCTGTGCGATCGAGCAGAGGCCTTTTCCATCGTTTTGGTAGACGGTGCAGCAGCACGCGGTCATCCAATAGCAGGAAGCCCAACGCAAGGACCAGGTAGTTCAAAAACGTATAGTTGGCGGTGAGGATAATGCCGATCTGCCATGCGGTTGCGATGAAGAAGCACACAATCCGCCAGCGTCTCGGTAGAAACAGCATCCAGACTAAGCCCAGTTCCAGCGCAAGCGTGCTGTATGCCGTCAAGGCATGAAACCAGTGCGGCAGATGCTGTACGTACCAACCGACCCAAGTGGGTAATGGTCCGTTCTGGTAGTACTCGTCCATGGCGGTCATGTTCCGCCACTGCGGCTCGCCGCTTGCGATCTTGACCATGCCGGATTCGAAGTAGATGCGGAACCACTCCCACTGCAGCAGGAACAGGCTGGCGCGAGACGGCGGCCACTTTGCCCCCAATCCCGGACGAAAGCCCGGCGGAGCGAAGAAAAGCGCGATGAATCCGGCTTCCAGCAGCATGCCGTCGGACTGGTAGCCAGAGAAATCTCCCGCGGCACTCACGAATGACAGAAAACATACGAAACAAATTGCCAGCGTTCCACGGGGCCAGACATTCAAGGCGAGCAACAGCGATGCCACCATGCCTGCCCAACAGAGGAAGACCAGCATCTGCGGCTCGCTCGAAAACCACAACAGAGTTGGCGCAAACCAAAAGCGTGCGTGGCCAAGGGAATGCGCTACCGCTTGCAGATAGTCGCTTGCGGGCAGGATGCCTTCGGGGCCGATCAGCCCGCGGATCTGGAAGATCAGGGAGAAGAAGGCCGAGAAATAGATAAGGCCCAGAGCGCGCAGAAAGAGCCAGCGTGGAATCAGGCGATCCGACGCGCCATGTTCCGAGTCCAACAGCCAGCGGACGGCGGATGCAGGAGCCCAGTCCATGAACGTCCGGCATTATACAAGGAAGGGAGTTGACGTTCTCGGTCGGTCTGGATTTAAAACGAAGACTGAGGATGTGCGGCTTTTGTCAGTTCTTGCGTGTCATTCAAGGCTTGATCGTCGCGCGAAACTATTCTCCGCCCCTCGACAGGGCCACAACTGTGTCCGTCTGATCGCGCGCTCCATTTTCCAACACTTTAATCGTGAAGTTCACGGTGATCTTCGCTTGTGTCTCGACGGGCTGCCCGTTCTGCAGGTAAGGCTTGAATTTCCAGCCGCGCGCAGCTTCTCGGGCCGCTGATGCCAGGATGGCTGGACCGTTGATCACGCGCAAATCGCGGATCATGCCGTCAACGCCTATCAACGCTTGGAGCAGCACCGAACCTTGAACCTTCATCTGCCGACCGAGCAAAGGATAAGCCGACTCAGGCGCCTGCGGCGGGATCTGCGCTTTCGCGAGAGACATCTGAACGCGCTCTGCTGCAACCGTAGCCGGGCCACGTTCGGCTACCGTTGAATCCGCCGTTCCAGACCGAGAGTCAGGAGCCACCTCAATCTTGACCGCCTTGCTACCCAGATGAACTGTGTCACGTGTATCGCCGGCGATGACTTCGACTTCGAGCGGCGGAATTACTGCCGGAGCGGCGGTGCGGTTGGTTGCGATCGCGGGCCTAACCGTTGTTGCGGTTGAAGTCTTGAGAGCAGCAATCTGCGTTTTCGGCTGGGCTGCCGGTTGGGCTGCGGGAGTTGGTGTCTGAAATACTTTGTTCGGGATCCACTCAGGAGTCGTCTCTTCGGCAACCGCCGCTTCAGAGTCGCCGAACCAGAAATCGCGATCCTTCACCACCAGAACAACCAGGGCAACCAGCAGAAGAGCGAGAGCCAGGGACAGACGGCTGCGATCCCGATTGTACGCTGGGCTAGCGTTTATCCCGGCTTGCCGTCTTGTGGTTTGATCCAGCATTTTCTGGCTTCTCTTACTTTACTAGCGTGCACTACTAAGATGATACGTTCCAGAACAGAGGGCAATGGCACGAGGGGGGGTGGGCATGGCACGATAGGGCCATATGACTCTTAGGGCTGGATTTAGCGTGTATTCGGGTCACGAACTGCGTTGTCGGCCATGCCGTCGGGTGGGCTTACAGTAGGTCGCTAAACCTAGTATTCTCAGGCACTTTTCAACACCTTCGTGGAAAACGTTGTGGAAAAGGGGGGAAGTATCTTTCTAACTGTCTCAGCGAGAGACGCTTCTACACCTTGCACTGAGTTGGTTGCTGGCACTTTAGTGTAAGTTGAAAGGCTCGCGAGATAGAACGCGACGGGGACGATTTGAAAATCAGGCTCGACAAGTTACTTTTGGAACGCGGACTCGCAAGTTCGCGTGAGCGAGCGCAAGCGCTGATCCTGGCCGGCAAGGTTTTGGTCGCTGGGCAGAAAATAGAAAAAGCCGGCACGGGAGTGGACGCGGCCGCTGAGGTTCGCCTCCTGGGCGAGGACTTGAAGTACGTCGGTCGCGGAGGACTCAAGCTTGAAAAGGCGCTCGATCATTGGCGCATCTACGTTGCGGGTAAAGTTTGTCTCGACGTGGGCGCGTCGACTGGCGGCTTTACGGATTGTTTACTGCAAAACGGAGCAGCGCGGGTGATTGCTGTCGACACCGGTCACGGTCAGATCGATTTTCGTTTGCGCCAGGACTCGCGCGTGCATTTATTGGAGAAGACCAACGCGCGGTATTTGACCCCCGAACAAGTCGGTGAAGTGGTGGACTTCGTCGCGATGGATGTTTCCTTCATCTCCGCAACCCTGGTTCTCCCCGCAGTCATCGCTGCAGCATTCCCCGCTTCTCCCGAGGAACGTCAGGGCCGGCAGATGATTGTACTGGTGAAGCCGCAATTCGAGGCAGGCCGGGAACGAGTAGGGAAGGGAGGCATCGTGCGCGACGAGGCCATACAGATGGCTGCAGTGGAGAAGGTGCGCCTCGCTCTGGTGGCACAAGGCTGCGCGCGCACGGACGTGATCGAATCTCCGATTCAAGGCGCGGAAGGGAATCGGGAATTCCTGCTATTTGCTGTTTTCTGACCTTTTTCTCTCGTCGCGAAGCGGTGCACGCAAACCTTTTCCGGCGATTTCGGTACAATTCAAAGTTCACCATGGATATTGGGAAGGCTCCATTCGCAAACGGCAAATCTGCCGCCATCGTTTCCAAGCCGGACAAGGCAGAACTGGCAAACATTGTGCCCGGGCTGGTTGAATGGTTTCGTCAGCGTCAATACCGCATTGTGGTGGACGCAGAGACTGCGCCGTACGCGGCCGGTATCGAAGTTGTGACTCGCGATGAAATGGCCTTGCGGCCAATGAGCCTGGTAGTCGTACTCGGGGGCGACGGAACGTTGCTTTCCGCTGCTCGTTCCATGGCCAAGGTGGGAATTCCAGTGCTGGGTGTGAATTTGGGTTCGCTCGGATTCCTGACCGAAGTGCCCTTGGAGGAACTCTACCCAACTCTGCTGGGTATTGAGGAAGGTTGCAGCAATGTGGAAGCCCGCTCGATGGTTCATTGCGAAGTGTTTCGCAAAGATCTGCGGGTCGCCACTTACGATGCGCTCAACGATATCGTCGTGGGAAAGGCGACCATTTCCCGCCTCAATCATTGCGATGTCTATATTGACGGGGCGTTTGTTTCCGCCTACAAAGCTGACAGTCTGATCGTCTCCAGTCCTACGGGCTCGACCGCCTACTCGCTGGCGGCCGGGGGACCCATCCTGATGCCGTCCGTGGATGCGTTCGTGGTGACGCCGGTTGCGGCTCACTCCCTGACGCATCGCCCTCTGGTGGTGCCCGACACATCGAAGATCGATATCGTGGTCAACACCGGTCCGGATGAGGCCTATCTGAGCATCGACGGTCAGGTTGGAATGCCGATGTACGACGGGGACCGGGTTGCTTGCTGTAAGTCAGAACATCAGGTAAAGCTGCTGCGGATTAAAGGAACATTCTTCGACGTGCTGCGCGCCAAGCTGAAGTGGGGACAGAGGTGAAGGATAGTTGGCGCGTTCTTGTTCCACCTGCACGTAATCTTGCAAAATAAGAGATAAGAATGAAATTCGGAATCCTATTTCTGAGTTGTGCGCTCTCCAGCATTCTGTTGGCTCAGGCTAAACCGGCGGCCGATCTTATTATCATCAACGCCAAAGTTTGGACCGTGGACAAGGCGAATCCGACCGCCGAGGCAGTGGCTGTTCTAGGCGATCGCTTCATCGCCGTCGGCTCGAACGCCGATGTGGAAGTTTTGCGGAGCCCGGCCACAAAAGTGATCAATGCGGGTGGCAAACTGCTTCTGCCCGGCTTCAATGATGCGCACGTGCACTTCGTTAGCGGTGGCATGCAACTCGACTCCGTACAACTCAACGACGCCGCCAGCGCGGATGAATTTGTCCGGCGAATTGCCGAACGGGCGAAGAGCACGCCAAAAGGAGAATGGATTCAAGGGGGCGATTGGGACGAGACGAAATGGAGCCCGCCAGCTCTGCCTACCAGGCAGCTGATTGACCCGGTGACCCCGAATAACCCGGTGTTCATCAGTCGCTACGACGGCCACTCGGCAGTGGCGAATTCCGCCGCGTTGCGGTTGGCGGGCGTCACGTCCAAAACTCCTGATCCACCTGGCGGTGCAATCGTCCGGGGTGCGCAGGGCAATCCTACGGGCGATCTGAAGGACGCGGCGACTGACCTCGTGCTCAAGATAATTCCTCCTGTGACTCATGAGCAGCGCCTTCGCGCCATGAGGCGCGCTTTGGAGCACGCGGCCCATGTTGGCGTGACCAGCTTTCAGGACATGAACGATGAGAATGATAGTTTTGACGATATCCGCGCCTACGGGGAATTGTTACAGAGCGGGGACTTGACGGCGAGGGTGTATGTGGCCCCGGGGATCGCTGATTGGCAGGAGCTGGCTAAGGTTGGAATCCGGCACGCGTTCGGATCTTCGTTCTTGCGCACTGGAGCGCTGAAGGGATTTGCCGACGGCTCCATGGGTTCCCGCACGGCATATTTTTTTCAGCCGTTCAGCGACGATCCCGACAACTCAGGTTTGCTTGGCAAGCAGATGCAACCGCTTTCGCAGATGCGGGACCGGATGATGCAGGCAGATGCCGCCGGTCTGCAAATTTGCACTCATGCCATCGGTGACCGCGCGATTTCGATTGTGCTTGATCTTTACGCGGATTTGGATAAAGCTCGCCCAGGACTTGACCGGCGGCTCCGCCTTGAACACGCACAGCACATGGCGGAGAAGGATTTCGCCAGCTTTGCGCAATTGAACGTGATTGCGTCGGTCCAGCCCTACCACGCCATCGACGACGGCCGTTGGGCCGAGGCCCGCATCGGCCACGACCGCGCCAGCCGGACCTACGCTTTCCGTACATTTCTGAATCACGGAGTGCACTTGGCATTCGGGACCGATTGGGATGTGGCGCCGCTTAACCCGATATTGACGGTGTATGCCGCGGTGACCCGTGCAACGCTGGATGGAAAGAATCCCAACGGCTGGTTTCCTGAACAGAAGCTGACTGTGGCCGAAGCGGTCGAGGCGTACACCATGGGCTCGGCATACGCTGAATTTCAGGATCGGGACAAAGGGTCAATTACGCCGGGAAAACTGGCGGATATGGTTTTGCTCAATGACGACATCTTCTCGATCGATCCAGCGAAGATTCGCGATGTGAAGGTTCTGAAGACGATTGTGGGCGGAAGGGTTATCTGGGATGAGGACCGAAAAAAACAGTATTCCACGGCAAACTAAGTTTCACCGCGAACCAGATCCGCGATGGTTTC
>DATHPO010000268.1:0-5566 GCA_035483835.1 Terriglobales bacterium
CAGGATGACTTGCGCGATCGAGAGATTGTTTTTCTCCGCGTGCTGCCGCAGTTCCTTCATCGTCCCGTACGGATATTTCGGCTGCCCCTTTTTCGGCGGCGTGTAGCCCTTCCACTCGTAGAATCCGCCGCCGGGCGAGTAATACTCCAGTTCGTAGACGGACTTGTCTCCGCCCATGAGCTTACAGATCATTGTGTTGGGGTGCGGGAAATCGCCTTTGGGTGTGTCATAGATGATGTCGGCCAGCGATAGAGTGAAGGTCTTATCGCCGAGCTTTACCGAATACGATTGGTCCGGCTTCGCCTTCATCTCGTCGAGGAACAGCGGGTCAACGGTGGCCGGTTCCTTGCCCAACAGGCCCGCCAACGAGGCGCGCTCCGTCCCGTGGCCCTTGCCCGTGGCGCTCAAGCTGCCAAACAGGTGAACCTTGAGGCCAGTCGCTTGCGCGAGCTGATCGGCCGGCAGCTTCGTGCATCGCTGATAGAAGTCGTACGTGATACGCATCGGCCCGATCGTGTGCGAACTCGAGGGACCCGGACCCACCTTATAGAATTCCTCGATCACAGTCATCACTGGACCGTTGGACCTTTTCACGACGTCCAAGTCTTGCGACATCGAGGTGGAATCTAGCGGTGGCAACGGAGACCTCGACGCCGCTTCCTTCTCGGCCTGCTGGGCACGCGCTTCGGGCGTCCAGACCCGACCGGTCATTACCGCCGCCGCCCCGATGACGGCATTGCGCATGATGAAAGACCGGCGGTTGATGTTTGATGGGATCGCTGATTCCCCGGGCAACGTCGGGAACGACCCGTCTTGCTTGGCTGCTGCTGGTGTGCTCATTGTTTTGTTTGGCGTGCCCATAGTTTTATGCTCCTAGTTTTTCTGTTTTCTGGTTTGGATTCGGTCTTCACGGGTTGTCTGTTATCCCCTCGCTTTGAAGCCCATCAATGTATCCCTGCGCGCCGGTCTTTACGTTCGCGGCATTGCAGGCTTCAAGTAAGGCAGGATGGTCATCCGCCACTAGTACCCGTGCTCGGATCAAAGTTCGCCTCCGTTGCAGAGCAGAGAGACGTCCGTTGTCGTCGATCTGAACCCTAAGCGTGGAGTTTTCAAAGCTCGGAACTATCGTCGGGCAATGTGCGGGGTTTCGCTACTGGGGAAATCCCTAGGATGCAAGGACTCGCTGATGAGCTTCGGGATCGACTGCGATCAAGCCGTGTTTCAACCCAAATAGGACCAGATCGGCGTTGCTCTTGAGATTGAATGCCACCAGACATGGTGCTTGTGGAATTCCACTGTCTTCTCGCTCAAGTCGAGGAGCGCGGCAATCTCTTTCATGGGCCGTCCCTCGCCGAACAGCTGCACGATGTCGCACTGTCGTTTGGTCAATTCTTGGGAGAACTGGCGCGCTCTGGACGTTACCAGGAATGTGACCCTAATGTGACCCTGCAAAGTTCTTACTTCGGGCGTCTGAGTGAACGAACGTCGACGGTCGGGATCTCATTCAGCGGCTTGGAAATAAATAATGGTGGCCAGGGTCGGAGTCGAAACTGCTGACGCCAGCCTTTTCCGACCTAGTTCAACCTCAACCTACAACTACTCACAGGTTTGCGGGAGACTGCCAAACACCTGCAAACACTTACAAGGCGGAGCAATCTTGGGCTGGGATCATGGGCTAAATTTTGTCTGCGACCTACCCGCAAGGCGAAATGGACAACACTCAAGCGCGAGCCTTCAGGTACCATAGCCTTCGGCGTAATGAATATCACGCAAGTCGAACATTGGGCGACTGGGTGGTCAAAAAGTGTAATGGAGATATTACATTGGGAAGAACCGCATCTGCCGCAGGCTTGCACTCTCAGGCTGTCGTGTCGTGCATGTTTAAGGTGCCCGAAGAACTTGGCGCGTACAATGCCGTCTAGAGAAAACACAGGACAGATTTGGTCTCTTGGGAGGCAACATGCCGATAGCAAAGATCGCACCACTGCACACTCACCTGCATTTCTCAAGCGCTGTTCTGGCGTTAACTTTGCTATCGACCGCGCTTGCTTACAGCCAGGATCACAAACCCGGCCACTGGAGCTACGACGGGGATGAAGGCCCCAGCCACTGGGGCGACCTGAACCCGGATTTCGCTCCATGCAAGAATGGACACCGTCAGTCCCCCATTGACATTCGCAATCCACAAAAGGCCGACCTGCCGCCCATTCGGTTCGACTACAAGCCTTCTCCTTTGCACATCATCGATAACGGTCATACGATCATGATCAACTACACGCCAGGTAGTTCCATCAGCGTGCGCGACAAGCAATACACCCTGCAACAATTCCATTTTCATCGGCCCAGCGAAGAGAAAATCAACGGCAAGACTTACGAAATGGTAGTGCACCTAGTTCACGCCGACCAGAACGGAAACTTGGCCGTTGTCGCCATCCTTCTCGAAAGCGGTAAAGACAATCCGCTCATCAAAGAACTATGGAACGACTTACCCAAGGAAAAGGAGAAAGAAGAACGGCTGGACACTATCACGATCAACGCGGCGAATCTTCTGCCTGCTGACACTGGCTATTACACATTCCCAGGGTCACTCACGACCCCGCCCTGCAGTGAGAACGTGACCTGGTTCGTGCTGAAACATCCGGTTACAGTTACGGGAAAGGAGATCGAGCAGTTTGCGAAATTGTACCGGCATGATGTACGGCCAACACAGCCGCTCTATGACCGGGTGGTGCTGGAGAGCAGGTGATCCCCATGCCACCGCGAATGTTCGCAGTCAACTAGCCTGGAAGTTAGAGCGGCGAGAGTTCGTCTTGTTTCTGATCTTCTTTTTCTTTGAGGAATCTTCTCTCCAGGAATTGTTTTGCCAGGTCCCGGCCACCCATGCCGAAGGCAATGGCGAGGCCGAGCATCAAGGCACCGAAGGCAATCGCGAATGCGACCAGGATGGTCCTCTCTGCGAGGCCAAGCTGCTCGAAGGCCATCGTTACTACAAAAATAACAATGATTGTCCGGATCAAGGTTGCTAAAAGCCCAGGCGAGGGGGAGTCGGCATTGACGGCTGCCAGCAAAGCAGCCCTGGAAAAAAAATTTGCCGCAACCAATCCGAAAAAGACAATGAACAGCGCCACGAATAGTCTGGGCAAGTAGAGGAAGAATCTTGAGATGTGCTCCTGCAGGCCGACGATGCCGAGCACTTGCACTCCGAGCAGAATGAAGCCCAGCCACACGACCCAAAACACAACCCGGCTCAACAGTTCACTGGACGAGGGCAGCGCCAACTTGTTCAGGATTTGCGTGGCCCCGGCATTGTCAGAAAGCTTGTCGAACTTTGCGATCCGCAGAATGCCCCGCACGACAACTTTCAGGGCGTAGGCGATCACCCACCCCAAGAGCGCAACGATCAGCGTCGCTAGCAGACGGGGCAGGAGGTGCGCGAAATTCCGGGCAAGCTCCTGCATCGCGTGGTTCAATTCTCCGACGATCATTTCCCACATATTGACCTCACTCTCTTGCGTTCCACAGATCAAGCAAGTACGGTTTCAAGCGCTCGAAGGTCAGACAGAGCGCTTCGACATCAGCTTCCACTTCTTCTCCCGAGGCGTCGCGGTTTTCCAGGAGAAAGGTGTACACCTTGCCGCGATAAAGAGGAGCCAGAGCCTGGATGATGTGGTCCCGATTGATGACGGACTTGTAATACGAAGCGGCAAACTCATAAGCCGTTTTCACCCAGAGCTCGTGAGAATAGCGGAACTCATCTTCTGTGAGCTTGGCAATGCCTTGGACTTCCGATAGCGTTTGAGGCGAAAGGATTGACTTGAGAACCGGTTCAAGTTCAGCAACGCCCGAGCCGAATTGTTGATAGAGCCGCCTTCGGTTCACGCGAATCGGTTCCACGGTTAAGTCGTGCTCGGCGCCGAAGGTCGGGATAGGTTCGGTCGCGTGGTTCGTACTCCAGACTTGAAAATTCGGTTCCAACGACGAGAAAAGCGTGCCCACTGTCTGCCGCATCGCGGGGACGAGATCGGATGAACTGCGATCCAGATGCTGTTTTGTTCCGAGGAAGGTCTGGCCGAGGCGGAACTCGCCGGCCATAGCAGCGAGGGTCACTCGCATCTCGGTGCCAACGCCACCAGCTCCGTGATCCCAAACCTGCTGTTCCAAAAGATGACTGCCGAGGCGTGCGGAGAACGCGAATTCAACCGCGTACGGCTCCCGGAGCCGCTTGGCATACAGAGCTCGGGTCATCGGGTAGACGAGGTTTCGCAGCAGCAATCCATCGAACTTATGCCTTCGGTAGAGCGGAGTGACCAGATCGAAATCATCCCGGTAAACCGGGCGCAGAAGGTGCTCAATCCAGTCTGGTGTGACGTTTGTCGATTCTGGCGAAACGATGGCGCATGCTTTGGCCCGCAGCAATTCTGCTGCCGCCAGAATCGTGCGCAAGGCGACTTCGGTTGCGGGGTCGTCTCCATAGATCGTGCTGATGCAGTGCAGGGTTCGCAGGGCATACAGGTCTGAGGAACGCTGCAGGTCATTGATCGAGGCTGCGGCGATGACCTCACGCGTGCTGTCCTTCGATCCGCCATCCGGGTTTACGATGACCACACGCTCCCGGGGAAAATACTTCAGGAGTCCAACTCGAATCGCTTGTACCGTTTCTCCGACCGTCTTGGCGTTATTGTGCGTCGGCACGCCGACAAGGAGGTCCACCTCGCCAACGCTGATCAGTTCGCGAATAAAGTCATCGGTAAGAACGCTTGTCTCGTCCAGACGAAACCCCTGTCACACTTATTCTGGCCTTCACATCCTCACTTATATTCGCCGCAAGCGGAACCAAAAGAACTGGTAAGGGCCCATAGTCAGCAGATAAGGCAAGTCGCCGATGCGCGGAAAAATATTGCGGCCGGACATCTCCACCAGGATGTTGCCCTTGTAGCGCCGCAGATCGAGTTCCACAGCCTGAGCCGAACTGGAAAGGTTATTGACCACAAGTACCGTTTCATTCTTAAGCTGCCGCACATACGCGAGAACGCGGTGGTTCGCGGGATGCAGGAACTCTATGGAACCTCTGCCAAAAACCTGCGTGGACTTCCGCGTTGCTATGATGCGTTTCATCCACGCGAGAAGCGAATGCCCGGATCGCTTTTGCGAATAAACGTTGACCGCCGGATACCCATATACGGGATCGAGAATCAACGGCGAATAAAGGCTCTCGGGATCGGCTGAGGAAAAGCCGGCGTTCCAACCTCCATCCCATTGCATGGGCGTGCGCACGCCATTCCGGTCGCCGAGGTGGACGTTGTCCCCCATTCCGATCTCATCGCCGTAGTAGATGATCGGAGTTCCAGGCAGCGACATCAGCATGCCAGTCATCAGTTCGACTCGCCGCCGGTCATTATCCAGAAGCGGTGCAAGCCGCCGTCGGATGCCGAGGTTCAGCCGCATCGCTTTGTCGCCGGCGTAAGTATCGTACATGTAATCCCGTTCGATGTCGGTCACCATCTCCAGCGTCAGTTCGTCGTGGTTGCGCAGGAATAAACACCATTGGCATGAATCCGGGATCTCC
>DATHPO010000269.1:0-5294 GCA_035483835.1 Terriglobales bacterium
AGGTCATAGGCGCTTCAAAAACGCAATCAGCGCGTTCTTGTCTTGATCGCTGAGGCCTGGTTCGCCACCTAAAAACTTGTCGGTCCCGAAGTAGTGACCGCGATTCACAATCAAATCCGGGCATTTACTCAGGTCAAGCAGTTGGTCCACCGCGTTGGCGAAGACGTTCCTGGCTTGTTCATCACTTGGATGCGGGGGCAGCTTCTTCAAGTCAGAATCGAGCTTCACGACAATATCCAGCAGTTTCTTGTCGTGAGCCAGACGCTCGGCCGGGTCAGCACTTTCCGAGAGCGGATTCAGGTTTGTGAGCAGTCCCACGGGAGTCCCTGTCGGGATGGGCCCGAGTTCAATCATCTTGTCTCTCTCGTTCACAAGCCAGGGGAAATAGCGTCCGAACCCGCGCAGATCCTGCAAGGCATCGGGAAGGTAGCCGTACGATATTCTGAGATAGCTCTGCTCAGTCGTGCGGTCGACCTTGCCTGGAATCTTGTCGCCGAGCAGAGCGTCTTTGGCACGCGTCTCCGGCCAAAGCATTTCATGGATCGAATTGTCAAAAGACTTCAGTCTCTTGGCTACGCTGGGAGCGGGGTTCAGGCAGTCTTTGCCATCATCCCCGTACGATTCCCAACTCTCCGCGCACTTGGGGTTGTCGGGATCAATGCTCCCCACGGTGTTGTTGAGCAAAAATGGCGCTGTCGACCACAGACTGACTAGGGAAGGAGGACGGGTATAGCCACGACCACCTGCCGGCATCTGGTAAGGTTTGGGGTCGCCGGTATAAGGGTGATACCAGGTTATGGTGCCCACTGAAGGCAATTCTTTATACGATTGGGAAGAAAAATTATCCCAGATATTGTCCGCGAGAGCATTGGTCGCCAGCGGGCTGCAAGCGTTGGTTTGCAGGAGCGTAACTGGGATGCGTAGTTCGCTGGAGAGATAATTATGGTCGAGAAAGTCGGGCTGGTTGACCATGGCGGTCATCGCCTTCTTGAATTCGTCGGTTTTGGTCCAATCCCAGTATTTGTTCCAGCAATCGAGATAGTTCTTGCCCGCGCAGCCGCTCAGGGTATCGAGAGTAATCCCAGCTATGCCAGCGGGAAGCGTCGGCAATTTGCTGGAATGGCAACGGGCACAGCGTTCGGCAAAGACCTCTTTGCCGCGCGGAACCAGAGCATCGTCTGTTGCAAGTGCCTTCTTAGCGTCGGGATCGGTGTTTCGCAAATCCTCAAGATGGTGTGCTGCCGTGGATTTAAGGAAGAACAACGCCATCGCAGGAGTTTGGGCCTCTGTCGCGGCAAAGTACGCGGAATTCTTGCGCGCCACGGAAATCGGGATCGGAGTGATTGGCTTTCCGCCGACAAGGGCGTTGAAGTGCAGCAGCCACTCCTCGCTGAAAGTCCCGATATTCAGATAGACCCGATTCAGGGCACCCAGGGCACCAACGGAATCAGATCCGTCTTTGAGAACGCGCGGTGTCCAGACCGTGTCTGGAGGCTGGTAGTACTTGGTGAGCGGTCCGTCCGGGATATAGTCGTTGAATTGTTTATTGTCCTTTTGCCCACCAGCCAGAGTTTCTTTGCCCCATCGTCGCGTATGCTCCAGACGATCGGCCAGCAGGTAGACCGCATTCATGGTTCGCGGATTGTTGATGTTGTCGGTGGAAACAAAAGAAGTATCCAAAGAGCCGGGCCGTGAAGTATGGAAGAGTTGCCAGACGAAGTTCGACTTATCGCCTGACCAATAGAAGATCCGGTCGATCCAGAAATATTGGGCGCCGACGTTCGAACTGAGATTTTCCCATTTGGGATTGTTGGGATCGGCAGGAGGCTTCAGCGGATTCGGGCCGACGTGGCAAAAGCCGCACGACATCCCTACTCTGAAGGGCCGCACCAGGTTTTTGTCGTTGTAATAATTCGGGTCGTTGTAATACTTCTCGGCGTTCCAATGGGCTGCCGCCTTCTCGTCGAAGTCGGGGTTGGGGAAAAGCCGCAAGCCAACAATGCCCGTCTCATAGCCGTAGTAGGAGCCAACTTCCAGTTTTTCGCCGTTCGGTCCGACGGTCTTGCCTCGGGCACCGAACGGGACTCCGGGATACTTCTTCTCATCTTCGAAGGGATCCGGCCCGCAATCGGGGCGGCGCTTGTCGAGCCACAAGTTCCATCGCTGGGGATCGGGTCCAGCAGCTTTTTCGAAGCAAGGATCATTGATCAGACCCAGATATTCCCAACGATGATCACGGCCCAGCAGAAGAGGCAGACTCGGGTTTGAAGATAGGATTTTCAGGAAATCGAGAGCGCCGGCGCTTTTGTAGACGAGTTGGTCCCAAAGACGATCGTTGCCAGCAGTCCACACGATCCATGTGTTGCGGCCTTGAATTTCCGCCTTGTCCAACGGAATCCCCCCATCCATATCCTTGAAATAGGGGTCGTCGGAAGCAGTGAACGTGGAGGCGTCACGCCCTGCCTGCAATGCCTCATCTTTCACGTGCCCGGGACGCGGCTGACTGTACCACCACCAACTGAATGCGATCACAGCACCCGCGACCACGATAAACAGAACCACCAGAATTACTGCGCGCCCGTGCTCTCGCGTGTTGGACACAGTAGCTACCTCCTCATCTTTGTTCGAGCTAAACTTCGTCCTGATCTAACGTGTTGTGAACCACACCAGCGTTTCAGTCTTGCAGTCTGCCAAGGTACCGCAGTGCGCTCATACCAGGTAAAAAGAAATAGGCGCCGCCCCTGACGTTAATGAATTGCGGTAGGCCCATAATCCTCTTCCGAATCCCCCCGCTCTGCGGAACTGAAAAAGTATTGGTAAATGGGCATCCAATAACGGGAATTCGATTTCCCAACAAGGGGTCGCTCTCCTCGGTCATCCCATCAAACTTGGTACGCATGAGCCATGCGGCCTGGATGAATTCAAACTGCCGTTGAATGTTGCTGTTGATGGCCAAGAAATGCAAACCGGTCTCGACGTCTTGGGGAGGCGCAGGCTGGAGGGCATCCTCCGGTGTCAACTTGCGGCCATACTCGCGCCCGCGGCGGAGGATACGGTGGAAGCGAGTCGACGCGATCAGATCGTCGCGGACGTTCCGGTTGCCGAAACCAAGGATGCGAATGAGAGTGGAAATCAATCCTTGGGGATCGCCTGGGATGTCGGGGTTCCGCGGGTTGGCACGGCGGATGTGAGCGCCATAAGGACAGCGCGTACCGTCAATGTCCAAGTCATAAGTGAACTGATTTTGGATCCCTTTGTGTTGATCCGTGGTGCCCGGAATTGCCTCTCGGCTTACTGGCACTAACGGCGAGCCATCTGCAAATGCGCGCCCCACCATAAGGCTGCCAAGCTTGTATCGTTCTTCAGGTTGGGAGTTCGTTGTCCTGTCAAGAAACTGCCAAAAACCACGGACATCCTGCGCCAGTTGGCGCACGACCAGATAGGTCCCGTTGCGGCCCAGATCCTTTTTGCCGGGTTGATCTTCGGCTAAGGGCAGGTCGAACCCGGCAGGATCTTGCGGATCAACCAATGGACGATCGCTGTACCTTCCATATTCGTTGCGATATCCGAGCAGGAATTCTCCTAGGCTAACTTGGTTGCTGTACTTGCGTTCGTAGCCGTTGATAGGAATCTTGCGAGTTTGATCCCAATCGATCTCGGGTTGGCTAATGCCGTCAATGAATCCGAAGGGTTCTCGCCCCTCCATGTCTGAAGTCGACAGGCACTCGATTTCTTCGAAAGCCGCACTCCAGGATTGGCCCTTGATCGAAGTCTCCCACGATTCGAGAAGTCCGGCCTCGGCAAACAGCATCACCACGACGTGGGGAACCCGGTCTGCATTGCCCCATCGCCAATTGGCAGGTGAATTCGTGGCGACATCGCCCAAGCGCCGGGAGCGATTCTCGTCGGAAGCCATGCCGGCGATAAACTCCGGTGAAAATCCAGCGACCACGCTCCGCGGTACGCGCAAGGCCTCCAGGCCCTGACGTGTGAAAGCAACCTGCAGGGCAGTTTTCGGCGGTGGGTTGAGCGTAACCGCCGTCGTAACAGGGGCGGTGGCCAGCCACTGGCGGGCGGCGGCAGTTTGCTTGATGTTCACCAGAAAATAGCAGGCGTCGGTCATGCGTGCATGACCGAATCGCACCAACCCTTGAACGTCGCTGTAGTCAACTGGACTCACATTCATTCCTTCAGAAAAGCGCTATCCATTCCTGGAGGTCGGCATAGCTCATGAAGCTGCAATCGATTCCCCGGCGAATCAGCATATTTCTCTTCAGATCAAACGCGGACAGTCCTGTGTGCGCGTCGTACCAAACTTGCGTGGGCATTTGATGACGGCGCAGGAAGTATTTGAACTTTTGCTCGTCCTTGGAGCCGTCGAGCACGAGCCAGTTCGTGGCGGGATAGCCGATACCATTGCTGAAAGCCAGGTTCAGCCCCCATCCGACCTTGTTGATAAAATCATCCATGTAGCTGTCGAGGCTGCCATCGTAGTTACTGGCGAAGATCATCCGCCTCTTGTCGTTGAGGAAGACCCAGCGCGCGAAATGAATGGTGGGTACACGCGCGAGATGGCCGCGAACAAAGAAGTGGCGCGCCGCATAGTTCACCAGCCAGAGCAGGAAGATCAACGTCCATCGTCGAAATAACCCGGGTTTTATGCTGCCCATGGCGCTGAATTGATTGGTAACGTAGATGTCTTCGAGCTGCGCAAGCTCGGCTTCGTGACTGGCATTCGGACGCGGAGCGATCTCAGGATCACGCTTCTCGCGGCTGCGGAGCTGGTAGATAAATATGGGAAGGTACAACAGCAAAAGCGGCGATAGCGCGAGCAGTACTAGAGGCACGGCAAAGAAGTGGATTACCTTGCGGAACCACCATAGAATGGGCATGGGTTCATCGTCGGTCAGCTTGAGCCGTCCGGCCAGGTTTTCAACACGAGCGAAGTCCCGAAGCAGCTTGTGGATCTCCTGCGGGCTCTTGCTGACGAAGAGGGCTTCGTTGTTTTGCAAATAGGTCTCGAGGGCAATACGCAGCGAATCATCCTCATGAATCTGCTGCACCGACCTGCCCACCCAATTTACATACGATGCCGCCGGTGGCTGTTCGTGATCCTTCAGCCACCGCTCCAGGTCCGAATCCGGCGTAAAGCTCTCGCAACAGGCGAAAATGCGCCGTAATCCGCCGCAAGCGCGGGTCGCCAGATCCTTTCTGAAGTCGTCGGCATCGCCGTCGACATCCGCAATGAACGCAAGCGTCAAGGGATAGTTTTGCCGTGGCAACCCGTATGCATC
>DATHPO010000270.1:0-29816 GCA_035483835.1 Terriglobales bacterium
GGTGGCAAACTGCTTCTGCCCGGCTTCAATGATGCGCACGTGCACTTCGTTAGCGGTGGCATGCAACTCGACTCCGTGCAACTCAACGACGCTGCCAGCGTGGATGAATTTGTCCGGCGAATTGCCGAACGGGCGAAGAGAACGCCGCGAGGAGAATGGATTCAAGGGGGCGATTGGGACGAGACGAAATGGAGCCCGCCGGCTCTGCCTACCAGGCAGCTGATTGACCCGGTGACCCCGAATAACCCGGTGTTCATTAGTCGCTACGACGGCCACTCGGCACTGGCGAATTCCGCCGCGTTGCGGTTGGCGGGCGTCACTTCCAAAACTCCTGACCCACCTGGAGGTGCAATCGTCCGCGATGCGCAGGGCCGTCCTACGGGTGATTTGAAGGACGCGGCGACTGACCTCGTGTTAAAGGTAATTCCACTGGTGACTCATGAGCAGCGCCTTCGCGCCATGAGGCGTGCTCTGGAGCACGCGGCCAGCGTTGGTGTGACCAGCTTTCAGGACATGAATGATGAGAATGACAGTTTTGACGATATTCGCGCCTACGGGGAATTGTTACAGAGCGGAGAATTGACGGCGCGGGTGTATGTGGCCCCGGGGATCGCTGATTGGCAGGAACTGACTGAGGTTGGAATTCGGCACGCCTTCGGCTCTTCGTTTTTGCGTACCGGTGCACTGAAGGGATTTGCAGACGGTTCCCTGGGTTCCCGCACAGCATATTTTTTTCAGCCGTTCAGCGACGATCCCAACAACTCGGGTTTGCTTGGCAAGCAGATGCAACCACTTTCGCAGATGCGAGACCGGATGATGCAGGCAGATGCCCATGGTCTGCAAATCTGTACTCATGCCATCGGCGACCGCGCGATTTCAACGGTACTCGATCTGTACACGGATTTGGACAAAGCTCAGCCGGGAGTCGACCGGCGGTTCCGCATTGAACATGCGCAGCATATGGCGGAGAAGGATTTCGCCCGCTTTGCACAATTGAATGTGATTGCGTCGGTCCAGCCCTACCACGCCATCGACGACGGACGCTGGGCTGAAGCCTATATCGGCCACGACCGCGCCAGCCGGACCTATGCTTTCCGTACGTTGCTGGATCACGGAGTGCGCTTGGCATTCGGAACCGATTGGGATGTGGCACCGCTTAACCCGATGTTGACGGTGTATGCCGCGGTGACCCGCGCAACGCTCGATGGGAAGAATCCAAACGGATGGTTTCCCGAACAGAAGCTGACTGTAGCCGAAGCGGTCGAGGCGTACACCATGGGCTCGGCATACGCTGAATTTCAGGAACGGGAAAAAGGGTCAATTACACCGGGAAAACTGGCGGATATGGTTTTGCTCAGTGACGACATCTTCTCGATCGATCCGGCCAAGATTCGCGATGTCAAGGTTCTGAAAACGATTGTCGGCGGAAAAGTTGTCTGGGATCAGGATCGCAAGAAAGAGTATTCCACGGCAAACTAAACTTCATTGCGAAGCACGTCTGCGATGGTTTCGCGTCTCCGGATCACCTTGGCTGATTTTCCATCCACTAACACTTCCGCCGGGCGCCGCCGAGTATTGTAGTTCGAGGCTAGCACCATTCCGTAAGCCCCCGTGTCGAGCAGGGCGAGCAGATCCCCTTCTTCTATGAGCGGCAATTCACGATCGCGGGCAAAGAAGTCTCCGGTCTCGCAGATCGGCCCAACGACATCCACAGTCTCGTACGGAACTTCTTTCAATGATGCTTCGGATGACCGGACGGAGACGATTTCGTGATGAGCCCGATATAGGGAAGGCCGCAACAAATCATTCATGGCCGCGTCGACCACCAGAAACTTCTTCTTGCCGTTGGTTTTCTTGTACAGCAAGCGCGTGAGCAGCACCCCGGCTGGTCCGACGATAGAACGCCCTGGTTCGAGTAGAAGGTGTACCTTCAAGCCCTTCAGCGGTGTCAGCAACGCATTTGCGTAGGAAGCCACCTGTTCGGCAAAGCCGGGCAAACTGTAATTGTCGTAAGCGATACCAAGTCCGCCGCCGGCATCCACATAGTTGATCGTATGACCGTCCGCCCGCAGAGCCCGCGTCAGTTCAGCAACTCGTTCCGTGGTTGCCGCGAAGGGCTTCACATCGGTGATCTGTGAACCTATGTGGACGCTCACGCCGGCAATCTCCACAAACTTCATTGCTGCCGCTCGAGCATACAACCCGCGAGCCTGCTCAATTGGGATGCCGAACTTGTGTTGGTGCAAACCGGTGGAAATATACGGATGAGTTTCGGCGGAAACGTCCGGATTTACGCGCAATGCAATCCGGGCTTTCCTCTTCGTTCGAGCGGCGCATTCCGCGAGCGCAGACAACTCCGATTCGCTTTCTACGTTGAACAGCAGGACCTGGACCTTCAACGCCAATTGCATCTCATCCGGAGTTTTGCCCACACCGGAGAAGACGACTTTTTTCGCGGCTTTCCGGTTGATGCGCAACACTCTCTCCAGCTCTCCGCCAGAGACTACATCGAAGCCGCAACCCATCCCGGCCAGCAAACGCAAAATGCTTAGGTTCGAATTCGCTTTTACCGAGTAGCAGACGGTGTGTGGAACCTTGCGAAAGGCGCGTTCGAAGGCTCGCATGCGCTCACGAATTGCCGATGCCGAGTAAACATATAAGGGCGTGCCGAAGCGCTCTGCTAAACCCGCGAGAGGCACTTGGTCACAATGAAGGATTGACCGGGAAGAGCGCCCCCAAACATCACTGTTCCTCGCACGCCGGTATGAAAAAGCTGGCGGGCGGCCTTGGCCTGGGTTTCCAGCGCGCATCACTTGCGCTTCCCGGGGGTGCCTTTGACGCGAATCGCAACCACGGTCTGATCGTCGAACGCTTCCTCTCCAGACGCGTGTTCGGCCACAGCTTTGAAGATCAACTTCACAACCTCGTCGGCCGAAGCATTGGGGTTCGCTGCAACAATCTCGCCAACCCGCTCGCGCCCGAAGAGTTCTTCCGCTTTGTTACTGGCATCCAGAATGCCATCGCTGAAGAATACGAACATGTCTCCGGCCTTGGCCCGGAAACTCAGTTCATCATAGTCGGCGTCGTCGAACAACCCCAGAGGCAAGCCCGTGGCTTCGATGACCTCGATCTTCCCATCGTGGCAGTAAATCGGGCGCGGCAAGCCAGAGTTGGCTACCTGCAAAGTGCGATTTCGGTCGTCCCATACGGCGTAGATCAGCGATACAAACTGGCCGTCGATGCGACGCTCGCCCAGCGAAAAATTTACGGCAGAGAGCATTTCTGCAGGGCCGGGTTCGATGGGTGCATGGGAACGCAAGATTCCGCTGACCAATGCAGCGTAAATCGCCGCTGGCGCGCCTTTGCCGCTGACGTCGCCAACCACAATGGCTGTGCGCGACATCGAATAGCTGACGAAATCGTAAAGGTCACCCCCAATAGCGCGCGCTGGAACGAACTTCGCTGCTATATCGAGATTTGAGAGCCTGGGCAGCGTCGGTGGTAAAAGCCGGAACTGCAACTGGCGCGCCATTGCCAAGTCACGCTCGAGGCGCTTTTCCTGGCGGGCGATCTGCTCGTAGAGCTGTGCGTTTTCAATCGCAATCGCAACTTGCGCGGCCAGCGTCGTCACAGTTCGTTTGTGATCGTCGGTGAAAAAGCCACGCCTTGTGTGCTCAAGGTCCAGCACTCCGATCACCTTGTCCTGGTAGACCAGCGGCACCGCCAGTTCGGAGCGGGTCTCTGGATTGGCTTTGACATACCGCGGGTCCTTATTTACATCAGGGACCAAGACCGCCTCTTTGTGTTGCGCAGCATAGCCGACCACGCCCCTGCCTAACGGGATTTCATGTTTGAGCTGTATGTTTTCCTGGAATCGCTGCGAAAAACGATGCTGTAGTTTCTCGCCGGCGGCATCGAGCAACAGAATGCTGAACATCTGATAATCGATCAGCCGGCTGAGCAGCTCAGCAATTCGCTTCAGCAACTCGTCCACGTTGAGAATGGATGTGAGCTCGCGCGCAATTTCATTTAGCAACACCAAGGTCCGCGCCTGGCGCGTGGTTCGCGTGTACAAGCGAGCATTCTCAATGCCAACAGCCATCCGCGAAGCGATCAGCGTCAGCAACCGCTTGTGTTCTTCGGTAAAGTGGTTCGGCTGTGGCGACTCGATATCAATAACTCCGATGAGCCGGTTCTTGATGATCAGAGGAACCGCCAACTCTGAGCGCACGTTAGGAACAGCTGAGATGTAGCGGGGATCTGTGGATACATCGTCGATCAGAATTGCTTCCCGCCGTTGCGCTGCGATTCCGGTGACGCCCTCGCCCACTCTGATCCGCATGCGCTCGGCAATTTCCCGCGCATATCCCACCTGAAATCGAAAGTATAGCTCCTGGGTTTTTTCGTTCAGCAGTAGAATGCCAAAGATCTCGTAATCAATGACCTTGCGTACGAGCTCGGCTACGCGACGCAACGTGGTGTCCAGGTCGAGGGTGGTGTTGACCACGTCCGCCACTTCCAGCAGGAGGGGATCGACTTTGGATTGAAAATCAGCTTTGGTTGCAACCATTTCCACTTTCCTATGATATCAGTCGCGGTTCTTGCGCTCTGAGACGTTGCACGCCACGTCTCTACACCTATCCCCTCGCGAGGGGGCTGCTACGTCTAGGGTGTAGCGATCAGCTTTCTCTCGGGACCACGCAGATGTCCGGCAAGTTGCGGTACTTTTCCGCGTAATCTAGCCCGTATCCGACGACGAACTCGTCCGGAATGCTGAAGCCGACATAATCGGCCTTGATCGGTTGTTTTCGTCGCGATGGCTTGTCCAGCAATGCGGCAATGCGGACGGCCTTCGGCTGGTGGCCCAGCACGATCCTTTTCAGGTAGTTCAGCGTGAGGCCGGTGTCCAGGATGTCTTCGACCAGGATTACATTTCGATCTTTCATCGATTGGTCTACGTCTTTGGTCAGCTGCACTTCTCCGGTAGAGTCCCATCCGAACCGCAACTCATGGGCTGGGCTCGGGCGGTTGCCGTAGCTGGAGACACCAATGAAGTCGAAAGTAGCGTCGAGCTGGACTTGTCGTGCCAGGTCGCTGAGGAAAATCGTAGCGCCTTTGAGGACACCCACCAGGATTACGGCTTCCCCCGCGAAGTCGCGCGTGATCTCGGCGCCCATGGCGGCCACGCGATGCGCGATTTGCTCACGCGAGATTAGAACCTTCAGTTCAGTCACGGCGAACTATATTAAACTAGCAGTTGGCATTTAGCACTTAGCATTTAGCCAGCCAGTGTTTCTTGCCGGATTCGATGAGTACTGCTGAAAGGCCAAGTGCTAATTGCCAAGTGCTAAATGCTTGGATTTTCCCAAGACTATGAACCTCAACGGAATCAAACTGACATGGTTAGGCCACGCAACTTTTCGGGTTGAGACACCTGGTGGCAAGACAGTTTTGATCGATCCCTGGGTCATGGGGAACCCTATGTGCCCAGTGAAGGAAAAGAACGTCAAAAAAGTTGACGTGTTGCTCTGCACCCACGGCCATTTTGATCACATCGGAGATGCGGTTGAAATCGCCAAGAAGCACAACCCCCTGGTGGTCGGGATTCCTGAGTTGTGCGGATGGCTGGAAAAAAAGGGCGTAAAACACACAGCGGATATGAACAAGGGCGGCACGCAAACCGTTGGCGACATCAAGGTGACGATGGTGCACGCTGACCATTCCTGTGGCATTCAAGACGGGGACGAAATCGTCTATGGTGGTGAAGCGTGCGGTTACGTCGTCGAGTTCACCAATGGAGTAAAGATTTACCACGCGGGCGACACCAACGTTTTCGGCGATATGCAGATCATCCGTGAGCTTTACGCGCCAGAGATCGCCATGATTCCGATTGGCGACCACTACACGATGGGGCCGCGCGAAGCTGCTTACGCCTGCAAGCTGCTGAAGCCGAAAACGGTTATTCCCATGCACTTCGGAACATTCCCGGTGCTGACGGGAAGGCCGGGTGACTTGCACAAGCTTGCTCCAGAAGTTGAAGTCAGCGAAATGAAACCCGGCGAAACAATTGTGTGATTTTATAGAGTACGGGCGCCTTCGTCCGTCTACGCGAGCGAAGCTCGGTTGTTCTGGAAGGAGAAGAATTGCCGAAGTCGAAAGCAACAAAGCCAGACTGGCAGATGTCCGGAATCACCGCCGGGCCTGTCGAAGACTATCTCTATTCCATGCTTCCTCCACGGGATGAAGTGCTCACGAAAATGGAGGAAGAAGCCGCCAAGCGAAAGATCCCTATCGTTGGCCCGGCCGTTGGCCGCATTCTGCATCAATTGGCACTAATGACTGGCGCAAAAACGGTTTTCGAGATGGGTTCTGCGATTGGATATTCGACTATCTGGTGGGCGCGCGCTGTTGGCGAAGGTGGACTCGTGTTCTACACCGACGGAGATCGCAAGAACGCCGAGGAAGCGCGAGGATATTTCGAGAAAGCAGGTGTCGCGTCGCGAATCAACATGACCACCGGCGATGCCCTGGAAGTTCTCTCCGAACACAAGCAGGAGTTTGACATAATCTTCAACGACGTCGACAAAGAAGATTATCCACGAGTCTTCCGGCTGGCTTTGCCGCGTCTGCGGAGAGGCGGGCTGTTTGTCACGGACAACGTCCTCTGGAGCGGAAAGGTCGCCCAGAAAACGCCGCAGGATGCTTCGACCAAAGCCATTCTCGAGTTCAACCGTTTGCTCTATAACTCTCCAGATCTGTTTACAACAATCCTACCAATTCGCGATGGGGTCGCGGTCGCCGTGAAGAGATAAGTCAGATCGACTTCACCGGAATCATTGTCAAATCTTCTACCAGTCCCACTTCCTTCTGCAGGAATGGTTCCGCATACGTCACGCCTCCCAGGAGGCCATAGAAGCGTGCCATAGCTTCGATGCGAGCGCGAATTTCGGCCTGAGCGGGGAACAGATCCTTACCCGCTTCCTGATCGCTGAACTGCGACTTGTACGCCATCAGCGCTTGGAAACGCGCTTCGAACAGCTCGGTGATGTCAACGACGAACGTCGGCCGGACATCGTAGTAAAGCGTCGCGTAGATGATCTTGAAGGGCCGGTGCGGCTTTGTAGCGCCGGCATCCCCACCAAAGTCCAGCTTGGCCAATCCCGCCAGAAAGCAGGCTTCATATCCCAGTGCCGACGCGGTGTAATGATCTGGATGGCGGCCTTTCCAGTAGGGAAGAATCACAACTCGGGGACGCTGTTCGCGGATTACGCGCGCCACTTTCAGCCGGTTTTCGAAAGTGTTCTCAACCCGCCCATCCGGGATATCGAGAGCCTGCCTCCACGAGACGCGTAGTATCTTCGCGGCTTCCGCCGCCTCTTGCGCACGGTCCTCGGCGGTGCCCCGCGTCCCCATCTCTCCCTGAGTGAGATCTAGGATGCCGGTGCGCCGCCCGTGCTGTGCCATTTTCAGCAGCGTCCCCCCGCAAGTCTGTTCGACGTCATCGCGATGAGCAGCGATGGCGAGGACATCTAACGGCGCAGCGTCAGTGGAAGGAGTGGATATCAGTCGAGGCTTCCTTGTTCCAAGACCACATTTTCACGAACAATCAAACGATGAGCAGCCATTTCCTTCAACGTGGGAAGAACGCGGTTCACGTGCTCGTCCGTATCCACGAAGATGATGATTACCGGAAGCTTTCCCCCGGCATCGACCAGGTGGCTGGTTTGAACCCGGTGCCGGCCAAGAAACCCCGCCACGGCATGAATTGCGGTTGCCGCGTATACGTTTTCCTGGCGCAAGTAATTGAGGATCTCCACGTGCAACGGCCGGTGATGCCACTGGTCGGCTTCGTTGAGATAGATCGTGACTTGAACTGCCATCGCGTCTGGCATTTTACAGCACTCGCGCCAGAGCCATGCCGGCTAGCGCCCCCCCCAGGCATAACAAATTGTTGGTGAGCACGTTCGCGAGCATGAGAAGCCATTGTCCTTGTTCGAAGTACGCCATGGTTTCAAAAGCGTAGCTTGAGAATGTGGTAAACGAACCGCAGAAGCCGATCACGACCAGCAGGCGCCAGCGCGGATCGGCCAGCACTCGTTCCGTCGTCCAGATCACGAAGAAGCCAACGATCAAGCTGCCTGCGATGTTGATGAAGAGCGTCCCGTAAGGAAAGACGGGGCCCAATTCTTTGGCCGCGAATCGGCTTAAGAGATAACGGGCATTAGCGCCGACGATTGCGCCGAGAGATATGACGAGCAGGTCGATCACGATGGAGTTCTCCCTACAAAATTTGTAGGAGTTATCAGCCGGAGGATATCAGTTCGACCCAGGCGGTTATGGCGAACTCCATCGCCGGAGTCATCATATCAAAATCTGCTTTGTCGCGCCCCAGCCCCTCTGACGGCCAGGTTACCGGCGCTACTTCTTTCTTTCCACCAGGAATCGCGCTAGCGCCTTCAGCGTATCGGCTTGTGAACCAAAGATGTCTAGGGAATCCAAGGCAGTTTCCACCAGCGCATCGGCTTTCTTCACAGACTCGTCGATGCCGAACAGCGCTGGATACGTCGCTTTTTCCGCGGCCGTGTCCTTGCCAGCGGTCTTTCCCAGTTGCTCGGAAGTCTGGGTGACGTCGAGTACGTCATCCACGATCTGAAAGGCCAACCCGATGGATTTTCCGAAAGTCCTCAACTTCTCAACCGCATCATGATTCGCTCCCGCGTAGAGTCCACCGCTGACCACGCTGGCCGTGATCAGCGCGGCGGTTTTCGAGCGATGGATGTACTCCAGCATGTTCAAATCTGGCTTAGTGTGCTCGGCTTCCAGATCGACAACCTGGCCGCCGATCATGCCGTCCACGGTACCGGTGGCGCGAGCAATCTCTTCGATGATGCGCACGCGGGCTTCTGCCGGACAGCGCAACCGCGCCAGCGTTTCATACGCTTGAGTTTGCAGCGCATCTCCCGCCAAAATTGCGATTGCCTCGCCAAAAACCTTGTGGCAAGTGGGGCGGCCGCGGCGTAGGTCATCGTTGTCCAGCGCCGGAAGATCATCGTGGATCAAGGAATACGTGTGAAGCATCTCCAGTGCGGCGCCCAGGTCTTCGATTCCGGCGGGACGGGAACCGGCGACCATCCGCCCGGCTTCCATGCACAGAATCGGACGCAACCGCTTGCCTCCGGCGAAAACACTGTGGCGCATCGCGCGATGGATGGAAACTGGATGCTGTGTTGCCGGCGGCAACAGGCGTTCCAGTGCTGTGTCAGTCAGCTCTCGGCCTGCCTCCAGGGTGTCTTTGAGCATGACGGTGAGTATAGCAAGTGCGCTTTGGTCTTTGCGGTCACGACCATGGTCGCAAAATAAAAGGACGCCGACGGGCGTCCTTGATTGTTAGCGGTTATTTCTATGCGGCTGCGGAATTCGTGATGGAGGCATTTCGCAACGCGGTACGGACGATGCCCCGGGTATCGGATGGAGGACAAACGTCGGCAGCCCCGGCGTTCACCGCCGCCGTCCACATGTCTTCGTCAGCCAGTCGATGGGTGCAAACGATGCAGGCTGTTGGAAACTCACGGGACAGGCGTTCCACATCGGAAATCGAAGCTGTCTCCATGTCCAAAATAGCAATCCCGGCACGGTGCTTGGCAATGCTGCTGCGCAATTCCCCCAGGGACTGGACCTGGCGGACCGAACTGAAGGTGTTGGCTAGGGCGGAGACGAGAGACTGCGCTACCCTCGAATCGCTCTGGAGGAGTACCACATTGAGAGGCTGCATTACTTCCCTCTGGCTTCTACCGCTAGGCACGGCAACCGGGCTGTGACGCCATGGCACGAGGAGTGAACGCGTCACAGACGTTAATACTCATTGAGCGGTGTAGCGACCGATGTGGCTCTTACCTCTTCGAGGCCACACTCTCGATCAAGGGCTCAAACGGCTCAGCCTGGAGTTTCCCGTTTTGCTTCAGCAGGATTTCCACTTTGCCCTCGGCCTGCTCCAACTCTTTCCGGCAAGTGGCTGAGAGTTGCATGCCTTCCTCAAAAAGCGTCAGAGACTTCTCCAAGGGCACTTCACCCTTTTCAAGCTCCTGCACGATCTTCTCCAGACGCTGGAGGCAATCTTCAAATTTTGCCAACGGGGTTTTCTGCTCCTGGAGCTATTCTAATCCACTTACGGGCGGAATGCGTCCAGTAGAAAATGCATTTTAAAAAAGATTTAACAAACCCTAAACCGAAGTGGGACGAGATGCCCCGAGGAATAATGCAGAGTCAATCGGCGCCAGCGCCCCTACCTCCTAAAGCCTCAAGAACATCTACAGCCAGGCTATAGCGGCCCATGGGCGCGCTGATCTGCGCTCCCTGCGCCATCCCGCGTACCGCAACCAACATCTCGCGCGCGATAGCGACGCCTTCTTCTCTTGCGGCCTCCGGGGTTTTCGCTGCGGCCATGCGCCCAAGAATCGAGTCCGGGACCGAGACTCGGAGTTCGTTCTTCATGAATTCCGCATTGCGCACGCTGACAAGCGGCCAGATTCCGGCAACCACCGGAATTCGGCAGTGCTCAATTCGGCGCAGAAAGCTTTCCAGCAAGCTGAGATCAAAGACGGGTTGGGTCACCACATACTCGGCGCCCGCCTGCACCTTGTACTCGAAGCGCCGGATCTCTTCGTCCATATCGCTCAGCCCCGGGTTGGCGCCGACTCCGATTACGAAGCTCGTTCCCGTTCCAATCGGGTTGCCACCAATGTCCAGGCCGCGATTCAGGTTGTGAACGATGTTGACCAATCCGATCGCGTCTACGTCGAACACGGCGGTGGCGTCCGGATAGCTGCCCATCTTCGGCGGATCGCCGGTAATGCAGATCAGATTGCGAATGCCCGTGGCCGCGGCCCCCAGCAAGTCCGATTGAATACCGAGCACATTACGGTCGCGGCAGGTGTAGTGCAGGATTGCCTCGATGCCCACTTCCTGCTGGATGAGCAACGACAGTGCCTGATTACTCATGCGCGCCGAGGCCCGCGGACTATCTGGGACGTTGATTCCGTCCACGCCCACCGACTTGACGAAGCGCGCACCTTCGATTTCCTTGCGAATGTCCGTTCCTTTGGGGGGAACAATCTCGACCATGGTCAGGAATTCGCGAGAGGCAAGCTTGGCCCCCAACCGGGAACGGTCCTCGATCGCCACAGCAGGAGTCGTAGCAGGTTTGGCCTGGGCGGGGGATGGCGCAGAGGTCACCTTGGCGCGCGCGTCTCCGACCCTCAACGCCGATTTCATCACCCGGATGTGGTCCGGAGTCGTACCGCAACAGCCGCCCACGATGCGTACCCCCGCAGCCACGAACTTGCGGGCATAACTGGCCATGTATTCCGGGGAGCAAAGATAAATATTCCGGCCCTCGACGGAACGTGGCATGCCGGCGTTGGGTTGCGCCGCCAGGGGCAGGGAAGTTGCAGCTCGCATGCGCTCAACTGCGTCGAGCATCGCTACCGGTCCCACGCTGCAATTACAGCCTATGACGTCCGCACCCCACTCTTCCAGCCGTGGAGTGAACGCCTCCGGGGTCGAACCGTCGAGACAATTTCCATCTTCGTCGATGGTGACGTGCGCCACAACGGGAATCTTCGGATTGACATCACGCGCTGCCAGTATTGCTTGATGAAGTTCTTCCAGGTAGCCGAAGGTTTCCAGCATCAGCAGATCCACTCCGCCTTCGACCAGGGCCGCAATCTGCTCGCGGAAGGCCGTACGGGCCTCCTCGAAAGATGTCTTGCCCAGCGGTTCGATCCGCACACCTAGTGGCCCGACCGATCCGGCTACCCAGACGTCAAAGCTCTTGGCGGCTTCGCGCGCCAGCCGCGCTCCCGCAAAGTTGATGTCGCGCACCTGGCTAGCCATGCTGTGCCGCGCCAGGCGGAACGAATTCCCACCAAAAGTATTGGTTTCAATAATCTCTGCACCTGCCTGCAAATACTCGTGGTGAATACCCCGAATCAGGTCAGGTTGAGAAACGTTCAACTCGTCATAGCAGCGATTGATGAAGATTCCCTTGGCATAGAGCAGGGTTCCCATCGCGCCGTCGCACAGGACAGCGGATTGTTTTATTCGGGTCAGTAGATCAGTAGCCATTCTCTCCAGAATACAAGAGGACTGTTGCTTTTGCATATCGGCGACGGGCAGGTCGGACCACGCGCCAAATTCTCCGAAGTCGCTCTGTTATAATCCGGTTTCTTGGATCTAAATCTCTGTCCCTCATGCTCTTCGGAGTCCCAGGTTTGAAGAGAATCTTAATCAGCATTTTTGCGCTCATAGTTGCCAGTGTGACCATTATTTCCTGCGGAAGCAGTAATTCCTCGAGCACTACGACGACTCACAAGCCCAGCGGAATCAAGTTCCGGGTCTTCATTTCGAATCCCCTCTTCCCGCAAGGGAATGGTACCGGAGCCGTGTTGAATACGCAGGTGCTGAACATTGTGGATGCAACGTTAGACCAGCTTGCCCTCACTTTTTTTGTTCCTTTGACGGGCATCAGCCTGCAGCCCTCGCTCATGACACTCGCCCCCAATGGAAAGTACACGGCGGTGTTCAGCCCCAATGGCAACTCCGTGGCGATCGTCGACAACGCGACTGAAGCCGTAGCAGTCCCGACCGGATCCACCACGCCATTGCCTGCCATCACATTACCCGGCCTTACCGAGAGCCTCGTGGTCAGTAATTTCGCGACGACTGCCTATGCCGCCGTTCCCACGGCCCCGATCGCCGGACAGTCTCCGGGAGCCGTCGTGGTGATGAGTTTACAAACCGGGTCCGTATCCGCAACCATCCCCGTGCCTGGTGCGCACTTCATCGTGCTCAGCCCGGACGGTAACCACCTCCTGGTGTTTAGCGACAACTCCGACGTCGTAACCGTGATTACGACACCGTTGATCGGTACCGCCACCGATCCGCGGAGTTACATTACCGGCTTTGACCGGCCGGTGTGGGGCATTTTCGCCAGCAACACCACGGCTTACATTTTGAATTGCGGCGCCCAATGCGGCGGGACTGCGGCAGGAGTCAGCGTCGCCGACGTGGGCGCCTCTACTGCGACGAGCACAACTCCGGTAAGCGCCGCCACTTTTGGTTTGGTGAGCGGTTCCACGCTGTACGTGGCTGGAACTCCACCCGGAACGAATACTTGTACTGGAAGCGTAACGAGGGCCACTACCTGCGGCAGGCTGACTGCCATTAATACCAACTCGATGACCGTTAGTGGTTCGGCAATCATCACGGATGGCTACCACAGTCGCATGCAGATAAGCCAGAACGGGCAACTCTTCATCGGCTCCTACGGCTGCAGTAATGTCAATCTCGCCGGTGGCGAGGTTCGCGGCTGTTTATCCATCTTCAACACAAATACTGGCGGCGTCGTGATTCCCCCAAGCAACGGTAACGTAACTGGCCTTCAACAAATCACCGGACGCGATACGGTTTACGTTATCCAGAACGCCGGGCTGGGCATCTACGACACGACCACTGACAGGTTGCAGGTGACCCCGTCCAACGGTAACAATAACGATGGCCAGATTGATGTCGTCGGCCAGCCGTTCGACGTGAAGCTGGTAGATTGAGAGAGCTTCACGCTGTGACTTCCAATGCGTACTTGCCTCAATCTGCTCGTTGCCCTTTCCATTCTGACGGAGTCGGCCAGCGCCCAGGCCCCTGTCGGTACGACAACCGTATTTCATAGCGATCACCAGCCCATCACGATCGAGCGCTTCGATCCTAAGAACGGAAGCGCTCACCTGCCGATATTGCTGGTGCACGGTGGAGGAGGGCCGCAAGGGGATTGGAGAAAGAATGGAATTCTCGAGGCGCTGACGACGGCCGGATACTCTGTCTTCGTTCCTCACTTTTTCGATGGCCCCGGGCAGTGGAGTCCTTCGGTTAAGCCGCAGATGTTCCTTGCCTATATCAAGACCTTGAACGATGCCACTCGTTACATTGCGGCGCAGCCGGAAATCCGAAATAAGGGAATCGGGGTCGTCGGCTTCTCGCTGGGAGGCTATCTGGCACTTGCTCTCGCGGAAGAGGAACGCAGCCATCCTCCGCCGTTGCGTTCGCCGGAAATCAAGGCCGTGGTCGAGTTCTTTGGCGGAATGCCAGGCTTCGCGGAAGAGCGTTTCACCACTATGCCGCCGGTATTAATCCTGCACGGTGAAGACGATGACGTTGTCCCCGTCAGCAGTGCCTACGAATTGGAAAGACTGCTCAAGAACAAAGCGGTCCCCTACGAGATCAAAATTTACCCGCATCAGGGCCACAGCTTCAGCGGCGACGCGGTGGAGGATTCCAGGAAGCGGACAGTTTCGTTCTTGTCCGCTCACTTGCATTAGACGACTCGCGAGCCTGAAACCGTTCTACCTCTCCGGCTCCAGCACCAACTCATGCACCCGCGCCTTGTCCACCGCCGGCCCGGAAAACGGCCATGCGAAAGTGAAGCCCTCATACCAGGCGTTCCACTGGTCCAAGTAATAAGGGCTGAGCAGATTCCCCGCTTCGCCCGTCACCAGATTCAGAGTGGACTGATCGAGATTCGCGAGATCAACCGTCATTCGTTCCGACGGTCCGTGGCTGCGCGATACCGCCTTTACGGTGTATTCGCTCCCCGATTGCGGCAGCAATCCGGGTCCCGTCCAGCGGCGCAAAAGCGGAATTCTGCCATAAATCGGGTGCTGAATATCGACGGGATGAAAATTCCCCCACTTCCAGGAGTTGAGATCTTGCGGCGCATCCGAACCGTGTGACGGATTCGAATCGACGGCGGCCTCAACCGCTGCGGTTAGAAGTTCGTCATAGTTCGGGTAGGTCTCGGGTAACCAGCGCTTCGGCTGATGCTCGATCACGTTCTCCAACCAGACCGTGCTCATCATCCACTGGTAGCTTTTCCAGCTAAGAGTCGTTTCCAGTTCTTTAGGATCCTTCGGTGCTACGCCCAGCTTGGGCTCGAGCAACAGACGGGTTAATTCCTGGCGCGCCTCAACTGCGATCGTGGGTGCTGGCGAGTTCTCAATCATCCTTCCGTCCCACTGACGTAGAATCTCTGCCGCCGCCTTTGCCCGAACCGAGGGATTCTTCGCGTGGTCCACTGCATACACAAACCGCTCCCCGAAAAAACGATCCGGATCGGAGTAAACATCGGTTTCGAGCGTCAACATATCAGCCGCAGAAAATTTCTTGCCCGACTCCAGGACGCGATAAATGCGAGCCGACCGCCAGGGGGCTCCCCATTCCGTGCTGAGGGAATATTTATACCCGTCCGGCGTGATCCGGCTGTTTGCCGTTGCGATGATTCCGGATGGCGGATTGAATATGCTGGGCAGCTTCTCAAACGGAACGTAGCCTACCCATTCGTGAGCATTATCGCTTCCGTTTTCCGGCAGACTGCCGTCGCCCGCAGCCCGGATGGGAATCTTTCCGGTAGCCTGATAGCCGATGTTGCCATCGACGTCGGCATAGACAACGTTTTGGCCGGGCGCGTCAAACTCTGAAAAAGCACGCCTGAACTCTTCCCACGTCTGTGCCGAATCGACCGAGAAGATTGGATTGCGCGTGCCATCGTACAAAGTCCAACGGAGTGCCAACTTGCGCGTCTCACCCGGGACCATGTCGGTAACGATCGGTCCATGGCGCGTCAATACCACATCTACAGTTACATCCGGCTTGTCCTTCGCGTGAATGACCTCAAGACGATGCTCCGGCAGTTTCCATCCCTCCGGCGTCAGATATTGCCCGTCCGAGTTGAAGGTCTCAACGTAGACGTCCTCAACCGTCGGCCCTAGATTGGTGAATCCCCAGGCGATGCGCTGGTTGTGCCCGACAATCACATACGGATATCCCGGGAGCGTAACTCCAGCCACATCGAAGTTGGCGGACGCGCAACGCAGATGAGCTTCGTACCACAGGTTCGGCATCTGATGGTGCAGATGCATATCATTCGAAAGCAAAGGCTTGCCCGAAACTGTGAGCGCCCCCGAGACCACCCAATTATTCGAGCCCAGAACTAAGGCCGGCTCGTCAAAAAACATTTTCAGCGTCGACGGCAACGCGGGAATATCCTTTCGCGGCGTCAATCCGGTAACTGAGCTGTCCGTGCCCGAATCATCGTCTTCATCTTCATCATCGTTCTGATCGTTGCTCTTGATCTCTTGATCGAGCGTGGGCCGCGATACCGTGGGCGGGCGGTCGTGCCAGGAAGAGTTCACATACAGATCGGCGGTTAACTCCGGTCCCAGCTTGGCCAGAATTTTCTCCCGCACCAGAGCATGGCGCGGACTCGTGCTCAAATCCTCGACCATTTGGACTCCGATCAGAGCCGAGTCTTCAGGCGTCCACGCACGAGGCGAGTACCGCAGAATGCGAAATTCCAACGGCAACCCATCACGATGCGCCTCAATGTATGCGTTCACTCCCCGCGCGTAAGCTTCGAAACGAGAGCGATCCTCGGCCGGCAGGCTTTCTACCGTTTTTTGAGCAACGACTTTGAGTCCGAGGATTCTCTGTTGCCGATCGTGCTCCAGATAACCGCTGCCGAAAACTTCCGACAGCTCTCCCGCTGCGAACCTTCGCATTCCGTCCATCTGAAACAATCGGTCTTGCGCAGTTACGTAACCTTGAGCGAAAAAGAGATCATTGAAGTTAGCGGCATCGATGTTGGGCACTCCGTGCCCATCGCGAATAACTTTCACTGGCGCCGCAGGACCCAATACTCGAAGCCTGCCGTCCATTTGTGGTAAAGCAGACCGTGCTATCGAATAAAACCAGCCGCAGAGGCCAAGCACGGCCAGCAATATCAGGCTCAGAATGAAAGCAACCACCCGCAAAATTCGCAGACGGGGACGAGGATAGGCCAGACTAGTGACGGTCGTCATAACGGACACTCGATTCTAGGGCCTGCCTGCGCCGTAAGACAAACGCCAAGCAAGGGCGTCGTCCTGAGGACAGCTCCGGCTGGACGAAGATCTCGCGGGCAATGCAACGGAACTGTTCCCGCGAAAAAGTTGGCTCATTTCGCAAAGGTCAGTATGATTCAGGAGATCGCCAAGGTTTGCCGAAAGCCATGCTGCAAAAGCGCATTGACGACCAGCCCAGCATCTCCCCCGAGATGGTCCGCGAGGCGCAGCAGATTTTGCATCGGCATCTCAAACGGGTCGGCCTGAAACATACGGCGCAGCGCGATACCATCCTTCGAACCTTCCTCGAAACCCGCGAGCACCTCTCTACTAACGAACTGCACCGGCTGGTGCAAAAGAAAGATGTCAGGATCGGTTTCACCACGGTTTACCGCACCTTGAAACTGCTGGCGGAATGCGGCCTGGCCAGCGAAGTCGCTTTTCATGACGGCATCGCCCGCTACGAGCACCAATACAACCGCCGCAGCCACCACCACATGGTCTGCACCGGGTGTGGCAGTTCGGTAGAATTTTTCTCGCCCGAGGTCGATGGTCTCGAGCAGGAGATCGGAAACCGATACCATTACGCAACCACTCGCCACACCTTTCAGATTTATGGAGTCTGCGAGGACTGCCGCAAGAAGAACGCTTCGCGCCGCCTGGCCTAAGAAAAACCATGCCCATCACCTGTCCACAATGTCACGCTCAAATGCCCGACAATGTTGCCTTTTGCCCCGGTTGCGGTCGCAGGATGTGGGTCCCAGGCCAGGATGCAAAGAGGCCTGCGGCCAGCCCGCCTGTGATCCGCACGCCTCCCGTGCCACCCGTAAACGTGGCTCCCGTGAGCGTGCCCAGTCAGTTCAAGGACAATCTGCTCGCCGCGTTGGCCTACATCACATTCATCCCCGCGACGATTTTCGTGCTCATTGAGCCCTTTAAGCGCAATCGGTTTATTCGGTTTCACTCCTTCCAGTCCATCTTCCTGACGGTCGCTACAATCATGATCGCAATCGCTTTGCGAATCCTCTATTCCATACTTACGCTCATCCCGGTTGCGGGGTACCTGCTGGCATGGCTGGCGTTAGCCGTCGCCGTTCTGGGCTGGGGAATTCTCTGGCTGGTGCTGCTGGTCAAGGCCTTGCAGGGTCAGACCTTCCGGCTGCCTGTGATTGGAAGCCTCGCCGAAAAGGCCTAGAGGGCTGCGTCAGCCACCCAGCGCGATTTTGTTTGCCTTGGGGATGCATTTCTGCTAAGGTGCGCCCGTTCTGCGGATCTTGGTCAAAACGAATGCTTGAAGGGGGACGTCATGGCTTTTTGCACGGTGTGTGGTGCTCAAACACCAGATGGTTCCACGATTTGTCCGGCCTGTAGCCGCTCCGGAGCTCCAGCGGCGCGGCCTGCCGCAGCCACTGCGGGCGGGCTGACCGACAACGTAGCCGGGATGCTGGCTTACGTCACGATCATTCCCGCAATCATCTTCCTAGTCATCGAGCCTTACAACCGGAGCCGATTTGTCCGCTTCCACGCCTTCCAATGCATCTTTTTCCATATTGCGTGGACTGCCTTATGGATTGTGCTGAGCATCATCGCTCACATTCCTTTCCTCGGTTGGCTGACCATCCTCATATGGCCTCTGGTCGGCTTGGCGGGCTTCGTGATCTGGATCATCCTCCTGCTCAAGGCCAATCAAGGGCAGATGTGGAAACTGCCGTTCATCGGGGACTTGGCTGAGAAACAAGCGGGCGCCTAGTCTGCAGCATTTTTGCGAAAGCCTCTCATACCCCTCCTGCCCGAGGGAGATCGGCATCTTCTTGTCCGCTATCGACGTTACTCCGTGTTGAGCCGCTGATCAGGCATTTTTCGCTTGACATGGGCGGCGAGCTACATCAGTATTAACACGTTTTAATAAGGCGTTTCTCGCATTTTTAATCACTGTCCGTAGGGTGGCCGGCTCGATTTTCCATTTGCTTCAAATATCAGGGAGTTGGATATGAAGTCCCGTCTCTTGTGGTTCTGTATCTTTGCATTCTGTGTTCCCGTCGCACTCTTTGCGCAGGATACCGCGTCAATCACCGGGACTGTGACCGACTCAACCGGAGCTGCAATTCCTGGCGCTCAAGTGACTCTCACCAGTGTGGAGCATGGCATCAATCGTTCCGCATCCAGCAACTCGACCGGCGATTACCTGTTTGCCGCGTTGCCCATCGGGTCGTATAACCTGACCGTGGCGGCATCTGGCTTCAGGAGGTTTCAGGCGGCGGGCATTGTCCTGCGAGTAGCTCAGAAATCCCGCGTCGATGTCGCGATGCAGGTCGGCGCCGCCAGCACTGAGGTTACGGTGCAGGGAGCCACTGTCGCCCAGGTGGAAACTCAATCCTCTGATCTTGGAGGCACAGTCACCGGCAAGGAAATCAGCCAACTCGAGCTGAATGGCCGAAATTTTACCCAGCTCATCACCCTGGTGCCCGGAGTCAGCAATCAGACGGGGCAAGATGAGGCGGGAGTAGGCGTTTCAGGGAACGTTTCCTTCAGCGTGAACGGCGGCCGCACCGAATATAACAACTGGGAAATGGACGGCGGTGATGCCATGGATAACGGCAGCAACTCAACGCTGAATGTCTATCCCAGCATTGACGCCATCGCCGAATTCAAAGTGCTGACCTCCAACTACGGCGCTCAGTATGGCCGCAACGGCTCCGGCACGGTTGAGGTCGAGACCAAGTCAGGCACCAGCCAATTCCACGGCGACGTGTATGAATTCGTCCGCAACGACGCCTTCAACGCCACGCCCGAGTTCCAGACTGCCCCTCCGGCCTACAAGAAGAACGATTTTGGTTTCACCATCGGCGGGCCTGTCTTTATTCCAGGACACTACAACACCAGCAAGCAGAAAACGTTCTTCTTCTGGTCGGAAGAGTGGCGCCGCGAGGTTGTGCCCGCCACGGGTTTTTTTAGCGTGACCACGGTTCCTACGCTGCCCGAGCGCGGCGGGAATTTCAGCGATGTGTGTCCGGCCGCGGGTTCGCCGGTCGACACTACCAACTTCCCCAACTGTCCGGTCAATCCCCAATCGGGCGCCTATTTCCCGGGTAATCAGGTGCCGATCGCAAATACCACAACGGTGAACAGTCTGCTGGCCATGATTCCTACTCCGAATTCCGGTCCGAACGCCTGGTTTGCGACCCCCTCGCTTCCCACCAACTGGCGGGAAGAACTCTTCCGCGTCGATCAGAACATCAACGACAAAGTACGTGCGACTTTCCGCTACATCCACGACTCCTGGGACCAGGACTACCCCGTTCCGTTGTGGACGAGCGGAACCAGCTTTCCCACCATTCAAACCAACTTCAACGGCCCCGGTGTCAGCATGGTGGCGCGAGTCACAGCTACTGTTTCGCCCACGCTGCTCAATGAATTCGTCGCCAGTTACACCACGGACCATATCACCACGAGTTTGATCGGGCCGTGGCAGCGGCCCTCGGGATTTCCACCGATTGGAATCTATGACAATGGTTTTGGCGGCAAGGTGCCCGGCATTAGTCTGGCGGGTGGCCAGTATAACTTCGCCGAAGATCCGGGCTATGTTCCCAACGGACCCCTGAATTCCAATCCGACTTTCACATTCCGTGACAACGTCAGCAAGAGCATCGGCGAGCACAATCTCCAGTTTGGAATCTACGTAGTGAATGCTCACAAGAACGAAATCCCGCAGCCGAGCTATGGCGTGAACGGCTTTTTGCAATTCACTACCGGCAGCGCGATTACGACCGGAAATCCATTTGCTGATATGCTCCTGGGAAATGTCGATACCTTCACCCAGGAACAAGCTGCGCTCAAGATGCACGAGCAATACAACGTCTTCGAACCCTATTTCCAGGATGATTGGCACGTCACCTCGCGACTGACGTTGAACCTCGGTTTACGGATGAGCTTTTTCGGAACGTATTCGGAAAAGAACAACCTGGCCTGGAATTTTGATCCCGCACGCTACGTTCCCGGCGCGAGCAGCGTGGACCCAAGCACGGGCCTGGTCATCGGCAATCCGTTCAACGGATGGGTGGACTGTGGCGTTACCCCCGGAGTTCCCAAAGGCTGCATGGCCAATCACTGGTGGAACCCGGCGCCCCGCATTGGTTTTGCTTTTGACCCTCTGGGGAACGGGAAGTGGGCTATTCGAGGTGGTTACGGCATCTTCTTTGAGCACACGAACGGCAACGAGGCCAATACAGAGTCGCTCGAGCAGTACAACATCAATACCCAGACCAGCAGCGTCGTGAATGTGGCGGGATATGCCAATCTGAATCCGAGTCTCCTCGGCGGTGGCACGACTCCATTATCTTTTGTGTCGATTCCGAGCAAAGCCACGTGGCCCTACATGCAACAGTGGCATCTCGATGTGCAGCACGATTTAGGCAAGAACACAATTGCAAACCTGGCCTACGTCGGCAGCGGAGGGGTACATTTGACGCGTTCGTATGAGTACAACCAGATGCACTCGGTTCCAGCGAGCCAGAACCCCTATGCGCCCGGCCAATTGATCGCGGCCTCCGACTGCAGTTGGGGTCCAGGCAACAGCCAGCCCAATGTGGTTGTTGACGCATATGGTGTTCCCGAGAACGCCGTGACTTCTTATGGCACGCCCATCCCCTACAACCCGCCAGCCCCCGGTGGGGTTCCGTCCGGCGCAGCTGTCAATCTTTTTGTCGCTTGCGGCAACAATGCCAATCCGTTCCTGCCGTTCGCAGGAATCGGAAGCATCACCCGCAAGGATCAGACTGGATCGTCGAATTACAACGCGCTGCAAGCTTCCTTGCGCCACAGCATAGGTGGTCTCCAGTTGAGCGCGGCGTACACGTACAGCCATTCGATTGACGACTCTTCCGACTGGAACGACTCGGGTTTTGTCGACAGCTACAGCCTGAACGCCTACCGGGCCAGTTCCAACTTCGACGAGCGGCACATCATTAACATTGGCTACGTTTATGACCTGCCATTCTTCAAGGCCAAAGGTCTCGCCAACAGGTTCCTGGGAGGTTGGCAGTGGTCAGGAATCACCGATATTGAAAGCGGAACGCCGTTCACCCTTTATAACCAGGGCTGCAACCCCTGCAACAGCACCGTGAATGGTGTGCCGACCAACATTCCGACTGACAACGCCGGAGTTTCTAACTCGTTGGCGACGGCCGGTTCCTATCCTGACGTAGTGAGTAATCCGAGCGTCGGAATACCGCAACTCCCGCCTGGTAATCCGCCTTTGGTTTACAATCCTGCGGCGTTCGTCGCTCCCACCGGGCTCACTTTCGGAAACGGCGGAAGAAACAATTTACGCAACCCCTGGCGTACCAATTTTGATATGGCGCTGCTGAAGCACATCGCCGTTACCGAAAGTAAATACTTCGAATTCCGCGCTGAAGCATTCAACGTGTTCAACCATAGGGAGTATGCGTGGCTGGGCGGGGATGCTGGCTCGGCTGCCGACAACGCGAATGGCTCGGGAGTTACGACGGCAAACTCCGCGGGTTGCTACGGCGGAAGCAACAGTTCAGCGGGTGATGCGAGCTGCCAAGGAAGCGGGCTCCTGCAGCCGAATGCAGCGCACAACCCACGCATTCTGCAGCTGGCGCTGAAGTTTATTTTCTGATCGAGTGTGCAAAGCTGTTCCTCCGACCTGGCCTCCCGCGAGGCCAGGATTTTTTTGGCGAGGTCGGCTCGGCGCTGATCAAAAGCTAATGAGACATTGAGCTCGTTACCCGACCTGCGCGTGCTGTCGAGACGAGCGCACCGCTGCAAACGCCTGCTCCAGATCGGCGATCAAGTCGTCCGCATTCTCGATTCCCACCGACACCCGAATCAATTGCTCAGTCACGCCCATTTTCTGCCGTTGTTCAGCCGAAATCATAGCGTGGGACGTGAGCACCGGGATGGAGACCAGGGAGTCCACGCCGCCCAGGCTCGGGGCCAGGGTGAACAGGCGAAGTGATTCGGTCAGGCGGCGAGCATCGTCTCCCGTGCCATCCACCTCAAAGCTCAGCATACCGCCGCCGCCGCGCAGTTGTTCCATCGCAACCGCTCGTTGTGGATGACCTTCGAGAAATGGGTAGTGCACACGTCGGACGTTGGAATGATGAGCCAGGAACTGCGCGATGCGCAGAGCGTTCTCATTCTGGCGCTGAACTCGAACCGCCAGCGTCTTAATACCGCGAAGCAGCAACCACGCGGCGTGCGGATCCATTACACCACCCAACGTGGTCCGAGTTTCGTGAATCTTCTCAATCAGATCCTTGCGGCCAGCGATAATCCCGGCAATCAAGTCGGAGTGTCCGCTGAAATACTTCGTGCCAGAGTGCATCACCAGATCAATGCCAAATTCCACCGGGCGCTGATTGATCGGCGTGGCAAAAGTGCTATCGATCATTGTAATGAGGCCGTGCTTTTTCGCGAGGCCGGCAGCTTTGTGCAAATCAACGATCCGCACTGTGGGATTCGTCGGCGACTCCAGATACAGCAGCCTGGTATTGGGTTGGATGGCGCGCGCATGCTGATCGTACTCGGTAGTATCGACCAATGTAGTTTCGATGCCCAGTTTCGGAAGCCATTGGGTGAGGAATTTCGTTGCGCCCCCGTAGATGTCTCGTTGGGCTAGGATGTGATCGCCGTTTTTCAGCAGGGCCAGAATGGAAGTGGTTATAGCACTCATGCCCGACGCAAAAAGCAAGGCGGCATCGGTACCCTCGAGTTCCGCGATTGCAGACTCAGCCACGGTGTTCGTCGGGTTCCCGTAGCGCGTGTAAAACATATCGGTGTGCGTTGCCCGCAGTTGCTGCTCGTTGTCAGTGACTTCGAACGTGGAAGTCTGATAGATGGGAGTGGCGAGGGGACCATTCTTTTTATCAAGGTTGGTCCCGCCGTGAACGGCTTCGGTTTCGGGCCGGTGCGTATGTTTTTTCATGAAAATTCCCTCGGCTATTTCGCCCAGCCGACAGGCACCAATAACCCATCAAGATTATCGTCCACCGGCGAAGTGAGCAATAGCGGAGTCTTAACCAGTCCGGTCAGGCCGGCGTACTTTATAATCCCAACACCATGGACACAGGTCTGAAAGGCCGTGCGGCGATCGTCGCCGCCTCGAGCCAGGGGATTGGTCGCGCGACCGCGGAAGCCTTTGCCGCCGAGGGTTGCCGGGTCGCAATGTGTGCTCGCAATGGCCAAACATTGCGGGCGGCGGCGGAGCGCATTGAGAAACAATACAGGACCGAAGTGTTTGCGCAGGCTCTGGACGTGACCGAGGCAGAGGCGGTGTATCGCTTTGTCGATGCGGTAGTTTCGAAGTTTGGTGGAGTTGACATATGTGTAACCAACGCTGGAGGTCCGCCGGCGAAGGGATTTCTTGCCGCCAACCTCGAAGAATGGCGAAAGGCCGTGGATGCCAATTTTCTCAGCACGGTCTACTTCGCCCGGGAAGTGATTCCGCACATGCAGCGAAAACACTGGGGGCGAATCATCACTATTACTTCCATCACCACCAAGCAGCCAGTGCCGGATCTTGTACTTTCCAACGCGGTGCGTGCCGCAGTGGTGGGATTGGTGAAAAGTCTGGCCAACGAGTTCGGTAAAGATGGCATACTCGTAAACAATGTAGGGCCGGGCTACACTGCGACCGATCGGCTGAAAGAACTGGCCAAAGCCCGCTCCGCCGCGTCGGGCAAGAGTGAAAAAGAAATCTCCGAGGGATGGAGTGCGGACACACCGCTGAAACGTCTCGGTGAGCCCCGTGAGGTTGCGGACGCGATTGTGTGGCTGGCTTCCGAGCGGGCTTCGTATGTGACGGGACAGACCTTGCTCGTGGACGGCGGCCTCTACAAAGGACTGTAATCGGAGGACGCCGGGCCTCCGTTCGCTAAGGAAACTCTGGAAAGGCAAACCATGCGACCGCTAGCTTCTCGAATGGCAGTGATGACGGGTGAGGGCGCATTGTCTGTTTATGCGCGCGCGAAAGACTTGGAACGCGAAGGCCGCTCCATCATCCATCTCGAACTCGGCGAGCCCGACTTCCACCCTTCTGCATTGGTGAACGCTGCGCTTAAGCGGGCTCTCGACGAAGGCAAGGACCGCTATTGCGCAGTTGCCGGGGTCCTGACTTTGCGAGAAGCAATCGCGGATTATCTTCATGAAACCCGCAATCTGAGCGTTTCAGCGGATGACATCGTCATCGCGCCGGGCTGCAAGATCGCCCTCTTCATGGCGATGATGGCGCTCGTTGATCCGGGAGACGAAGTTTTGTACCCCGACCCGGGCTTTCCCGGATACCCGTCCATCACTCTCGGGCTGGGTGGCGTCGCCGTGCCTTTTGAGCTTTCCGAACGAAATCGATTCCAACCGGATCCCGACGAACTTGCCGCAAAGATTACGCCGCGCACGAAAATTCTGATTGCGAACTCTCCAGGCAATCCGACCGGCACTGTTTACAGGGACGACGTGCAGCGACAGCTTGCCGTGCTGGCCGTAAAGCATGATCTAATCGTCCTCTCCGATGAAATCTATGCTCGGGTGATTTATGGCGGGCAATACCGCTCGCTGATGAGCTATCCGGGAATGGAAGAGCGCACGCTGATCATCGATGGCTTCTCCAAGAGCTTCGCCATGACGGGATGGCGGCTGGGATACGCCGTTGCCCCACCGCGCATCGTCTCAGCGTTACAGATGCTGGCGGTCAACAGCTATACATGCGTTGCGGAGTTCAGCCAGTATGCAGCCATCGAGGCACTCAAAGATCGAGACGGCACAACTCCTCGCATAGTGCGTGAGTTCGGCAAGCGACGGGAGCAGTTCATTCGCGATCTGAATCGCATTTCTGGATTCCGTTGCTCGCCACCGGAAGGCGCGTTCTATGCGTGGGTAAATATTTCCGGAACAGGAATGAGTGCGGAAGAGTTGTGCCGCATCATGCTCGAAGAGGCCGGTGTCGCGGCGATTCCCGGGGCGGCGTTTGGAGTGGCTGGAACTGATTTCATCCGCTTCTCGTTTGCATCCTCGACCGCAACCTTGCAGGAAGCGGTTGAGCGCATTCTCAAGGTCTCCGCCGCTTGGCAGGGAACTGCTGTGCGATAACAAGACCATGGCAGGATATTCGTTGCAACCACGACAAAATGGAAACTTCATGAGACCAAGGGTTCAGCCGTTGCTGTTTTTGGTGATTTGTGGACTGCCATTACTGGCCGCGGGTCAGGCGCGTCCACTACCGGGGCCCGACGTGCAACAAATCTACCAACGACTGCTCCCTCAGATCGAACAAATCGCCATCTTTGATCACCACGCGCATCCTGGATTCTCCGACGATCCTGACGTCGATGCCATGGCTGCGCCGCCGGGAAGCGCTGCGTTTCGTGAACGGGATACCAACCCTGAACTGGTCGCCGGAGCCAAGGCGCTTTTCGGGTATCCCTACGACGACCTCTCGCCTGAGCACGCGAAATGGCTGGTCCAGAAAAAAGCCGAGCTCAAGAAGGAGAAAGGCAATACCTATTTTTCCGATATTCTCGACAAGTTGAACATCGAGCAGGGCGTCGCAAACCGCCCGATGATGGCGGACTACCTTGATCCCAAGCGGTTTGTGTGGGTATTCTTTGCGGATTCGTTTATGTGGCCGTTCGACAATCAGCGGGAACGCTCCCGCAACGCGGACGAGCAGGTTTACATCCCGCTGCAGGAAAAAATGCTGCACCGCTGGGTGCAGCAGGAAGGACTGAGCAAGTTGCCGCCGGATTTCGCGGAGTATCTGAAGTTCGTGAGCCGTACGCTCGAAGACAATCGGAGGAAGGGCGCGATCGCCATGAAGTTCGAAGTCGCGTATTTCCGCTCGACCAAATTCAGCGATCCTGCCCGCGAAGACGCTGAAGATATTTATCAGCGATTCGTCTCAGGTGGGATCCCCAGCAAGGACGAATATCGAACTTTTCAGGATTTCATGTTTCGCTATTTGATCCGCGAAGGTGGGCGCCTGCATCTTCCTGTCCATATCCATTCGGCGGTGGGCATCGGCGACTACTTCATCCTCTCCGAAAGCAATATCATGAACCTGGAAAACATTTTGCGCGATCCGCGCTATTCAAATGTCACGTTTGTGATGATTCACGGCGGATACCCTTACGATCGCCAGGCGATCTGGTTGGCCTCGGCGAGGAATGTGTATCTGGATTCGTCGGAAACCGAAATTCTGCTGTATCCGTCGGAGTTCAAGCACACGCTTAAGCTGTGGCTCGAGACTTTTCCTGAGAAGATTACGTTCGGGACCGACGCATTCCCTTACAACGAGGTTCTGGGTGCGGAGGAGAGCTACTGGCTGGGAGTACAGTCATCGCGCACGGCGCTGGCCGCTGCATTGGCCGAAATGATTTCAATGGGTGAAGTCAGTGAGGCCCAGGCGATGCAAATGGCGCACGGTTACTTGCACGACAACGCAATCGGACTCTACGCGGGAAAGGTGCACTGATGCCGAAGATGAAGCGAGCGAAGAAGGCAACCTCAAGAAGCGCGAGGCCCAGAAGGGCAACGAAGCGAACCGCAGGGAAGGCCGAGTTAAAGTATATTCCATGGAACTCGATCGAACTTGAAGACCTGAATCCGCTGCTGCAACGCCAGTTCATAGTGGGCCAAAACGTTATGGTGGCGCGCGTACTGTTGAAGAAAGGCTGCATTGTGCCCGAGCACAGCCACCACAACGAGCAGATTACCTATATTCTGGAAGGCGCTTTGAAGTTTTGGATCGATGGCAAAGAGATCGTAGTCAATGCGGGCGAGGTGCTGACCATACCGCCGCATATGCCCCACAAAGCGGAAGCCGTGGAGGATACGGTAGATCTTGACATCTTCAACCCACCGCGCGCCGACTGGATTAACAAGACCGACAAATATTTGCGCGGTAGGAAGTAGATTGCTCGCTGAAATGTGCCGCTGGTCTCAATCCGGATGACCGACCACACCTCACCTGAATTCAATTCCGCGCAGACTTCGCAACTGCAATGCATTAATTGCGAGGCCGTGTGCGAAAAGGCCGCGCAGACCTTCCGCTGCGCTGCCTGTGGCGATCTGCTGGAAATCGTATATCTCGGTTGGGACACCCACCGCCTGGACACGGCTGCACTCCAAGCAGTGTGGCGCCAGCGGCACACTTCGGGACTTCCGGTCGACGAAAGCGGCGTGTGGCGTTTCCGTGAGCTGTTGCCCAGCTTCGGCGACTGGCAAGAGGTTATTACTCTGCGCGAGGGAAATACTCCGCTGTACAGAATGCCGGGCTGCGCCCGCATTGCCGGGTTGCAACAACTCTACGCCAAGCACCAGGGCATGAATCCCACGGGATCGTTCAAGGATACCGGGATGACGATGGCGGCATCGGTTGCGCGGCGAGAGGGATTCCATTGGGTGGCTTGCGCTTCGACCGGAAACACGTCGGCTTCCATGGCAGCCTATGCCGCGCGAGGCGGAATGCGGAGCCTGGTGCTGATCCCGGAAGGCAAGGTCTCATGGGGCAAACTTTCTCAGGCGCTCGACTACGGTGCGGTGACCTGCCAGTTGAAAACCGATTTTGATGGCTGCATGCGGGTACTGAACGACGTCGTGCAGCGGATGCCGATTTATCTGCTGAACTCGGTCAATCCCTATCGTCTCGAAGGACAGAAGACGGCTGCGATCGAACTGATGGAACAGTCCGATTGGGAGCCACTGGATCACATCATCGTTCCCGGGGGGAATCTGGGAAATTCCTCGGCGCTGGGGAAGGCGTTCCTCGAAATGAAGCAACTGGGGTTCATCTCGACATTGCCGAAAATATCTATTATTCAGGCGGCAGGAGCGAATCCATTGGTACGCACGATGCGCGAAACTGGCGGCAAGACACTGCTTTCGGTACGTGCTGAAACTGCGGCCAGTGCCATTCGCATCGGAAGTCCCGCATCGTGGAGAAAGGCAGTTCGGGTGTTGCAGGCGACCGGTGGCACGGTCGAACAAGTCAGCGAAGTTGAGATTGCTTTGGCCAAAGCGGAAATCGGAGCGGATGGCATTGGCTGTGAACCGGCTTCCGCCGTTACGCTAGCGGGACTCAAGAAGTTGGTGAAGCAAGGCTTCGTCAAGCCGCGAGAAACCGTGGTATTGATCTTGACTGGGCATCTATTGAAAGATCCGGAATTCACTTTGAAGTTTCATCGCGGTGACTTGTTCGTTGGCACGGGGAGCGAAAAAGAGGCTGGCATTCTGCGGCCTCAGCAGCGAGCGCCCATCGTGCTGGATGCCGACGTGGACGCTGTCATTCAAACCTTGAGGAAAGCGGACGACCGGATAGAAATGTAGCAAGCTACGTTTCTATAGCCGTAGAGACGTTGCTTGCAACGTCTCGCTTTGCGCATGACTGATAGCACAGCCAAAACGCGGATCAAACCACCACAGTCCTTCGAGATTGTTCTGCCAGCGACTTCAGCGAACCTCGGCCCCGCCTTCGATGCGGCCGCGTTGGCGTTTTCGATGTTTCTTAAAGTCCGGGCAAAGTCCACAAACGAATTCTCGATCATGGCACGCGGTCGCGATCGAGAAATCTGCGCCCAACTCGATAACCATCTTATTCTGGCAACTTATCGTGAGTTGCTGCTGGCGGAAGGAAAGCTGGCGCAGCCGCTGGCCCTCCGCATCGAGAATGAGATCCCTATCGGCAAGGGATGCGGATCCTCCGCTGCCGCGCGGCTAGCCGGAATCGCCCTGGCGGTACACTTTGGCCGATTGCGCTGGACCGATAATCGGATCGTCTACGAAGCTGCCCAGCGCGAGCATCATCCCGACAATGCCGCGGCGTGCTGGATGGGCGGTTTAGCCATTGCACAAATCTCCGCGCTTGGCGAAATGCGA
>DATHPO010000271.1:0-16929 GCA_035483835.1 Terriglobales bacterium
TGTGCTTCATCGATGGCGAAGAATGCAACTGGGATGCGACGCAACAGTATGATCGTGTCCTGGCGAGCCAGCCGCTCCGGGGAGAGATACAACAGACGGTACTCCCCTGCGCAGGCCTTCTTGGTGACGCTCGACTGCTCGCCGCTGCTCTGGGTGCTGTTCAGCACCGCCGCGGGAATCCCCATTTGCGCAAGCTGGGCAGCCTGGTCCTGCATCAGCGCAATTAAAGGAGAGATCACGATGGCTGTCTTGCCCGAGACCAGAGCGGGCAGTTGGTAACACAGCGACTTGCCGCCTCCCGTGGGCATCACGACGCAAGTGTCACGACCGCCGAGCAGGCTTTGCACGATCTTTTCCTGCAACGGCCGGAATGTGCTGTAGCCCCAGTAGCGTTGCAGGAGCGAGAAAAGGTCAGCCTCGGGCGGCATCCACACAGTATAGGATGACAGGCGGGTATGGGTCCGTGGATGTGCAGCAATATGTTCGGATGGATTCCCAAAGATGAAAGGTGGAGGAGTTGACGCTCACAATCGGACTTAGGCGTCCGAGCCGACGTGAGTTGTAGCTATAATTGTGACACGCGATGAAGGCCTTTTTTCGATTTATCTTTCTCACGCTGGTGCTACTGGTGGTTGCGTTGGTGTCGGCGCTGACGGCGATGCGCTTTGCCATTCACGGGCGGGAGGTGGCCATCCCCGACTTGGTGGGCAAGCCACCGGCTGAGGCGCGGAGAATTGCCGATGCGGCCGGCTTCCAGATGAATGTCGAACGGCAATACTACAGCCCAACGGTTCCTGAGGGGAAAATTCTTTCGCAGCTTCCGCCTCCGGGTACGAAAGTGCGCCGGGGATGGCAGATACGGGTTGCGGAGAGCCTGGGACCACAGCGGGTGGAGATTCCCAACGTGCTCGGGGAGAGCCAGCGCGCCGCGCAGATTAATATACTCCGCCGTGGATTAGATGTGGGTGCAGTGGCACAGATCGGAATGCATGGCCCACCCGCGGACCAGGTACTGGGTCAAAGCCCTCCGCCAAATGCCAGCGGCATTGCAGCGCCCAAGATCAGTCTGCTGACGACCGAAGCCGCGTTGCCGCAAGCATTTCTCATGCCCAACTTCACAGGTCAGGCGTTAGGAGGGGTAACGCTGGTTTTGCAGGATGCGGGATTCCGATTAGGAAGCGTTAGCTTCGCTCCGGCAGCCGCCCCGCCTGCCGCTCCAGTTGCCGATACTTCTGTCGGAACGTCGATGCTCGCCCCGTTCGTCCCTTCGCCAGAGCCCACGCCGAGTAGTGTTATCGTTTCGCAGAATCCGGCGCCCGGAGCTAAGATTGTCGTGGGATCGGCGGTTAACTTCGAAGTCCGCTAAACCTCGCCACGGATATGACTGGATCAACACGCATCGTAGGGCCAACTTTATCAGTGTAAATTGTGAGAATTCCGTGCCTAGATTTTCTCGAGGATTGCCGCGAAGAAGCCGTCGCAGGGGTGCACTCCGGGAATCGTTCGCAAATATGGCCCATCGGTTAGCGAATCGATGCTTTCCCATCGCAATTCATTTCGCGAGCGCAGTCGCTCCAGTTCCACCTTGCAATCGATCACGCGGAACGAATGGTCGGCTAGTAGAGCCTTCTCCACCACGACTGAGTTTTCCTCGCTCTCGAGCGAGCAGGTCGAATACACGATCCTTCCCCCCAGGGAGACGCGCTGCATAGCCGATCGCAGGATGGCCAACTGGCGAGCCTGGAGATCCGCCAGATCTTCGAGTTTGAGCCGCCATTTGATCTCGGGATTGCGGGCGAGCGTGCCGGTGCCCGAGCAGGGCACGTCGGCCAGCACGCGGTCGAAGCGCGCGGTTAGCGGAAGACCGCGAGCGTCCGCTGCGATCACCTGGACGTTGGCGGCGGCAACGAGTCCACGCAGCAGCCGCGCGCGGTGTGGATGCAACTCGATGGCAACGATGCTGGTGTTGGGGTTTCGGTCGGCGAGAACTCGCGTCTTCCCGCCAGGCGCCGCACAACAGTCGAGAATGCTAGCGGCTTGGCCAACGAGGAGTGAAACCAGTTGCGACGCTTCATCCTGGATTACAATTTGGCCATCACGGAACAGGCGCGTGGTTGTGAGTTCGCCCCCTACGACGCGGTAGGCCGATGCCAGCAACCGGCCCGGGGATAGCTCGATCTTGTGGTTACGGAGTTCATCTGCAATCGTCGCATCGGACACACTGATGACGGTTTCTGGAATTCGCTGGTCGTAAGTACAGATTTGCTTGGCAGCCTCGAACCCGAATTCCTGAATCCATCGTTCCACCAACCAAACTGGGTGAGCGGAGGAAGCGGCCAACTCCGGCCGAGCTTGTGCATTGCCGATGGCGAGCGTGGAATCATGGTCTCGTTCGACTGCCGCGAACTTTCTCAAGACGGCGTTTGTAAACGGCACGGCTGAGCGCTTCCTGGCCCGCTTCACTAATTCCACGCTCTCGTGAACGGCTGCCCGCTCCGGTACACGATCAAGAAAGAGAAATTGGTAAGCGGCAAGACGCAGAGCGGTCAGGACCTCCGGGTCGAGGCGAGCGAGTTTCTGCGATGACCGCTCTGCAATCTTTTCGTCCAGAAAAGATCGCCAGCGGAGAACGCCCATGACTAACTCGGTTGCCAGGCGATGATCGGCAGTCGAAACACCCGCGAGCCGTGAAGAGTGCAGCAGTTCCGAGGCGTAGGAGTCCTCGCGCTCAACTCGAAGCAGAATGTCGAAAGCAGCGATGCGGGCGGGCGAGATAGGCATGCAGTTCTCGGTTACAGACCCAGCTTCTCGCCACTTTGAGGACGATAGCCATGGACGAAATCGCTTGAAGCCATGCGCTTCTTGCCTTCTGGCTGCACTGTCAGTAGCTCCAAGCCGGTGCCTGCGCCACAACCTATGAACAAACCACCGTCCTCAACCAGAAGTTCTCCGGGCCGAAGCGTGTGCTGAGCCACCGCAGTCTCCCATACATGCAGGTTCTTGCCACGAAAGGTTGTGAATGCCCCGGGCCATGGCTGGAACCCACGCAAGCGATTGCCGATTTCTTGCGAGGCTCGCCGAAAGTCAATCCGGCCATCTTCTTTTGTGAGGATTGGCGCGAGCGTTGCTTTCGCGCCATCCTGCGGGCGCGGGGCGATTGTGCCGGCATCGATTCCACGCAACGTGTCGACCATGAGATCGGCACCGATTGCGGCCAGCGCTGGAGCAAGCGTTTCGGCGGTATCTGCGGGATTGATTCGAGTTTCTTTCTGCAGCAGAATGTCGCCGGTATCGAGTCCCGCATCGATTCGCATGGTAGTGACCCCGGTCATGGTTTCACCGCGGGCGATCGCCCATTGGATAGGCGCTGCCCCACGATATTTCGGTAACAACGATGCGTGCAGGTTGATGTTGCCCAGCCGCGGCAGATCGATCATCCACTGCGGAACGATACGCCCATAACCGACCACTACGATTGTGTCGGGCTTGAGGGCGGTAAGCTGGGCGCGGAATTCGTCATTGCTCTTGATGCTCTCCGGCTGGGTGACCGGCAATTGAAGCGCGAGAGCAGACTCCTTCACCGGAGACGGAGCAAGCGCGAGTCCACGTCCGCGATGCTTGTCTGGTTGCGTGACCACCAGCGCAACCCGAAAGCCCGCTTGAACCAGCGCTTCCAGCGTGGGAACGGCAAAGCGAGGCGTGCCACAAAAGACGAGAGTGAGGGATTGACTCATTGAGTGATTGGGTCATTGAGTCAATGAGCCAATCACTCAATAATTCAATTTCTACCACTCTCCCGCTTTCATCAGCTTGCGGATCTTGCGCTTGATCAAATCGCGCTTCAGTGCGCTGATGTGGCTGATGTAGAGCTTGCCATGCAAGTGTTCGGTTTCATGCAGGAAGGCTCGGGCTAGCAGTTCTTCGCCTTCTTTGGTGGTTTTCTCGTACCACTTTCCGTTTACATCCTGGGCACGAATCGTTACCTTGCGCGGCCGGGTCACGGGCTCACGAAATTCGGGAATGCTGAGGCAGCCTTCCGGCTGCGTGTGTTTGCCCTCTGTATGAAGGATCTCCGGATTCGCCAGCACTAACTGAGCATCGGGATCTTCCTTGAAGGTAACGTCGATGACCGCGAGACGTTTCGAGATGCCAATTTGAGGAGCGGCCAAGCCGACTCCGTGGGCTTCATACATGGACTCGAACATATCCTCGACCAGTTTTTTCAATTGATCGTCGAAAACCGTGACCGGCTCTGCCGGCTTCTCCAGAACTGGATTTCCAAACTTTACGATGGGATAGATCATTGAGTAGGTGATAGCTAGTATTGTTTTAACTGCTCCAAATAGCCTTGAAAGTTGCGTAAGGTTTCTGTCATAGAGTCGCCGCCAAACTTCTCCAGTGCGCAGCGAGCCAGGGTCAACGCCACCATGGATTCGGCGGCCACGCCCGCCGCCGGCACCACGCATACATCGGAGCGTTCGTAAGCAGCTTTTACCGGCTCGCGGGTGGCAAAATCAACCGACTGTAGGGGACGGCGCAAGGTGGAGATCGGCTTAAGATATCCCCGCACCCGAATCTCCTCTCCGTTCGAGACGCCGCCTTCGATTCCACCAGCATTGTTCCGGTTCCGAGTGAATCCGGCAAACCCCGTCGACTCGTCGTACCCTATTTCATCATGCACCGCGGAGCCGAGGGAAGCGGCGGCAGTAATGCCCGAGCCGATCTCGACCGCCTTTACCGCCTGCAGCGACATTACCGCGCCAGCTAATAACGCGTCCAAACGCTCATCCCATTGCGCGTATGTGCCCAGCCCTGGTGGGACATTGTGGGCGACTACTTCGAACACGCCTCCGACCGAATCTCCGGTCCTGAGCACCCGGTCAACTTCTTCCTTCATACGCAATTCGGCATCCGCATCGGCGCAATTCAGAAGAACCTCATCGCGCTCGCGCAAGGGAGCGATGCGTTCCCAGGGAACCTCCTCGCCGATCGACGCATTGCCCACCGAGATTACATGGCTAAGCACTTCGATTCCAAATTCGCGGGCTAGCAGTTTTGCCAGACCACCAATTGCAACTCGCGCCGCGGATTCCCGGGCGGAGGCACGTTCGAGCACATACCGAGCGTCCGCAAAATTGTACTTCAGGGCGCCAGCGAGATCAGCGTGGCCGGGCCGGGGCGAAGCCACTCGTTTATGTTTGGCAGCATCCCCTTCCTCCACCGGAAGTGATTCCTGCCAATTCTTCCAATCCTTATTCTCCAAAAGAACGGCAATCGGCGAGCCGATCGTCATCCCATGGCGCACTCCGGAAAGGATGTGCGCGGAATCGCGCTCAATTTTCATGCGGCCGCCTCGGCCGTAGCCTTGCTGACGACGCCAGAGTTCGCGGTCAAGAAAAACCTGATCGACGTGCAATCCTGCAGGCATGCCCGAGAGGAAGGCGACCAGAGCTTCGCCATGCGATTCTCCGGATGTGAAATAACGAAGCATCGCTCTGGATTGTATCCGATGAACTAGAGACTTGCTTTTTGGCCGACGCACTGGCGCAAAATCAACCTTCCACAGTGGCGGATGTTGTAGAACACTTGTACAATTGGATGAAGCTTTGGAAACCCGTCTCGGGCTGTCCGGTGTGCATTTCGCCGCCTGGAACCCCTCCGAATTTACTTTGGCCAAAGGGAGTAGTGTTTGTGCAGCAAGTAGCGAATTTGCGCCGTTCGAACCTCACGCCTCGTGAGCGTGAAGTGGTAAAACTGATTGCGGAAGGTAACTCTGCAAGAAAAATCGCCGGTGCGCTGGGGCTCAGCGTCAAGACCGTAGAAGCTCACAGGTTTAATCTGATGCGGAAGCTGGACATCCACAACAAAGCTCAGCTAGTGACCTACGCGATCCAGAAAAAAATTGTGCACGTGCCCGCCGAGGCTTAGCCGGCACACCGCTATTTTGTACCATTCGGATAAACCAGAATTTTGCTCGCCTCCCCCGTCTTCAGGCGTTCCATAGCCTTCGAAAAATCCTTCATCGCGATGCGGTCGGTGATCACCGGATGCAAGTCGAGCTTGCCGTTCTTAAGCAAAGCCGTCATCTGATACCAGGTCTGGTACATGCGGCGCCCGTTGATGCCCTGAATGGTGATGCCCTTGAAGATAATGTCCTCGGAAAAATTAAGGGAAATTGGTTTGGAGGTGAGACCGAGGAGGGAAATGCGCCCGCCGCGACGTACGATGTCGAAGGCTGTTCGAATGGCGTCGGGATGGCCGGCCATTTCGAGGACGGCGTCGACACCCAGGCCGCCGGTTCGCTCCATGATGATTGACTTCACGTCTTCTTTGGAGGGATCGAGGGCCAGGTCGGCGTGCATCTCCTTCGCGAGCCGTCGCCGGTGCTCGTTGACCTCGATGGCAAATACTTGCGCTGCTCCCACGGCTCGCGCCACTGCGATGGAGAACAGTCCGATGGGACCGCATCCGGTGATGGCGATGGTCTTAGCGGCAACCTCACCCGCCAGCACGGTGTGAACGGCATTGCCAAGCGGATCGAGGATGGAAGCGTACTCCTGCGGGATGGCGGGATCGAGCTTCCAGATATTAGATTCCGGAATGACCACATACTCCGCAAATGCGCCGTCGGCATCGACGCCAATGATCTTCACGTTCTGACAGATATGGGCTTCGCCAGTGCGGCACAACAAACACTTGCCACAAGCCACGTGCATCTCAGCAGAGACGAAATCGCCTTCCTGGACGCTCGTGACCTCATCTCCAAAAGCCACCACCTCGCCGCAAAATTCGTGGCCCGGGATGAGCGGCGGATGGATGCGCTTCTGCGCCCAGCGGTCCCACTCGTAAATGTGCAGGTCGGTACCGCAGATCGACGCAACCTTGACCTTAACCAGAACGTCGTTGCGTCCGAAGGCGGGAATCTTCACCTCTCGGATCTCCGCGCCAGGTGCAGCTTTTGTTTTTACGACTGCAAGCATTTTGTCAGACATGAACCTGCCTTATGAGTCCGAATTCAAGACCAAAACCTTAAATTTTAGCATCCCGGTTGCAGGTCCCGACTGAAGGCGGTCTGCGACAAAGGGTTAACGGCCTTCCACTTCCCGCGGCATGCCTTTCTCATACTTCTGACTCATGGGCTTGAATTCTTTCGATTTTCCGCGAGGTATGCTCAGCGACTTCCATTTGCTCGATCGGAAATGCTTGGCCAGGAAAACGATCTGTCCGGTGTGTTGAGCGTAGTGCGCGATTTGCCGGTTGATGGCTTGCATCGCGGTGTGGGGCTCGCCACGGATCGTAACCGTGCGCATGACTTCATCGGGCCCGAGAGCGTCGATGGTCGCGAATACGCGCGCCCAGCCTTCTTCCCACCAGTTCATGACCTCCGCGCGGGTTGTGCCTGAGTTCATTTCGAATTCCGTGTCGCGGTTGCGATCCGGCTTCTCGCCATCGGTGGTCAGGAAGTCGGTGAAGCGCGAGCGCATGTTGCCGGCCAAATGTTTGACGAGGACCGCGATCGAATTCGACTCGGGATCGAGCGCTATGAAGTACTCTTCGTCCTTTAATTGAGCCATTGCGGCTTCGGCCAGACGTTTCTGCCCGCGGAACTGGCGCCGGGCTTCCTCAAGGTAGTGGGCGGCAATGTCGTCATGCATTTGATGCTTCCTCGTAAGGTGGGCGTGAAACCCGGGTATTTGAGTTGGATTCGTTTCGAAGCGCAGAGATTCGCCGTACGGAGTCAGAATAACAAAGAGTTACTCACCCCAACCGCCGCCGCCCGGCGTCTCAATGCGAATCCGTTCCCCTTTACGCAACCGAACGTTAAACTTGCCGGGCAACGGTTGTAACGTCCCATCTTCGCGAATGATCCCAGCTTTCCCTGGAGTTCCATCCTTGCCGCCCGCCAGACCATAGGGACCGCGCTCGTGGCGGTCCGCTAACAGGGTTACTTCGGCATTAGACAGCGTTTCGATCTCCCGAATGATTCCATCTCCACCGGAATACTTACCTTTACCACCGCTGTCCGGCCGCAGAGAATATTGCCACACCCGGAGCGGATACGCGTACTCCAACGCCTCGGCGGGCGTATTCAGCGAATTCGTCATATGCGTGTGCACGCCAGAGACTCCAGATTTCGAGGGACGCGCCCCCATACCCCCTGCGATGGTCTCGTAATACGCGAAGGGTTCGCTGGTTCGAGGATCGATCCCACCGATGGTCAGGTTGTTCATGGTTCCCGACGCGGCCGCGGGAATTTGCTCCGGAATCGCTCCCGCCAACGCTCGCAGCAACACGTCCACGATTCGCTGCGAGGTCTCAACGTTTCCGCCGGCCACGGCAGCCGGCGGGCGAGCGTTGACTACCGTTTGTTTTGGAGCAATCACCTCGATCGGGCGCATCAGCCCCGCAGTCGCGGGCACGTCTTCAGCCAACAAGCAACGGAAGACATAAAAACAAGCGGAGTATGTAATCGCCTCCACGGCATTCACGCTGCCCTCGACTTGCGGATCGCTGCCGGTGAAATCCACCACGACCGCTCGGCCGGAGGATCGGGCGCGCAAATGCTTTCCGAACCTCAAGCTCACCGCAATCTTCACAGGCTTCGTGCTGATTCCATCATTGTCCAGAAAGTCTTCTGCATGGTACGTTCCGCTGGGCACCTGGTCGAGAAATGCACGCATGATTTCCTCGGAGTAGTCGAGTAACTCAACGGCTGCCTTTTCAGTTCGATCCAGACCATAACGATTGCAAACGTCCCGCAAGCGTTCTGCACCGGTGTGACAGGCGGCGATCTGCGCGCCGAGATCGCCCTCGCGTTCCTGAGGCGTTCGGACATTGCTCAAGAGAAGGGCCAGGACATCGGATTGCATCTTCCCAGCCCGCATGATTCTGACCGGCGGAATGCGAAATCCTTCCTGATAAATCTCGCGACAAAGACCCATCGAACCTGGATAGGCACCCCCGACATCCGCGTGGTGGGCACGCGAAGCGACGTAGAAATTTGGGACTCTCGTCTTCGCACGCGAAGGAGCGCGATCTGACACGTACACCGGAGCCACCAGCGTGATGTCCGGCAGATGGGTTCCGCCGCGGAATGGATCGTTCAACATCGCCACATCTCCGGACTCGAGGGCGAATTGATCGATTGCCGCACGAACCGACATCGGCATCGAGCCCAGGTGAACCGGCATGTGATCGCCCATGGCAATCACTTGGCCGTCGGAGTCGAACACGGCGCAAGAGTAGTCGCGGCGTTCTCTGATGTTGGGGGAAAAAGCGGTCCGGCGCAGGGCCGCGCCCATCTCTTCCGCAATGGAGTGATAGATGTTCTTGAATATCTCCAGCTCGATGGGATCACGTCTGGTATTGTCGAAGCGCATGGGCGGAATAGAACTACGGTGGCAAGTGTACGACACGGAGGTAAGTCGGTCGCCCAAATGGAAACGTCTCACTTGAAGAATTCTATTGACAATGAAAGTAATAGTCCTCAATATCTTGGGGTGGAGTCGTTGACCCTACTACAGTTGGGCATCGATTTCGAACTAAGGGTCCCCTTTCAAGGGAAAAATTGTTCACGGAGGAAACTTCATGCCAGCAAAGAAAAAGGCTGCCAAGAAAAAGAAACACTAACCGTACGCGAAACGATACTTCGCAAAAGTAGAAATTCAGAAAAGCCTCTCGAGAGAAGCACCTCTCCGGGGGTTTTTTGTTGATCCTAAAACGCTGCCATACAAGGCAAAAAATTTTCCTGGAAAATGAGGGGTTGTTCCGAAGGCCCGGTCGTGCTAGAAACGCGGATAGGGAGTGAGGCTCAGCTGCGATGCAAGCCACTTCTAGAACCCCGATGAGCTCGCGCAACAAAGCAGCGGCCAAGTCCACCAAGACCACCGACGTGGTGATCCCGGACAAGCTTTATTTTCGCATCGGAGAAGTTGCGCAGTTGTGTCGCTTGCCCGCGTATGTTCTGCGTTTCTGGGAAACTGAGTTCCCCCAGCTCAAACCGGTGAAGGGCAGCACGGGACAGCGCATGTATCGCCACAAGGACGTCGAAAATGTACTGCGCATCAAGAAGCTTCTTTATGAAGAAGGGTTCACGATTGCCGGTGCGCGGCAACATTTGCGAGCCGAGAATAAGGTCGACAAGAAACAGACCCCCCTGCCTTTCCCCGAGCGGACTGCGCCCGACCTCAAGCAGATCCGGCAGGGGCTTCGCGAAATTCTCGCCATGCTCTCACCCCGGCAAAAGCGGGCCTGATTCAGAGAGCGCCTGGCGGATCACAGGCTACACGGAATCCGTAGTCTGCATACTGGAACTGTGGCGGAATGCTGGAGCGCGCAGCGCAACGAGTGACCTTGACGTGGTGGCGCCACGATCCTCCACGAGAAGCGCGGCGTTCACCCCTATCCGGCCCGCGCGGATTCCGCTCAGGCGAGACCACATAATAATCGGGCTTGTACCAATCACTGCACCATTCATGCACGTTCTGGCAGATGTCGTAGAGTCCGAATGCGTTGGGCATGGACCGTCCGACCGGTTCGGGACCAGCCTTCCAGCGCTCTCCATAGTTGGGCAATGACTCTGGCGGGTCGTCACCCCAGGGAAAAAGTCTGCTTTCAAATCCGCCGCGCGCCGCCCGCTCCCACTCGGCTTCAGTAGGCAGTCGATACTTGCGGCCATTCAATTGGCGGCTCAGCCATTCGCAGTATTTCACCGCTTCAAACCACGAAACCGCAACCACGGGCTGCTCGGGGCAATTGAAATTCGGATCATCCCAGAGAGGTGGCGCATCGCTTCCAGTGGCTCGGAGAAAACGACCGTACTCCGCATTGGTCACTTGACAAATTGCCAGATAGAAAGCGTCGACCCAAACACGGTGCACGGGACGTTCGTTTTCCTGGCCCGCCTCCGAGCCCATGGAGAACCAGCCCGCGGGAATGAGCGCGAGCTTCGGGTCTTCCGACCTATCCTCTCCGATTGCAGATGCTGTTGGTGAACCGCTCATCTGGTTGATGAGCGTAGCACAAAGGTCGTACGCTGATTTTCTTCTCGACCTGTGTTTCTCACATCGCACCCCGGCTTGCCTCGGACCGACAGTGAGCTTATAGTTTTTCCGCGAGTTCGCCATCGCGCTCTGCAATATGAAGAAACTCGAATTCACAGTGAAAATAGAAGGAAGAGAAATTGGCGTGGTCGCGGCGCTTACGCCACCATTTGACGTAGTCAAAGTCTTCGGAACTCGTGCCCGGGTACCGGTGCGAGGCACCATCAATGGCTATCGCTTTCGCTCTTCGTTAATGCCCATGGGCAACTGTTTGCCGGGAAGGGGAAGTTCCTCGAGGCCGAGTCCATCACATATGATGCCCGTATCTAAGGCCTTGCGCGACGGAGCTGGAGTGAAGCCCGGGGACACCGTGAGCGTTGTGATGGAACGCGATGAAGGCGAGCGCACCGTGGAAGCACCCCCGCTCCTGAAGAAGGAACTGGCCAAGAGCAAGACTGCCCAGTCTAATTGGGAAAAGCTCTCGTTTACGAATAAGAAAGAGATCGCGCTCTCAATCAGCTCAGCTAAACAAGAAGAAACGCGTCTGCGTCGTCTGGCAAAAGCTATGGATATCCTGAAGACGGGTAAGAAATGGACGGGCTAGGCCTTCAGGTGGCGCACCACTTCTGCGATGTCGTTCTCCTGAAAAAGACGGATCCCGGCAATGCCGGCCGCGCCCGCATCAAGGCAGGCGCGAGCGTTCTCGACAGTCACGCCACCGAGTGCAAGCACCGGGATTTTCTGTTGACTAGCTTCGCGCAGCGCATCGAGACCGGCAGCGCTGGAGTGCGTGACATCCTTTTTTTCGAAAACTGGGGCGAACAAGGCAAAATCGGCACCCTCAAATGCAGCCCGAGCAACCTCGACCGCGGAATGACACGAGACACTGACCAGTGCGCGGGTACGCTGTCTGCCGGTAAGCCAAATTTCCTGCACGTCCGATGGTGAAATATCTTTAGATCGTAAATGCACCCCGTCAGCGCCGCAGGTTATCGCGACGTCGGTGCGCGAATTGATGAGCAAGCGAGTCTCCCGCTTTTCAGTTTCGAGCGGAGAATTTTCGCGGACAACACGAACCGCCGCGCGGGCAAGAATTTCAAGCTCGCGAATGGGAAGATCTTTCTCGCGCAGCTGAACGAGGTCCACACCGCAACGAGCCGCCTCCGCGATCTTCGCAAGCAAAGCGCCCTGGCGAGCGCTTTCATCCCCGGGGAACTGGACGCGATCTGTGATGTAGAGAAAGATCAAGCCTTTAAGGATTGGTCTTTGCGATTTCGGGAACCCGCTCGCCCTGTTCGCCTTTATGCTTCGGTTCCGGTCCGAGGTGGTACTTGGTCAGACCATCGCGCAGAAACTCGAAACCCTCTTCCGGCGAATCCACGATCTTGAAGAGTTCCAGATCCTCGGCAGAAATCGTTCCCGCATCCACCATGGTTTGGAAGTTGATCAGCCGGTTCCAGTATTCGCTGCCGTAGACAACGACGAGAATCTTCTTTGCCAGCTTCTGCGTCTGCGCAAGCGTAAGGATTTCGAAAAACTCATCCATGGTTCCAAAGCCGCCAGGGAAGATCACCAGGGCCTTGGAGAGATACGCAAACCAGAACTTGCGCATGAAGAAGTAATGAAACTCGAAATTGAGCGACGGAGTGATGTAGGGATTGGGCATTTGCTCGAACGGCAAAGCGATATTCAATCCCACCGTCTTCGCTCCAGCCTCCTTTGCCCCGAGATTCGCCGCTTCCATGATGCCCGGACCGCCACCAGTCGTGACTACGAAGCGGCGCCGGCGAGCGGGAATTTGAATTGACCACTCGCTCAAAAGAAAAGCCAGCCGGCGAGCGTCCTCGTAATAACGCGCCATGTCCACGGCCGCGATAGCCCGTTTTCTACAGGTTTCGAGCTGGCTGCCGGAAAACTGTAAAGTGTTCGATTCCAGTTCACCAAGCTTGTCCTGTGCGCCGGCGCGACTGGAGAAGCGGGCTGAGCCAAAGAACACCACTGTGTCCTGAATCTGCTCGCGGCGAAAGCGGGCAAGGGGCTCCATGTACTCGGACAAGATGCGCAGGATGCGTCCATCCGGGCTATTCACAAAGATTTCATTTTCGTACGCTAAAGGCGCACGTTTCATTTCACTCTCGGTCATAAGTAGCGCCGTCTTTCCATGATTCCATCGACCTATTATCGGGCAGGCCAGCGGAGTAAGGGCCGCTCGCCGGCCCAGGAACTTGCTTCAGGGGTGTTTTACCTCATGGTAGTGAAGTGCTTCAGCGAATCCGATCCAGATATCAAGGATTCCCAGCCCGCTGCAGACTCCGCGAACGAAGCCGTTGGAAACGAATGTCCGCAATCCCGGGTATGCCATCAGCAGATGGTTGTCGGTCCATTCCGGTCTCCAGGGAAGAATCACGAGAAGCACACCTACAATGGCACAGACCAACCCGAACATCAGCACGGTAATCCGATGCAGCCAAAGCTCGACACCCACGTAGCGGTTTCCTCCCTTTTGCTCGGGTGGTATCTCTACGGCTGCAGTGGAACCATCCCGGCGTTCCGGCGAAGGCAGCTTTGCCCCCAACGAGCCCGGAGGAATTATTTGGGGTGTATTCGGATCCGCAGTCACCGCACGCTCCTGAGGAGCCTCAGTGTTGCAGGCCGGGTTTTGCCAAAGCACATTCCCAGCGTAAGAAGGTGGAAACCCATTCGGACATTCTACGACTTCAGGGTCTTAATGCGCTCGGCTACATCCCGGTAATCGATGTTACTGCCGTACACTTCCATGAAGTGGTTCAGGGCCGCGGCTTTGTCTCCGGCGGCCTCGTAAGAGGATGCCAACTCGTAATGCAATGCGGTACGCGTTTCTGCATCGATCGTGGGCAGCTTGAGCGCCCGTTCGTACCACCGGATTGCGGCTTCCGGAATGCCCTTGTCGAGGAAGCACTGGGACAACCAAGTGTAAGTCTGCATGATATGCGGGAAAGTATGACCGCGATCCACTGCCTGGCACACCTTCTGCAACTCACCAATCGCTTCGTCCAGGAGTCCCATCTCGCGGAAAGCGACTCCGAGATTGTAGTGTGTTTCCGGATCTTCATCGGTAGCAGCCGAGTCTTCCTCGAGCTCGTGCTTTAGCTCGCCGAACATGTCGGCAAGGTCAACCCCAGCGCCAGCGTCGAACTTCGGCGGAGTCGGTCCTGGGGCGGGCGTACTTAAAGGCCGGACTGCCGAGGGATGATAGGTGAAAGTCGGCGCCGCACTCGCTGCCTCGTGCGCTGGGCTGGCTTGGGTCGCGGTCGCAGCCATAGCTGCCGGAACTTGCGCCGCTGGAGCACTGGCCGGAATGCTTATCGCGGATTTCGCTGCAACCGGCGCCGGTTTCGGTTCCGGTTCCTGGACTGCGCGTAGCTTGCTTCGAGGCTCGGCCGTCACCACCGGCGCTTCTGCCAGGAAGCTGTCGCCCAGAGAAGCTTCGAGGTCGGATACGAAACTATTCAGCTTCCCGCTGGGCTGATGCTCAGTGGCTGTTGCGGCAAGTTCCGCGGCTTCCGGTTCGGGCTCCTTTTCAGGAACTGTTTCATGCGCGGTAGCTTGCGGCAGGAAACCATCCCCGAGCGAAGACTCGAGGTCACTGACCAGCGCATCCAAAACGCCAGGTTTTGGCTCCGGAGCCGGAGAAGCTTTTTCCTCTGGCACCGCGGGGATGTCGGCAACCGAGATTTCTTCGATAGCTTCTGCATCGGTGGCGGGAGCCTGCGCCGATCCAGCCTCAATCTCATCCCGCAGAGCCGACAACAAAGACGGCTCCGGCTTCATTCGCTCCAGCTTGGCGTAGGTTGCGCGAGCCTCCTCGAGCATCCCATTCGAAAGGTAGAAGCGAACCTCCTCAACTGCTTCTTTGATCGCTTCTGGATCGGCGGAAACCTGTTCTTTGACTGGTGCGCTGACTTCGACAGCCTCTTGTTGCGGAGCTGCAGGTGCCACGGGTTCATCTGAAATCGAACCTTCCCACTCCGCCGATAGATCGATTTCCTTCTCTGCTCCAACCAATTCTGGTGCAACCGCTTCCGGCGAAACCGAGGACTGGATCTCAAACTCGGCGTGTCCCGGCCCTCCCGCCGCTGGAGCGGACACAGCGGGAGCATGGGAAAATCCTTCCGCACCCGCGGCAGCACCTACCGCGGCTTCGGTCAGTGCAACCTCGGCGATCGGTGGTTCCGGCGCAGCATCTGCGACCAAAGCGTCAGGAACTGCGAACTTCGGCTCTACATGCATTGCCGCTGGCAGGCTCGCGTCAGGAACTGCCGAACCGCGCTCCTCATACTTGGCCGCTAGTTCGCCGTAACGAGTAGCCTCTTCCGGATGTCCAGAATCGTGGTAAATGCTCTCCAGAGTCCGGCAGCAAACCGCAGCCTCAGTGAATCGGCTGGCTCGAGTGTGCAGAGCGGCCAACCGTTGATTGACGCGCAGATCGCGCGGCGCCTGGGGCAACGCGGAAAGCAACGGCCCCAAAGCTTTCGCCGGCATGTTATAGGAAATGAAAAGCTCGGCGTCCGTCAGTGCCCCACGAACGAAAAGGGCTACCTCGTCGGAGTAGCGCTGATCAATGAAGGGCGCAGTAGCTTCAAGCTCATCTACCATGACGGCGCCTTCTTCCGGCGTGATCAGGTGCGAACTGGATGGAGTCCCGAGTCTGCCAGCTACTTGCTGATAGTTGCGCGCGTGCAGCTGATTCTCTGGCTCCAGTTGAGTCAACTTAAGATAGTAGTCGCGCGCCTTCTCCAGTTCTCCCGCTTGCGTGTAGCCATGCGCAAGCAGTTCGTACACCTCGGTAAGATGAGTATTGTCCCCGGCTTTGTTCAACAGATCGAGCAGCATTTCCAGAGCTGGCGGATTCTCCCGCACGGCGCCGATCAGGGAATGCAGGTTCTCCAGGATTTTTCCCGCGTCCGCTGCCAGCAGCCGATCGGAATGCTGCTCATACACCTGCAACGCCTCCTCGCTTTGTCCAGCTGCAATCAGGGCGTCGGCATAGGACAGAATTGCACTGATGTCATTGTGAACCGAGAGCAGCTTCGCTGCCAACGTCCCGGCCTCGGGCAGACGCCCGGTTTGCAAATAAGCCTGTAGCAGAGTTCGCAATCCATCGGGATGGCTGTCGAGATCCGCTACTTTTTCCAGACATTCGACCGCCGCTGCCATATCTCCCGAGTCGAACGCATTCCGTCCGCGCAGCAGCAAAGCATAGCCGTTCCCCGGATCCAACGTGATCATGCGCTGCAGAATCTCTTCCGCTGGACCAAGCTGCCCCTTGGCACGCAAAGTCTCCGCCGCTGCGGAGAAGATCTGCCACGCTTCTGTCTTCTTTCCCAAGCGGACATAAACCTCCGCCAGCCGCGTCCGCATGGCAACGTTCTCAGGATCCATTTCCAGTGTCTTCTGAAAGATCCTTACTGCCTGTTCGAGTTGACCCTCACGCAGAAATTCTTCCGCCACTTGCAAGTACTGCGCCCGCGCATCATTGAAAAGACCTTGCTGCGTGTAGAGCTCGGCCAGCCGAAGCACGCCCTCGAGCGACGACTTCAGCTTGCTGAGCTTCTTGTACATGGCAATCGCTTTGACCGTGAAGCCCTGCGAGGCGTAAGCATCGCCCACGCTTTTGAAACACTCCACGGCTTTTTCGCTGTTGCCGAGACGCGAGTAGAGATCCCCCACGGTGTTCATCACCGTAAGATCCTTGGGGTCGGCTTTGAGGACTTTTTCGTACTCAGTGATCGCGTTTGGCAACTTGCCCTGTTGGACAAACTTCTCCGCAGCACTGAGAACCTTCTGCTTATTGAAGCCAAAACCAAACGCCATAAAAGTGCGGACTCCAGCTCCGGTTCGTCTCTCG
>DATHPO010000272.1:0-25960 GCA_035483835.1 Terriglobales bacterium
TGAAATATACTTAGTCGTCCTGCAACCCGATGCGAGCCTCCTCGTCAGCAAGAGACGGCCTATTCTAGTCCCAACTCCTGATTGAAGAATAAAATCTCTTGAAACGGCCGCCGTCGTTAGAGATAACGCCCAAACCGGACAAGTTGTTTTTCAAGTTTCCGAGTTCGCGACTCTCCAGGAGTTGACAATTGAATGCGCGCCAAGTTGGGCCAGGATACGTCCCGGGTGGTCGGCAGCTCGCACTGCAAGGGTCGTGATATAGTGCTTTAAGCGGGGATCAGAATCTGACGCGGGCCTAGCGTGAAGGGAAGCGGAGACTAGATTTGCTCGCGAATGCCGCCATATCCGCCTTGGCGAATCTTCTTGTTCTCGCCGGTATTCCCTTCCTTTTCTATTTCCTCTATGAGAAGTGGCGCTATAAGCGGGCATTCGCTGAGGTCGCGCAGCGAGCAGGCCTTCGACTTGGCGAAGGCCGTTATATCGGCTACAGCTTGGTGTTCGCGCTCGTCGGGATCGCAGTTCTAGTTACTTGGCCGCCACCTTTGGAACCTTTCCTCCGAACTGGATCGCCACAACAAGCGTTTCGCGGCCTTGGCCTCGGTGGCCCCGCCATTGCTATGGCGCTGCTGTACGGAGTGATCAAGACAGGGTTCACTGAAGAACTGCTTTTTCGGGGTCTGATTGCAGGTAGCCTCTCGCGCCGGGTCTCACTCGTCTGGGCCGACATATTGCAAGCCCTCATTTTCCTGTTACCGCACTTCCTCGTACTCCGAATCATGCCTGAAATGTGGGGTATTCTTCCCGTCATCTTCGCAAGTGCGCTCTTCATGGGTTGGGTGCGGATCAAGTCTGGTTCGATCATCGGAGCCTGGCTGATTCACGCATCCGCCAATATCGCAATCTGTCTGAGTGTAGCCATCCGCACAGCGCCCTGAATTCCTCACTAAACTTCAATCGAAGGATTTGAACTAAATAGGCGCCACTTGCCTGATAAACGTTGCAATCGTCCATGTGGATTCAAGTGATTTCCGGTTACGCGACTAACAGGAGTTAGCGGTTACGCGGGCGGCTGCGAGGGCGCGAGATTTTGATCCCACGAAAGCGTAGTAGGTTATGAATGAATAGCAGATCAGCGGAACGATCATCGCTGTGGCCATGCTGTGCGTCGCTTCGAAAATCCGCCCCATGATGGGCGTGAAGATGGCGCCACCGATGACGGCCATCACGATTAGCGAGCCGCCGATCTTTGTGTTCGGCCCCAGACCCTTTAGACCCAGTGCGAAAATTGTGGGAAACATGAGCGACATAAAAAAGCTCGTCAGAAAAACCGCCCACAGCCCGATCCAGCCTGGCAGTAGCACTCCGATCGCTACCAAAACGATGTTGATGAGGCTGTAGAATCCCATCAGCTTGCTGGGCTCGATGAATTTCATCAGATACGTCGCCAGGAATCTGCCGATGGTGAAGACGACCAGCGTGCCCGTGAGAAAATACCCTGCGGTCTTTTCAGGAAGGTGCGTGTAGTCCTGAACGTAGGTGATGAAGTAGCTCCAGGTACCCACCTGAGCTCCGATGTAAAAGAACTGCGCCAGCACGCCCTGCACAAAGTGCGGGTATTTGAGCAGCTCGCGAAAGCTGCCCTTCGGCGCATCGCCGGCCGATTCAGACTCCTCAGCGATCATGGGAAACTTTGTGCTCATGATCACCGCGGCAAAGAAAAAAACAATGCAGCCGAGCACCAGGTAGGGCGTGACGACGCGCAGTGTTTCGTGCTGCAGGTATGCTTGATACTTCCCGCCAGTTTTCAACTCCGCAACCTGTGCCGGATTCAATTCGATCCCGGAGAAGATGAAGATGGTGCCGACGACGACTCCGGCGATACACCCCAACGGATTGAATGCCTGTGCGAGATTCAGGCGCTGCTCCGATGTTCGGGGGTCGCCCAAAACTGAGATGAAGGGGTTCGCGCCGGTTTCCAGAAAAGACAAGCCGCCAGCGATGATGAAGAGCGCGAAAAGAAAGAATCCGTAACGCTGGACGACTGCAGCGGGCCAAAAGAGCAGTGCCCCTGTGCCGAAGAGAAGCAAGCCGATCACCAGGCCTGTCTTGTAGCCGTACTTGCGCATGACGAGCGCCGCCGGCAGGGCCAGGAGAAAATAGCCCAAATAGAAGGCGGATTGAATCAAGCCGGCCTGGAAGCGATTCATCTCAAACGATTTCATGAACTGCTTGATGAGCACGTCGTTCAAGTTGCTCGGAATGCCCCATAGCAGAAACAACGTCGTCACCAGAACAAAAGGCAGCGTGTTGCCTGGCGAAAACAGTCGGGGCTTACCGAGCGATTGTTTTTCAGGATCAGGCAGAGCGGCCAACCTGAGTCCCCTTCGCGAGCGGCTCGGTGATTCCAAGCTGTGAACGCCCCAGTTCCGTCAAATCATCCACTGTTCCACGACCGACGAAATCGACTTCAAAATCGTCAGACGCGAAGTCCGGTGGAGTTTTTCCCGCCAGAAAAGCTTGCGCTTGCTGGGGAAGGTAAGCCGAATTTTTGGAGCAACCGGGCGTGGAAGCGATGTACATCACGTTGCTGTAGCCCGAGCCACGATGTTCATTTTCAACGGCGTGTACTACATCGGAATGCCAGAAAACAGTGTCGCCAGGCTGCATCAATGGAATTGAGGAGAGAGCTTCGATCAACAAACTGTGAAACTGCGGATTCACCGAGAGCGCACGGCCCGGCTGTGCGCCACACAGGTCGTCTTCGGCGACATCGTCCTGCAGCGCGCGCAGCAAGACGTACACCATAGACTCGGCGATTGGAATCAATTGCAGCGTGCCGTCTCCCTTTCCTTGACGAGTCAACGCAGTCCATCCCTGAAATGTCCTGAACATCGAGCAAACAGCGGGGGACGGAACCTCGCGGACCTCGGGGCGGAAGGCGGCATCAAACGCGTCGTACTGCTGAACGTTGCCGGAAAAAACGTGGCGATACACTTTGCGAAAATTTTCATCGAGCCAACGCTCCACGGAGCCTCCATCAACGTGCGGGGATAGTCCCAACGATGCGGAACCGGGTGGGCGCCGCCGAATACGATCGGCGTAGACGGGCACCTCGTTCGGATTGAAATGCCGCCGTCCTTCACTTTCCGCCTTCCACAGGTTATTCATGAAAACGCGGACACGAGTCAGCGATTCGGCTTGGCGCGCTTGCACCTGGGGGCGCGACCAATATATTCCGTAGATCTGCGGCTTCGCCGAGGCTAAAGTTCCGAAGTATTTGTCTTCGGCGGCGTTGGCCAGCTTGGCGTCAAGGCCGTTTTCTTCAACGTAGGTAGTGACTTCGTCGTTCCATGCATTTGCTTGCGAGGGACCGAACGTCTCGCGGATGACGCATGCGCCGCGCTGCTTGATTTTGGTGATCAACTCGGCGGGCACGCTGCCGGCTGCGATATCCGAATAATGCACGATCGGGACAACCGCTTGGCCCGACTCGCGTTCCTTGACGATGGCGTCCACGCGACGACGCATATCGGATTCGACTTTTTGGAAAGCCTCGGCATAGCCTGGCAGCGCGGCTCGCAGGGATTTTTTTGTTTCGCGCACCAACTTTGGCAGGTCTTCGATTTCGAATTTCATGAAATTCCGCTCCTTCTACAGCTCGATATCGCGGCGAGGGCTCAGCCCAGAAGCCGCGACGCCGAATCTAGCAAAGCGCAGGATTGGCGAGTGATGTAGAACGGCCAACTACTGATACAATTCGGCCAGCGTGAATTAGCTGCAATTGGACGACGCTATGAAACCTCAATTCGAATCGGTTACCTTTCCCAAAGGCTGCTCGGTGCGCGTCTACCACCGGCGCGTAGAGGAGATCCCCTTCGAGTGGCACCACCATCCGGAATACGAGCTTACGTTGACGCTGAACAGCAAAGGTTGGCGATTCATCGGTGATCACATCGGAAAATATCGGTCGCCGGATCTGGTGCTCGTACCTTCCGACATGCCTCATACCTGGGCCTCGACCGCGACCCTCCGTCGCAACGAACCGCACACCGCGATCGTGATTTGGTTTTCGGGGCATTGGGCGCTGCAGATGGCGCAGGTATGTCCGGAATATTCGGCAATCCGGCGCCTGCTGCGGAATGCTTCGACAGGACTGGAATTTCCTCGGATGTTCGCCAAACGCGTTGCGGGCCGTCTCGACCAGATCCTTTCGGAATCCCCGCAGTCACGTCTTCACGCTACGCTCGATCTACTTGTGGCGCTTGCCGGCGTGAACGCCGTCAATCTCTCAAAAACCGCGATGACTGTTCCGTCCGCCGAGGACAGCGAGCCGGCACAATTCACTCGCGTGCTGCAATATCTGCACCGGCAATTCCAAGAGCCGATACGGATCGACGCGCTCTGCAGTGTCGGGAATCTGTCCGCAAGATCGTTACACCGCCTTTTCGTAAAACACACTGGCGACAGCGTCAGTGAATACCTCTGCAAGCTTCGAATTGGGCGCGCCTGCATGCGCTTGGCGGAAACCGACCTGCCGGTTAGCATGATCGCCTATGAAGTCGGTCTCTCCAATCTCGCCAACTTTAACCGCCAGTTCCGCCGTACTCGGCAGATGACCCCAAGTGTTTACCGCCGATCCTTCAAGCACCGCGCACGAATGCCGGAAAAGACTAGCCGCGCGGAACTGCAGGTCCGCCCCAAGTCGCTCGAAAGCCTACGCAGGGCGCTATGAATTACGCGCGATCCCACCCTACATCTAACCCTTCAAAGTCACGCATTTGAATGAGTAATTCTCAGTGATGCCTGATAACGCCGTTACCGGACAACTGATCGTTAGTTTCCACGGCTCAATGGATGACTAATCGGACCGCGTCACTCGCATGACACGAACTAAGCCGATTAAACCAAATAGGAAGAACAAAACTCCAAAGAGCAGGAAAAAAACGTATGAAACCCAGCCCCCTTCAAAATAATCAAAGTACTCATAGTGGTGGTGGAGAAGCGCAGGCACTGATATAAGCAAACACAAAAGTCCCAACACTATAAACGCAATGTTCCAGGAGCGAGTCCCCATATCTTGAGTAGGCTAGGACGGTTTGAATCAACTGTCCACAGGCTCCCCGATAAACGCCGTATCAACCGGACAACTCCCCGGCTCACAAGGAGGACGCACATTTGGGCGAGATCGGACGGTTCGAAGAATAGGTCAGCGGTGCAACCTACGGTAACACGATCGTTCCTCACACTTGAGAACTGTTGAAAAGTTGCGTGCCCGGAGAGGGTCGAACTCACGACCTTTTGGTTCGAAGGCCGATTTCAGATCGAAGCATTTTGAGGGTTGTCCCAAAGGTGGTCCCATTCACGCGCGAACGGCGTGAATGTTTAAAAGCACGCTGTTTTGGTGTTGTGGCGCGCCCGGAGAGATTCGAACTCCCGACCCTCTGGTTCGAAGCCAGATGCTCTATCCAGCTGAGCTACGGGCGCGTTCCGTAAGTCCCTCAACTATACCGAGATGCGACACTAGGCCGCAACTACGCCCTCCTGATTTTGTAGCGCACGTAGCGCAATTAGCTCCGGCTCCGAAATCATAGGCTTAGGATTTTCGAAGCCGAGCCCTACTTTTTCGGCCCATTCTGCGCGGAGTTTTCCGTTTTCCACCAACTGCTTTGCATACCGGCTCCCCAGCTCCGTGTTCGATTGTCCCATCCAATAGTCGATGAGGAGTTCCCGGCATTCGCTTGCCTACAAGACCGCTTCACGGAATCGCCGGAGGGCATGGTAACGGACGTGCAGCAGAGCGACAGTGCATTGAGCGTCTGGATTTCCCGCTTGCGCGTATGGCAATGCCATCCGCAGGACGGTTTCGTACTTTTTATGCTCGAAGGCATCCAAAACGGTTTCGGGTTCGTATGCATCGACCATGGCCGATTTGCGGATAGCATTGACGTATCTGTTTATGCATCTCTTGAAGTGATAGCGGAGATGCTTATTGTTTAACGACCCTTAGGCTTCGTCCGTAATGTCAAACAACCGGTGCAGACTTCTGCAATTTGATACGTTCCTCGCAGGTTACGTCCCTGGTGCCCAGCCTGCGCTTGGGGTAGATTCCATTCGAAGGCTTAATCTGAATGAACATTCTCGGAGCAATCAGACGTGAGGAGCGGAAGCTCCAAAAGCAAGCCGCCAAGCTTCAGCGACAACTGAACGGACTAAAGGCCGCAGCTAAGGTTCTCGGCAGCTCTGCGGGCAACCTAGGTAAAGCACAAAAGAGAGTCATGTCAGCGGCGGCGAGAGCGAAGATTTCCGTAGCCGCGAAAAGACGATGGGCAAAAGTGAGAGCGGGAGCAAGGAAAGCTGCGAGTTAGAGAATTTCGAGACTACCGACGATCGGACAATGAGTTCCACGACGCCGCTCTTACCGACCCGAAGGGACACGAAGCTTTAGCTCGATGCCCCGAAGGACAATAAGGAAACAGATCGTACCCTATTTGGCTGCCGCTGCTGTCGCTGTCACTGGCTTATAGCCGCACGTCGCCGCCTTTTTTAGAATCTCTACTCCTTCCGCGGCTGTGATGAGCTGCGTAGTCTTGGTTGTCTTTAACGACCCGCCTCCGTGAGCCGCAACTGCCAAGGCGGCCGCGCTGGCTTCGTCCGGCATCTCCAGAATTATGACGACGTCGTACTCGCCGAAAGCGAAGAACGCGTTGACGATTCGCCCGCCTAGTTTCTCCACGGCTGGGCGAAGCGCCTCAAGTCGGTCGTGGGGGTTACGCATTAGCGTGCTCCACGCTTCGGAAGTGTAAGCAGCTTGAGTGAGGAAATACGGCATATAGACCTCCTATTTTCGCCGCACAGCAAACGGCACGCGGAAAGGGGCAGACGTTTGCCTGCTGCAAATTCTTGTTAAGTTTCCGCCAAGCCTGCTCTCAACCCCCTCCTCTGTCAAGTGCGCGCATCAGCATTCCGAGGTCGCCTCATCGCGTTTTATTTCGCACTCTCCCGTCACGGACTTAAACGAGGCACCCACCGTGGAACCGTTTTTGATGCACATATCGCGGAAAAGTTGAACACAGGCAGGACCGAATCCAGCGTAGTGATTGTTGAAGTATCCATAAATTGTGACGCCCCGTCTCTGAATCTTCTTGCAGTCATCAACCCACGAAGCTATCTCCGCCGTTCGGTCCACGACAATTCGATTCCACACCCTGGTCCCCTGCTCGAATCCCCGCGTGGGTCGCCTTCATAACGGGTACTAGGCTTACTAGAATCCGTATTGTTCGGCCTCAGTTTGCGGATTTCACCGTATTGTGGTGCACTCAAGTATCGGCTAGTCGTTAGTGCGCCGCGCGGCATGACCAGAGTGGTCAAGTGTGTTCAAGGATTGCTCAGCACGTCGACCGAAACGCCCTCAAAACCAGCACCTTATTTTCGACTGAGAGCGGCTTTGCTGACACCGTAGGTCCTATAGCAGAGCCGCTCTAATTTCGTAGGCGGTTTCCTAGTCGTGGCGGCTGCGCGGAGAAGGTCGTAGGCGAAATTCTTGTTTCAAATCGCTCAGCGGCTGGAGCGGAGCTAGGAGTAAAATAAGGATTGAGATGCGCAAGCGGCAGCTTTCCACTCCTCCGAGTGTTCCGCCGTCCGGTCAAGCGTGGCTAGACCTGAACCGTACGGCTGTGGTCGAGGTCACATCAGAAGAAGATGGCTATCCAATCGAATCGGCGCTGCTAGAAGCCGAAAACCATGGCTGGCGTGCGGCGAACCCCGGGCCTCAGACAATCCGGCTAATTTTCGACGAGCCACAAAAACTCAGACGTATCCGGCTGGCTTTCGAGGATAGCGAGAATACGCGCACGCAAGAGTTTGTCTTGCGATGGTGTCCTGACACCGGACATTCTTTCCGGGAAATCGTACGCCAACAGTGGAATTTCAGTCCGCCCGAGTCAGTACGGGAAACAGAGGACTACACTGTCGAACTCTCGGCAGTGAGCGCACTTGAACTGATTATTGTGCCTGACAAGAGTGGCAGCACAGCTCGGGCATCGCTTGCCAGTCTCCGTTTAGCTTAGTTCGAGCGCTGCTACCCCGGATAAAAATATTGCGCTAGCTGAATGCGTTCGAGGCTTACTCGGTTCGGCGCCCGTCCTGCCGGGGAGCAAAGCGTAGGAACACCGGGTCGCTCACGGCGAGGGTGAAATTCAAGCGCACCGTCGGAACGCCGGACGCAGGAACTCTCGCCAAGCTATCGGACGATGCCCATTTCCCTGGCGGCATCCTCACAAACGCAAATTGGCTCGTCCCCATTTTCGAATTTCCGCCAGCGCCTGTTCCAATCAATCATCGGCACAAAACAGGTAAAGGTGGAAGAAACAGACTGCGGATCGCCGTTCTTCATCCAGACACGGAATCGAGCCGGATGTTCTGTTTCATTGATGCAGGAGGTTGGTTTGCGCATTTCACTCGCTCTTGGGGGCTGTGCCCGCCCTGAGTCCAGCGCACAAGCATTGCCCGTCGGCGGAGGCGCTCCCAAAAGGATGTAGGAGTCGCTTGGGAGGGGCAGCCCTGCAATGACCTGCCGGACGATGCGCAATTGGGAGTCCAAACACCTTGTGAAGATTGCACGGTGGTTAGGAGACAGAATCTCTTTGGTCAAGACCATTCCGCTTCCGGACATGCGCAACGCTATGCACAGCTTGAGCGAGATGTGAGCCTCTGGTTCCGGAACCACCGTTGACTGTGTCACTGAAAGAGGTCACGTTGCCCAGCGGAGTTTCCGAACGAGCTGACTGGAAAGTTCAACTGATTGATTCTATTTAGCAAGCTCTCCTTCAGTGTCGTGGAACCAGAAATGCATGTGAAATCGCACGGGCACGTAATCGCAACGCTTCCCCAATTGGGCAAGAATTCAAACCGATGTCTCTAATCCTGAAGGAAGTCAGAAGCCAGGAGAAATTGACGTTATGACTCACATTTGCACGATGAAGTGTCCACGCTGCGGAAGCACAGCAACCAAGGTGAAACCTCAAGAACGATTCAAGTGTGAGGGCTGCGGCTGGCAGTTGTAATTCACGTCGAGACGGAAAGCTCGGCTCAACGCGATAGGGAGCTTGGAGATCCCTACGCGGCTTTCTGTTTCCTAAACGTTTAGCTATGAGGCCGACAGGTAGGACTCTATGACCTTTCAAGCGTATTGTCCCTTCTGCGAAAAGGCGGTCGCCGCACAGCCCATGTTGGGCGGGAATGACCTTCGGCTGGCGTTGGCCGACAATGCCGAGATTGAAGTCACGCACTCTACCGATAACGACGGAGACCACATCTGGAACCTTAACGACCAGGACAAGGAACACTTACGCGACACGAAGGCGAAGAGGACAGCCGGGTGAGCCATCACCTGTCCGCCGTTTTCAGGCCAGCCATTCTACGTCAACGTTTACTTTTCTTTGAGTGCAGACGCGACTTGGTCTCGTCCATGGAGGAGCAAGCGCTGTCATCACGCGCGCATGCGGGGGGCGGTACGAAGGCATGCAGCGTGGCTTCGTACTTCCACTCGGAGAGCGCCCAGAATCGTTTAAGAGCGGGCGAGCGAGAACCGAATAACCGAGCACGCAGTTCCTGTAAATAGCCGAAAGCGCACTTTAACGTTTTTGTAGTCAGACCATCCAACTCACAACTGCTGAAGAAAATTGCAGCCCGATAGCAAACACCTCTCCCTTCAAGGGATTACAGTAAGCGATTCGCGCACGGTTGGGCAGACCCTCCCGGAGCAATTTGACTGTCACGCCGTCGTTTGGTCGCCACCGCACTTGGTAACAACGCGGGCACCGTCGCGGCTGACGTTCTCAGTTAAGGCGATTTCGTTTATGAAGGGTGCATCCGTGCTAAGAAGCTCCACTTCAACTCGGGCCACGGTCCGCCTCTCAATTCGTTTGTTCGGAGGGTTTCTCAGTGCTTCTCGAATCAAGTCACGTTGAGAGAAAAAGAAAAGTATAAGGACCCCACAAACGAGGGTGCCTAAAAATACCGCAACAGTCGCGACCCAGACCACGGTGTTGCCTTCCAGTCGAGGCGTCTTAGCCTAAACAACTTTGACACTCCAAGTCCACGCAAGGATTCGCAATCCGTTATCCACACGGTTCGAATCCAGCTGACCGCCCGATGCAGCAGTTCTTGTGAGCTGCGCGACACCAAAAACCACTTCGCCTTCAGTGAGCCAATATTACCAATCGCTCAGAAGTTGGGCTGCCGAGAATTGGCTCGGCAAAGAGTGTTAGTTCAGGGGACTGGGGGGCGGTTTCGTGGTCTTCTCCGTCTGCAGCTTGTCATACTCTTCCCGCGTCCATAGATTTACACTCGTCGAGCCGTGGGCGCCCGGTTGCTCATCCATCTGGATAACGTAGCTTTCGGTTAACCAGAGATTCTGGTGACGGTCAAAGAGCACACCATAAACGTTGTGATACGGCACGATAGTTTCGCTGCTCGGTGCTCCGTAGGTTCCTTTCAGCCCGCTGAGAATTTCCGCAAATGACTTGCCTTGGTTGTTGTTCGCTGATTCAGGCGCAATAAAAAGAATCTCGACCGCCACAAACTTACCGGCCGCAAACACATAGGTCGTCGTCTTTGTGTCGTCGGCGCTGAGTTCGTCCTTGTAGCTGCCATTCTCGCCGCCGACCATGCGCTGCCGGACGTTAGAGAGCCACGCGCAATATTCCTTCGCTGTTTTCTTAATCGAACGAGGTAGCTTCCCGAAATCTTTCGTCCCACAAGCACTGAGCAGAACTCCCTCGCGACCCTCGAGAAAGAACTGCTCGGCTGTCTCCCCGAGCAAATGGTTTTCTACTTTCACCTGTATCGGAGCCGCTTGTACGAGCGACAAGAGCGCAACCAAGGTGACATTCATTAATTCTTTTCGCATCGTCGTTCGATATCGCGAAGCAATCGTCGTCGGTCGTACCAACGCGAGTCCAGCGGCGCGGTTGGTCTCCTTGCTTGCCATTCTCTCGCATCGCTGAATCCAGTTCAGCGGATAATTGGTTGGTCGCTCAGCAACGAGAGGTAACCATCTATTCTCGCGGCACGTGTACTCGTGGACGCCGTTTTGTTCCTGCACCTGCTTTGGTGCGTTTGGGTGTTCTTGGGTTGGACAGTAACGAGCCGCCATCGCTTTCTGCGAACGCTGCACATCGCTTCACTCGTCTATGCCATCGTCATCGAGCTAGTTCCTTGGCCGTCGTGCCCGCTCACCGTGGCTGAAGGGTGGCTCGAAGGTCGCGCTGGCATCGAACCCGCACACGGGCCGTTCCTGGTGCGCGTTCTCGACGCAGTTGTGTATCCCGACGTGCCAGAGTGGCTCGTCGTTGGCTGTGCGGTGCTTGTTTGCCTAGCGGTCCTAGCCGTGTATTTTTGGCGCTATCATCGCCGAGCAGCGGACGGTCAGTGGTGACGGAAAACCGATACCAGCCGGCGGGGCACGCCAACAGCTAGAGGAACCACAGACGCTTCGAAGAAATAGGTGTGGGCTAAGGGTTGTATCATAACGGGAGACACGATGACGCAAGCAGCCACACAACCTCAGCGGATGGTACCGCCTGGACCGAAAGGGCGCTTTCTGCTCGGTAACGCTCTCGACTTTTCGCGGGGTGACTGGTTTGGGTTTTTCATCCGTTGTGTTCGGGAACACGGCGATGTCGTTTCCTTCCGGTTCCTCAATGTTCCCATGTGCCTTCTCACGCACCCCGATGGCATCGAGCACGTGTTGGTGAAGAACGCGTCGAACTTCGTGAAATCACGGAACTATCACGTCCTAAAGCGAGTCTTGGGTAATGGACTGCTGACCAGCGAAGGTGCCTTCTGGCAAAGGCAGCGAAAGTTGGCTCAGCCCTCGTTCAGGCATGACAGCATTGCGAGATACGCGCAAGCGATGGTGAATTCAACTCGGCACATGCTGGACGGCTGGCGAGACGGCCAGACGCGCGACGTGCATGAGGAGATGATGGCAGTCACCCTTACTGTCGTTGCAAAATCCCTGTTTGGCGCTGATGTATCAGAAGAGGCCAACAAAGTAGGCTGCGCTCTCCGCCACGTGAGCAATCAGCTCCTCGCCATGCCGAACCTAAGTTTCTTCTTGCCGGAGTTCGTTCCGCTACCGAGTACAATGCGCCTGCGCCAAGCAGTACGAGAACTGGACCGCGTCATCTACTCCATAATTCGAGCGCGTCGTACAACGAACAGTCACTCACCCGATTTGCTCCAAGTGCTGCTTGACGCTCAGGAGGAGGACGGGAGCCAGATGACCGACGAACAGGTGCGCGACGAAATGATGACCCTTTTTATCGCCGGCCACGAGACGACATCCGTAACACTTTCATGGGCGTGGTACCTGCTGGCTGGGCATCCGGAGGTGGAAGCGAAGCTGGTCGATGAATTGAGTAGCGTGCTGGACGGGCGAGACGCTGGGGTTTCGGACCTTCGGGCGCTTTCCTACACCGAAATGGTCGTGAAGGAAACCATGCGCCTGTACCCTCCGGCCTGGGTTATCGGTCGGGAGGCTTTGAACGAGTTTGAGGTTCACGGCTATCGTCTGCGTGCGGGCACGAATGTGCTGATGATTCCATGGATAACTCACCGTGATGCCCGTTTCTATCGCGAATCAGAAAGATTTGACCCGGACCGCTGGAGCGACGACCCAACTCGCAGTGGCCGCCTCCCCCGCTTTGCCTATTTTCCCTTTGGGGGCGGCCCCCGCGTGTGCATCGGAGCCGGGTTCGCGATGATGGAGGCCACGCTTCTGCTCGCCACAATCGCACAGAGGTTTCATCTGAGGCTAACCTCAGACCGCTCTATCGAAATGCTGCCCTTAGTCACTCTACGTCCGAAGAATGGCATCAAGATGATGCTTCAGGAACGGCACCGGCGCCTGTGACCACAGGCGACCGAAGGAGATGTCCCGTTTCTCAAGTACCCATCGGTGAGCCAATTGGTCCTCAGCTTGGCTAGCAATCTCAACAGAAGAGATTGTCGGCGTGACCATGACGCGGGATGAATGGGTCAGTGATTTATGGGTTCGACGCGACAGTCGCAGGCTTGGCATCGGTGCAAAGTTACTCGCACATGCGGAACTTGAGATATTTTTACCGCGGTGGTTCGAAGCCTGATGCTCTATCCAGCTGAGCTACGGGCGCGTGGCTGAATTTTATCACTACTATTGCCCGAATGCGGAGTATCGATTGGGAGACAGGCATTTCGAGAAGTAGTGAGCGCTTTCAGTGCGACCAATCGTTTTGGGGACGCGTGGGTCGAGGGGTTTCTTTGACGAAACAGGCATCGCAGACGCGAGTTCCGTCTTTGAGCGTGAAATCGACTCTTCGGCTCGGATCAATCTCGGCGCCGCATTTTCCACAGAGGTCGGTTTGCGTTTCAGCCATATCGATATCATACCTCTAGAATGGCTACTGCATCGCGAGACTGTGCGTCTGGCAAAAAGGTATTGTTAGCGGGCGAGACGCCGGCGCTACCGAGCGCGAAAGACAAAGAGATCCTTCGCTGTGCTAAAGAAGACAGGTCAAAGAAGAGCATCGCTAGGGTGGCTGTGGCGCTGGAGGTGCGGATTTCAGTCTAGGTCCCAGAAGTCGACGCGGTCGCAGAATTGCACGCCAATCTGTTTGCGACCTTGCGCATCATGGCCGCAATAAACGACCCGGGCGGCGGCGCGGCTTCCCTTATCTTTTCGGCAGAGGACAACCGTGCCGCCTTGCTCGACCGGGCGGTGGCACAGCACGCCGGCGCCGTGTCGGCTGAGCGTGACAGTCCAGGTTTCTTCTTGCCAGGTGCGGTAGGGGTCTTCGCGACGCAACCAGATCGGCACGGACGAAACCGTACGGGGGCCGCGGCGTATCCGCTGGCTCAACTGCGAAATGCGAAATAGAAAGTCGAGGAGGCTGGCGTCACTGTGCCGTTGCGCGAAACGCGCTTCTTCGACTCGTTTTTCGCCCAGTTTTTTGGATAGTTCTTCGGCCTGTTTGGCGCAAGCAGCCATGAAATCCTTAAACGCGTCCGTCGCAGCAGGGTCGAACGGAAGGTTTCTCAGCCGATTGCTGCGCGATTCAAGTTCAGCAATGCAAGCTGGCAGAAAATGTTCCAGGCACAACGGCCGAGAATCGAAGTCTATCGCCGCGGGTTCGTTGCAGTACTCGGTCGCGCACTGATTGTGCTCAAGGAGAAGTCGAACATCAGGAGAGAGTCCGATTTGGCCTTCCATCGTTCCGCCCCTGGGGCCCCCATGAACCCCGTCAGTCTTTTGATAGTTTCGCGATTCGTTTAGCCAGTTCAGCAATGGCGCCACTGACGAATTCCAAGTGACTGCGGCTGTAATGCGTAAGCTCATTCGCGAAATCGTTGGAGGTTCCCGCCGCCTTTTGGTCCAGAGACTTCTGCGCGGAATCGAGAATGCGATCCGAGCCTTCACGCAAACGCGTCTGCGTCTCCGCGTCGTACCGGTCGGAAGCCTCGCGCATATTTTCGACGGCCGAATCGGTGACGCCGACCGCAACGCGTTCGAGCTCTTCGTGAGCGGCGTCCAGCCGCGCGCGCATGACGATTTCAAACTGTTTTTCGAGGCGCTCGCATGTCTCCGCAAGCCTGGCCGAGGATTTTTCCGACGCATCAGCAAGGGATTCTTCCAATTCGTCTTTGCGTTTCGTCAGATCAGTGGCGAGGGTTTGGGCGTCGCGGAACGCGGGCGCCATGCGATCTTTCAGGCGCACCACGATGCGCTCCACCGCGTCTTTTTGGAATGCCTCGAGGTTGCGCTGCAGGCGTTCGAGGGCGTTGGCAAATAGCGTTTCGGAGAGCGCTTCGACTTCGCGTTGACGTGCTTCTACCTGCTGCAGAGATTGGCCCAGGTCTGTTGCAATCTTTTTTGTCCACTGGGAGTGCAGCGCTCGAATGTTCTCCTGACTGGCACGTTGGGTTTGCTTGAGGGATTGCTCCACCCAATGTGTGGTTTGGGACGCAGCCACGTCGCTAAAAATAGCTTTCGCGTCGTCTCGCAGGTTCGAACGGATCTCATTCAGTATGGAGGTCGTATTCTCACGAACCGCGGCTGCCGCGAGCTCCGAAATCATTATTTCCATCTGCTGCTGGAATCCGCCCATCAATTGGCCAACGGCGCGATTGCGGGAGGGCATCTCTTGAGCGAGCATGGCTTCGCCCGAGCTCACGAGAGCGGCACTTTTAGGTTCTGAAATTTTTGCGGTTAACTCCGGCCGCGGAACTGCGAAAGGCTTGGCCTGCAGGGGTTCGGCGGTGCGCTTTCGCTCGCCACAAAATGGCAGCCAGTCTTCCGGAGGCGAGTCGATCTTCCAGATGTTATAGGGATCCTCGAATTCGACCGCAGTGTAGAAGGGACCGCCCGATTCGCCATTGCGCTGGACCCATTTCACGCGGCCGCGCGCGGACATCTTTGGAGCATCGTCCTTTTCTGGAGTCAATTCGAGGGTTACTAAAGCTTCGGGCAAAACTTGGTATTTCGACGGGTACTTGCAACCGTGGCAGCTGATCGTCAGAGTCGAGACCTTCTCGCTGTACGGTCCGCGACGGGAATCGACTCCGGACACGGTGATGAGGATAGCTTGATCGCGGCGCGTGCTGCGGCGCGCTGCGCGGAACGAATTGCCGGCAACAGAAGTGTTCGCCATAAGTTGTCTCTCGGGAGCTGGATGTACAGGATAGTGCATTCAATGCTCGCAACCGACGCGAAATGAGCGGCGGTGTTTCAAACGGTTACTAGGGCCTGTGAATCGGCTCGCAACGCTCGTTCTAGAGTGTCGAACGGCCTGTCGCGGTTCTGTACGCGCAGGTTATTTGCGCCAGAGACTGCGCGAATTGGATGGCCTGTGCCGTGGTAATGGCTGTTGGGAGCTTCAGCAGGCCGGAGCTGGACAAATTCGTGATCATTGCCGCGACACCGGAATTCGCTTGCGTCCAATTGACCGTGCCGTTTGTAGTGGAACTCACGACGTAGGAATCAATCACGCGCAGCATGGTGCCGGGCGAGAGTAGTATGCCGTGATCCACATTCATCGCATGCACGAGATCGAGCGAAAACCATTTCACGTCTTGCGGATTGGTTTCGGCAGGTACGGCGAGAAAGTTATTCGTGATTCCAGCGTCCACGATGGAGTTCATCGCGGTGTCCTGAGCAGTTTGATTGGCCGAGCCGTCCGCATTTGTAGGTGGAAGTGCATCGGCTACCGCGCTCGCCAATCCAACCACAACCAGAGACGTCGGTTGCGTCTGAATAATCTTCGAAACGGATACGCCATACTGCTTGAACTGGGACATGCTCATTCCGTATTGCAGGGAAATGAGGTTTGTGCGGACGGCGTTCCCGACAAAGCATTCCACCGCGGCATCTTGTCCCGAAGCGCAGCCTTGCGCATGCACTGCCGGCGCTGCCGCAGACGTGGCTAGGCACACCCCGACGAGCAGGGCTCTACGTGCATTCATTTCGAACGCTCCTTAGGCGAGATACACGGAATCGCGATTCCACGTGCTCAGGGCCGTGGAAACTGCGCTGGCTGGGCGAATCTTCAACGCGAGGTGATCATGTATCAGGTGAGACGATTGTGACAACTGTCCGCGCGAACAGTTTGAGGCCAGCGTAGTGTTCGCGACGATTTGATTTGGGTCAGCCAAGTACATTCGATTGAGCATGTCAGCCGCTCATGCTGGCGTTTTGGACCGGCGGGCAAGAAATGCCAAGATTGACCCTCGCGTTTCTCAGCATCTTTTGGTAAAGTGCCGCGCTGACAAACATCCCGACCCTCCCGGGAGGATTCGATGCCACAGCTGGATTTGCGTCCGTTGTCGCTTGGCGAAATCCTTGATCGCACGTTTACCCTCTATCGGCGAAATTTCCTGCTGTTCGCCGGCATCATCGCGATTCCGCAGTTGATGGTTCTCGCGTTTAATTTGGCTCAGACGTTCATGAAGGGAGCCAGAGCTGCCAACGTCGCGAGTTCTGTTTCGACTTCGCTGGGCGTTACTCTGATAATCCTCGGACTCGTCGGCGTCATCGTCTATTTCGTGGCCTACCTTTTTGCCCACGGCGGCACGGTGTATGCGGTTTCCGACCTCTATTTAGGGCGGCCTACTTCGATCAGCGCTTCGTTGAGCCGGATGCGCGGTCAAGCCGGAAATCTGTTTGGAGTGTCGATGCTGAACGGTTTGGCAATGCTTGCGGGATTCATTCTCCTGATAGTGCCAGGCATTTACATGGCTTGTCGGCTCAGTACCTGTGTACCCGCGGCGTTGCTCGAAAATCTTGGGCCGCGCGACTCACTCGAACGGAGTTTCAAACTCACGAAGGATAATGCGGGCCGAGCTTTCGTAATTTACTGTTTGTATTTTGCTGTTCTTTACGGGATGTTCCTGCTGCTCGCTTTCCCGTTTTTGATTGCCGTCGCCATGTCCGCGAAAAATCCTGGGATGGCGAGAACCTGGCTCGCGTTGAGCCAGTGCGGGACTTCTGTCGCGACGATTCTTGTGACTCCGATTTTCACGATCGCGAGTACAGTTTTTTACTATGACTTGCGGGTCAGGAAGGAAGCTTTCGACTTGCAGATGATGATGAATCCCAATGAAGCTGTCGCACCCGCGCCGGCGGCACTGCCTTCGATGCTTTCGTGAGCCCTTCCGGGACCGGCTCAGACGGCTACGAATGAAACCTTGCGTCTTTCCGATTCTCCTCGTTCTGTGCGGCGCAATTTGCTGCGGCGCGTCAGCTGGCCCGCAATCCGCGGGCGTTTCTGGCCCACAGAGTGCGACAGCGAAAATTTACAATGTCACTTCGTTTGTTGCGGAGCTGCATAGGCTGGATATAGCGCTCCAAGGGAAACCATCCGCCGCCAAAATTGAGGAGCTTCGCAAGTCCGTACCTGCCGCCTGGAACGTTTCCACTTCAGAACATACGTACTCGATTTCCACGAAACCTTTGTGTGACGGATTGAGCGCATCTTCGACTGTAAAAGCCGAAACATGGGTTGAACAGCTCGAGGTGGAGATCGAAAGCGCGCAGGGGAACGCAACGAACCCCGCATCCGCGCGGCCCGAACTGAATAAAATCCTGGCCGGGCCGGGATTCGAAGGAGCGCATCCGCTAAGTGCGCTGGACCTTTTCCGCGAGCGGGTGGCGGCGTGGCTCGGTCGGTTGTTTCTGAGACTGTTCGAGAATATTTCGCGGCATCCGATGGGAGCAGAGTTTCTATTTTGGCTGTTGCTCATAGCCGGTGTAGCGTTCGTTGCGCTTTGCGTTTTCCGCTATCTCAGCAGAGGAAGCGACAGGAATTCTTTCAAGCCGGCGTCATCGGCCGTGCCGACGCGCACTTGGCAGGATTGGATTCGAGCAGCAAGGCAAGCGGCGACACGGGGCGATTTTCGCGAAGCTGTTCATTCCGCGTATTGGGCCGGAATTGCGCGCCTAGAAGAGACAGGGGCATTGACGCGTGACCGCACCAAGACGCCGCGGGAATATCTTCGTCTGGTGAAGGCACCGCGTTCCGCAGCGGGCGATTCGCGGGAGAGCTACAAGGAACCACTCGCAGCGTTAACGTCGCGAATGGAGCGGATTTGGTACGCGAAACGAGAAGCCAGGCCTGAAGACTTTAGCGATTCGCTCCGCCAGTTGGAGGCGCTCGGATGCCCCTTGGAATAGCGGGCTCTGACCGCAAGCTCCTGATCATCGGTGGCGTATTGCTGCTATTGATGCTTGGAGCTTCGGTGGCGCTGTCGCCGCCAGAAGATCAAGCGACGTCGCCGGTACCTTCGACGTATTCGACGCAGCCAGCCGGCGCCGAAGCCGCCTACGTGCTGCTTTCGCGACTGCGGTATCCGGTGCACCGTTGGGAGGACGCGCCCTCCGAGCTTCCGACCGATGAGAGCAATATCCTGCTTATCCTTGCGGACCCGACCCAGCTTCCTACAGAGAAGGAACGTCAGGCGATTATCGATTTCGTGGATGACGGCGGGCACGTGTTGTTCACCGGATCGAATATCTCCAGCTTTTTCCCAGACGCGAATATTTCCTGGATCCCGCCTGATCCCAAGTGGGTTTCCTATTCGCCTAACCTTCCCAGCAGCGTGGATCAAGACGCGCTGCATATCACCCTTCAGCCACAGGCGTATTGGGGCCAGCTCAACGAAACACAGCTTGCGCTGTACGGCGATGCCGATTCACGCGCAGTTGTTTCGTGGAGCCTCGGGGATGGAAAAATATATTGGTGGGCGGGCTCGACGCCGCTTACGAACGCGGGAATTCCACGGGATGATAATCTCGCCTTCTTTCTGAACTCCGTTTCCAACTGGTCGGCAGGCCGTCCTTACCGGATTTATTGGGATGAATATTTTCACGGCCAGCGCAGTTCGCTTTGGAGCTACGCGCGACAGACATCATTGAGGTGGGGTCTGACGCAAATCGGATTGGTCGTCGTTGCGGTGATTTTTACGTTCGGCCGGCGTAGCGGTCCGGTGTATCGCCAGCCCGTGGTCTCGAGGTTGTCGCCGCTGGAATTTGTGGATACTCTCGGTGGCTTGTACGAGCGCGCGGGAGCGGGTGCTGCGGCGGTTTCCGTTTCCCACCTGAGGCTTCGTTATTTGCTTGCGCAGCAGTTGGGATTGCCGAGTGACACGCCCGACGCAGAGTTGTCTCAAGCCGCGGAGGCGCGTCTGGGCTGGAAGAGCTTTCAAACGGAAGACGTGCTGGGCCGCGCGGCGACCGCAAGCCGTACCACAAAGATGCGGTCTCGCGAAGCTCTCCATTTGGTGCAAGATTTAGAACGCTACGCGCGAAGACTCGAAGTTCGATCGCGATTCCACCAGGAGAAAAATTAACCGTGCAACACCTTTCCGCGCTCACAGCGCACGTTCGCAACGAATTATCAAAGGTCATCATCGGGCAGCGGGAGGTTGTGGATCAACTCGTGCTCATTCTGGTGTGCGGTGGCCACGCCGTGATGGAAGGCGTTCCGGGCCTCGCGAAAACCCTGGCCGTAAAATCGTTGGCGCGCATTTGTGGTCTGGGCTTTCAGCGCGTGCAATGCACGGCCGATCTGATGCCGTCCGACGTGACCGGAACTAACGTCTTCGATTTGAGCAAGAACACATTTTCGATGCATCGAGGGCCCGTTTTCACGGATTTGCTTCTGGTTGATGAAATTAATCGCACGTCGCCGCGGACGCAGGCAGCGCTTCTTGAGGCTATGGAGGAACGTCAGGTGACGATCGACGGCGTTCGGTATCCGTTGCCCGAAAACTTCACGGTGTTTGCCACGCAGAATCCAATTGAGTTCGAGGGCACGTATCCGCTGCCTGAAGCACAACTCGATCGGTTCCTGTTGAAAATTCACGTCGGCTATCCGTCCGCAGAAGACGAGGTCGAAATCCTCTCGCGATACGAGGCAGGATTTGACTCGCGACGAGTGAACGAAATTGAACTCTCGCCTCTCGATCTCGCGCTGCTTCCGGCGGCACGGCAGGAGATCGCGAATGTGCAAGTCGAACCGGCGCTGCGCTCGTATGTAGTTTCAATCGCGCGACGCACTCGCGATTGGCCGGCAATTTCTCTCGGAGCGAGCCCGCGCGCAGTGATCGGACTCTTCTTCGCGGCTCGCGCCTTGGCGGGAATGGACGGGCGCGACTATTTGTTGCCCGACGATATAAAAAATGCGGCACTCCCGGTGCTGCGGCACCGTATCTTGCTCAAACCCGAAGCGGATCTTGAAGGGTTGACCTCGGATCAGGTCATCAAGCAAGTAATCAGCGCCGTCGAAGTGCCAAAATGAGTCGCACGGAAATGATGAGCATCGCGATGAACGAGCGGCGTCCCTTCGCCCCGCCTGAAGCGGCAGCGCGCCTGGTGCCTTTCGGCAAATTGCCATTCGGCTTCGGTCCGCGCTTCTTTGTGGCGCTCTTGTTAGGGGTGCTGTGGGTCGTGCCGGCATGGTGGTCGCCGAGAATGATTGCCGCGCTCTTCCTATGGGATTTCTTTGTAGTTGCGGCATTCGTCGTCGATCTTATTCGTCTTCCCGGGCCACGACAGATCGAAGCATCCCGCGTTTGGGAACATTCTCCCTCACTTGCGACGGCGTCTGACGTGTCGGTCACGGTTGAGAATTTCGGCAACGCCGCCATTCGGTGTGGCTTGGTTGACGAAACACCAACTTCCTTTTGTGATGGTCCCCCGGTACGGGAGATGGTCGTCGCTCCTGGAGGTAAAGAGCAAACGAACTACCCGATTTTGCCGCGCGAACGTGGCGACGTTCGGATGGGCCGTCTATTCGTGCGCTATCAAACGCTGTTCGGATTTGCCGAGCGTTGGGCTGTCGCCGAGATCTCCCAGACAGTTCGCGTGCTTCCGGATCTTGAGCAGGCTCGGCAGCACGCTTTGTACCTGATCCGCAGCAAGCAAGTTGAAATGGAAAAACGAAGGCGGCGCCAGCGCGGTCAAGGGCGGGAATTCCAGAGCCTGCGCGATTATCGCCAGGGTGACGATCTCCGTGATATTTGCTGGACGGCTACGGCTCGCCGCCACAATCTGACAACCCGTGTTTTCGAAATTGAGCGCAGCCAGGTGGTGTGGGTCGTGCTCGATGCGGGGCGCCTACTTCGCGCGCAAGTTCAGCAGCAGGGCACCGAATTGCGGCTTTCCAAGCTCGATTACGCGGTCAATGCCGCACTGTCGCTCGCGCAGGTGGCGACGCAATGTGGCGACAAGGTTGGTTTGCTCGCGTATGGGCGGTCCGTTCAACAGAGAGTAGCTGCGGGCCGTGGGGCTACACACCTTCGCACAATTGTTGATAGCCTTTCACAGGTTCGGGGTGAAGCTTCCGAGGCAGACCATTCGAGCGCGGCACGCGCGCTTCTGGAGGGCCAACACAGGCGCAGCCTTGTGGTGTGGATTACAGATTTCGCCGAGACGCCGACCATGCCGGAAGTGATTGAATATGCCATGCAGATTACGCGCCGCCATCTAGTTATTTTCAGCGCCATGAGTCAACCCGATCTTACGGTGCTAGCACAAGCCACTCCAGAAACGACCACGGACATGTACCGGCACGCGGCTGCACTCGAAATCGCCCACCGTCGTGATTTGCTTTTGCGCGGGCTTCGCCAGCGCGGCGTTTTTGCTTTCGAGCTCATTCCCGGGCTGCTGGCATCCGCGGTGGTTAATCAGTACTTGGACATCAAGGAGAGAAATTTGCTGTAACGGCTTTCGCTGGCGAGCGTCCCAATAAAAAGAGGTACGTCATCAAGGCCGCAAAAAGCACTGCGGCGAGGCCGAACTTCATTGCCATTGGCGCCGAGCTCGGCGAAAAAAATCCCTCGATGACGCCCGCGACGATCAGCATGGGGATCGTGCCCAGCAGAAGCCGCGTCGCTCGTCCTCCTGCTTTTTCAAGCGAATCACGCCGAGAAAGCAGGCCGGGGAAGAGAAGTCCGCGTGCAATTTCCAATCCAGCGCCTCCAGCGATAAAGATTGCGGGCAGCTCCAACGCGCCGTGCGGCGCTACAAAGCTCCACAGCTGTAAGGCCATCCCCGCACGCGCGGTGGCGGCCCCGATCACCCCCAACAGCAGTCCGTTCACCAACAGCATCCAGATCGTTCCCAGACCTCCAGTGATTCCCAGCGCGAACATGCTGAACGCGACGGAAAGATTATTGGTCATGATTCCGGAAGACGCTAACGGCTTGATGGTAACGATTGAATCTGTCCACATGTGCTGCTGCTCGATGGTCTCGATCATGTGTGGGCCGAGCAGGCGGTTGGCGAACGCGGGATTCCTTAGTGTCAGTACCCATCCGGCGACTGCGGTGACTAGAACTATGGCGGTTGCCAGAAGAGTTTCGGGCAGCGTTTCACGGAACGCTTGCGGATACGCATCGCGGTAGAAGCGAACGAGTGCGTTCACCTTGGGCTTGTGTCCCATATAAATCAGGTTGTGAGCGCGTCCAAGGAGTTGGTTCAGGTAAACGGTCAGTTGCCGATTGCCAACATCGTCGCGCACCGCCGCAAGATCCGACGCGGTTTGGCGATATAATAGGCCCAGTTCCTTCAACTCATTATGGCTGAGCGCAGCGATCCCACGGCTGGATTGCTGCACCAATTGGTCGAGACGAGCCCAGTACGGTTTTCGCTTTTCCAACCAACGGATGGTGATCATGTCTTCGAACTTGCTCGACGGCAAGAATCCTCAAGTGTCATTTGTCGACAAGCTTACCATCGAAACTCCGGAGCAAACTGCGCTAGATTTTGCAGTCGCCGGAATCGGCAGCAGGTTCATCGCTCTGGCGCTCGATACGCTTATTCAGATCGCAGTTGGCTTGGTTGTTGGCATCGGCGGCGGATTCAGCATAGCTGGGCTGTCGAAATTCTGGCCGAACTTTTCTGTGTGGGGCGCCGCACTTCTGATCCTATTTTACTTTCTGCTCTATTTTGGTTACTTCGCGGTGTTCGAGATCATCTGGAATGGACAAACGCCGGGAAAACGCTGGACGAAAATTCGCGTCATCAAGGATTCGGGTCGCCCGCTTACGCCTGCTGAATCAATCGGCCGAAATCTGATGAGGATTGTGGATTGGATGCCGAGTCTTTACGCGGTAGGAGTCTTGAGCGCAATTCTTACCAAAGAAAATAAGCGTCTCGGCGATTTGCTGGTGGGGTCGCTCGTCGTTCGCGAATCGTCACTTGCTGACATGAGACCTGTCTGGCATCCCGAGCAGGATCTTAGATTTTCCAATCTTGCGCCTCTTGGCTCCACTCGTCTCTCTGCGGAGGATTGCGCGCTGATCGACTCGTTTCTCAACCGGCGATTCGACCTCGAACCGAACGTCCGTTTCCGCATGGCGGAGGACATTCTGAGGCGTCTCAAGCCGCAACTAACGCTTCCTGCTGAAAATACGCTCTCGACCGAAAAACTGCTCGAGGCTCTTGCGTACGAACGACGTGCCACGCGCGGTTACGCATAGCGGACGGCTTGGGTCTGGATCCAAGGGTGTTTGGATCATGATGGATCCAATTCAGGCTCCCGTGCAACTCGCTCAACAAGAGTGAATTGAAAGAACAGTGAGTGAGTGGTCGGGCGTTTAGATTTGAACTCCAGACCTCCTGCGCCCAAGGCAAGAGCAGAAACGTTACGTAGCTGGTTCGTCTGGCATTTTCCTACGTTATGCATCACGGTTTTGCACCGTATTCGGCAATATTTGTTCCCAAGTTGTTCCCATGTTTTTGGGGTGCACCCCTTTAGTGAGACAAAAATTCGGGCACACATGCAGCTTTGTGCTCACGCTCGTGAGGGCGTGAGGATTGAAACGCGGATATCGCATGAGGCGATACACCGAGATTTGTCGTGGGTCACGAGTCGAATCTTAGGGTGGCCGGCTCCAACAAAAAGACTCGAATTCTAGGTCAGCATCTAGTAGCATGAGAGTTATTCCGGATTGTAAAAGGATCATCGAACGATGACGCTAAAAACGAAGCAAATTAGAAAACAGCCGCAACCCGAACGGGCTACGCGCAAGTCAAAGTTTCAGGCTGATTTGGCTCCTGCCGAAGACCGCATGGTCCGCGGTCTAAAGCAAGAGTTGCAGCTTACCAGCAACACGGATTTTCTTTCTGACGCCCTGGCATTGTTCCGCTGGGCGGTTTGGGAAAGAAAGCGCGGCCATCGTATTTTTAGTGAAACTGAAACGGGTGAGCGAAAGGAATTGGTGTTTCCGCGCCTGGAGCGTGTCGCCCCTGAGCTTGTACTCCCACGTGTGGAGATTCCTTGGACACCCCGCGAGTTAGAGAGTCTTGCCGATCTCGCATCGAGAGAACCCGCTAATCCAACGGAAACTCTCATCCGGGCAATGAGACGCTGAGTGGCTGTTCTCATACGTCGGATTGAAGAGCAGGATGAAGTCGCGGCTTTCGATTGCGGCGATGAGGCGCTTAACAACTATCTCAAGCGTCATGCCTGGGCGAATCAGCAGAAAAGCTCCATCGGAGTAACTTATGTGGCGCTCGATGAGGAGGCTGCGCTCAGCGTGATTGGATATTTCACTCTTGCGACAGCGAGTGTGCCACGAGACGCTTTCCCGAAGAAATATGTGCGCGGGCTTCCGCCATACGACTTGCCGCTAATCTTACTCGCACGCCTTGCGGTAGATCGGCGATTCTCAGGAAGGGGCCTCGGGCATGCCCTCATTTCCGAAGCCTTCATAATCGCACTTCGAGTTGCAGACGATGTGGGATGCCGCTGCATTATTACGGACGCATATCGGGACCGGGTCGATTGGTATGCGCGCTATGGTTTCGTCGCTCTGGCGGGCACCGCCGAGAGTGGCCCTCAACGGATGTTTCTCGACATAAGAACGATCCGAATGGCACTCAAAGGCCCAAGGCAACAGCAGAAACGATAAGTAGTTGGTTCGTCTAGCATTCTCCGGTGTCATCCATCGCGGTTTTACACGGTATTCGTCAGTGTTTGTTCCCAACTTGTTCCCAAGTTTTGGGATGAACCCCTGTAGTGAGACAAAAAATAGGGCACACCTGGCAGTTTGTAGTCAGTCTTGGTTTGTATCTCCTAGCAGGAGAAGGGGTCTGGGGAAGAGGACGGCGTTTGAGTCCTCTTCCCCAGATAGCTCAGTAGCAATCCTCTTCTCGTTCTCATTGTTCCCACTGTCCACAACAAACTCCACGGTTGCCCCCGGAGAGTCTGCAGAATTTTCAGCGCTCTGTCGTTCAAATTCTTCTGGGAATCGGTAACCTAACGCCGAGTGCAAGCGCTCCCCCATAGCGAAACAACAGCGAAACTGCTCCGATCGGTCCCCGCCTGTCACGGAGGCATAAATCCGTGAGAGCCACCCGGGTCGGCGGCGGTTTGGAAAACCGCCACCTTGTCAAATCTGGTGCGGATGTTTCTGAGAACGG
>DATHPO010000273.1:0-6395 GCA_035483835.1 Terriglobales bacterium
GGTCAACCTTGGCTCAGTTAGTTCTCTCCCCTCACGGACCCCACCGTGCAGATTTCCCGCAGTGGGTTCTTCAAGCGTGACTCCCTGTTCGCACCCAGGTGTGTGTGATCCGAGGCCGCAGAAGCGGGTACTGGTGCAGTATTGCGCTATACCGCTCCCAGGTCAGCGGCTTTGCACCTGTGCGGCGGCTCAGCCATTCCCTCCAGATGCGCAGGACTCTCGCGTAGAACTGCCGAATTGCCCGGTAGTTCGACCACTCTTATTGATTGTATTGAAGTTCGAAATGGAACTGCAAAGCAAGTGAGTGCCCCTTAAAGCGTTAGTTCTGAGGCTCCTTCAGCTGGCTGTGAGACAAAAATTTGCGGCGACAACCGCGTTGCTTCTTCGTATTTGCGCGCAACCCTCTTTTGAAATTCCGTGACTCCTTCGCGTTCAACTAGATTAATCGTGCATCCTCCGAATCCGCCGCCTGTCATTCGTGCCCCATAAACTCCTTCCGCGTTTCGCGCGAGATCAACCATCAGATTTAGTTCCCTGCAGCTCACCTCATAATCGCAATCTAAGCTGTCGTGGGATAAGTACATTAGCTGTCCAAAGCGGATGAGGTCAGAACGCTGCAGAGCGTCTTGCGCCTCCTTCACCCGGTTGTTCTCGGTGATGACGTGCCGGCACCGGCGGAAGTCAACCTCTGAAATCTCGCCGCGATGCTTTTCGAGCTCATCCAGAGTGAGATCCCGCAATGCGCGAATGTGAGGAAGAAACTTACTGATGACCTCGACGGATCTTTCGCACGATGCCCGCCGCTGGTTGTATTCTCCGGCCGCGAGCTCATGTCTCACCATCGTGTTACAAATGACCAGAAGAACATTGGAGGGCAGTTTTAGGTACGTTGTGTCCAGAGATCTGCAATCGAGCATCAGTGCACAATCCGGCCTGCCGAAGCAAGATACAAACTGATCCATGATGCCGCAGCGGGCGCCGGTGTAGGTGTTCTCTGCTCGCTGGCACAATCGTGCCAGTTCGACGAGTGGGACTGTGATTCCACTGAGTGAAGTCAATGCCAGCGCAGTGGAGACCTCAATGGCCGCCGACGAACTGAGGCCAGACCCTATTGGTACCTGTCCGTCGACAAGGAGGTTGGCACCATCTAAGGGATGGCCCTCCTCCAGCAAAATGGCGGCCACTCCGCGGATGTAGTCGCTCCAGTGTTTGCGTGGAGCTCCGGCCAGATGATCCAGCTTGAACTCGACAGTCTCCTGGAATTGCTCAGAATAGATGCAGAGTGTGCGGTCGGCTCTCTTCCCCACGGCTGCATGGGAATAGAATCCAATGGCCGCGGGCATCACAAAGCCGTCGTTATAGTCAGTGTGCTCCCCAATCAGGTTCACTCTCCCCGGGGCACGAAATATTCGATGTGGATTCATTCCATAGACTGCCCGGAACCGTGCTGCGATTCCACGGGTGCCAGCTGATACAGAACCAGGATCGGATATCAACGTTGTCATTGTCAGTGCCTGTGGCTTTTCAATCAGGAATCAAAAATCTCGCTCCTCTGCCTGACGGCAATCATCAGGTCAGCATCGTGGTCCGCGAATCTCAAAACTGCATGTCACTTCCATAGTCCTTCGATTTGCTCGAGAGTTTTGCCTTTGGTTTCCGGTAGGCGGGCCTTAATAAAAATGAAACCAGCCACACAAATGGCGGCGTAGATCCAAAATGTGTTGGCAGCGCCCAATACGTGATTAAAGATAGGGAAGGTATACGTAAGGATGAAGCTTGCTACCCAGAGCGCAGTGACGGCCACCGACATCGCGGCGCCTCGAATGCGGTTCGGAAAAATTTCTGAGATGACCACCCAGGTCACGGGTGCGAGCGACATGGCATAGCATCCGATGGCGGCGACAACAAGGACGAGCATGTGAACGCCACGACTGTGAACGTAATACAGACCACCAAGGACCGTGTAGATGATCGTCAGACCGGCGGCGCCAGTTAGCATTAACACTCGTCTTCCATAGCGATCCACAAAACCAATCGCAACAAACGTGAAGATGAGATTCACCGTACCAGTAACGACGATATTGAAAAGAATGTCGGAGACCGTGTATCCGGCAGCGGAAAAGACCTCCTCAGCGTAATTAAAAATTACATTGATCCCGCACCACTGCTGCAACACTGCCAGCGCGACCCCGAGCAGCAATACCTTCCGCATCTGGCCATCGAGCAGCGCGCGGAGATTCACCCGGTTTGTGTCTTGGGCCAAGGTGGCATCGATCTCGGCCAATGCCTGCGTCCCGTATGCCTCGCCGCCGATCCGGGATAGGACTTGCTTCGCCTTTTCGTGTGCGCCGTTCTTAGCAAGCCATCGGGGGCTCTCCGGTACCCGAAACATCGCGATGAAGAACAGCAAGGCCGGAATCGCAGTTACGCCAAACATCCAGCGCCATCCCACCTGGCCGTTCCACGACTGAAGAATTTCGAGAGGAGTGGCATTGGGTGGAACCGGCCGTGCGATCAGCCAGTTGACGATCTGTGCCAACAAAATGCCAATCACAATCGTCAGCTGGTTCAGTGAAACCAGCCTGCCTCTAAACTGCGCGGGCGCCACTTCCGCGATGTACATGGGAGAAAGACTGGACGCCATTCCAATCGCGAATCCCCCCGCGATTCGCCAGGGCACAAAAACGGTGAAGGAAGACGCCATCCCCGTTCCAACGGAAGAAATTGCAAAAACCAGCCCGGCTGCGATGAGCAAGCGTTGGCGGCCAAATCGATCGCTCAACCATCCGGACACTAGTGCTCCGATCAGGCAACCGACCAACGCACAACTCATAGCCCAGCCTTGCTGGGAGGGGTCGCTCAAGCTAAAGAATTTCTCGTAGAAGGGTTTCGCGCCGCCGATTACAACCCAGTCATACCCGAACAGTAATCCCCCAAGGGCTGCAACCGCAGAAATGGCGTATATGTAGGCAATATCAAAGTGATCGGCGCGCATTGATACCGTCACCTGTTCTGTCCCAGCGCCGATCATCGAAATTGCCCTTTTTGTTTCATTTGCTCCTCAACGCCGGACTGTCGCCGCGTCGGACACCCTGGTAAGGGCTTGCTGTTCGAGTTGCGCGGCGAGGTGGTTGCAGTCGAGCGACAGCACCTGCTTAAACAGTTCCTTGGCACGTTTCGTATTTCGTAAGCCGAGCTCGGCTAGGGCCAGGACAAAAAGGTGCTCCACGTCGTTTCTCTTCTGAAGCTCATCTTCGAACAAAAGCAAATTGGGAAGTGAGGTTGCGAAGTAATCGATCTTCGCCTCCTGGCCCTTGCGCTGCTCGGCAAATGCGCGCATGTCTTTCAGGAGCGTGGTGGCTTCCGATTCCCTGCCGAGAGCTTCGAGGCTCATCGCCCGAAAGTAGCTAAGCCAGGTGATTGGATCGTCAGTGACAGCTGCTCGCGTCCAATGTTCATGAGCCTCCTTCTCGCGTCCCATGTGGGATAGCGCTAATCCGGAAAAGTAATCCAAATGGGTTTCGCGGGTCAGTAGGTGTTTGCCCTCGCCGATATTCTGCGGATACACTCCTGCGGCTGAAAAATGCTGCAACGCCTGCTCAGCATAGCCCCGCTCCAGCCAGGAGCGGCCGATCAGAATATGAGCCCACACGTACTGGCCCGACACCAAGCCCTCTCCTCCCTCCCAGGGGTTGAATCTTCTTGATAGGAGCATCTGCAGCGCGTTCTCCGGACGTCCGCACTGGTTTAGAAGCGTTATAAGCTCCACTGTCAAATCGTCTCGCTGCGAAACCAGATCGGGATGATGTTCCAGCATTGCGAGGCGCTCAGAGGCGCCAGCACCAGTGCGTTTTCGCAGTTGGTCAAATTCGTACAACAGCCGCGCATCCGCAGAATTTGCCTTGAACGCATTCTGGTACGCGGCGAGCGCCTTAGCCGCATCTTTGAGAACGTTGAAGTAGGCAATCCCGAGATTTCGCCAAGGAATTGCAAACGACGGCTCCAGCTTTACACTCGCTTCCCACTCGCGAATCGCTTCGTGGTACCGCTTTTTGTCGTAGAACAGATTGCCGAGGTAATAGTGTGCCCGGGCATCGGATGGTTCAGCGGACAGAACCGCCTGTAGCACGATCATCTCTTCGATCCGTGCTGGGAAACAGTAATCGGATGAAACTTTTGCTGCCGCAGCCCACTCCAATGCCGCCTCGGGGTGATTGCCTGTTCTTTCCATGCAATAACCGAGCAGGTAGCGCATCATGGGATACGGTTGCTGTCCCGAGCTCTCCACATATGCCGAAAGCAAACCTTGAGCGTCAGACCAGAAACCCGGTGCAATGTAATCGAATGCAAGATCGAGGTAGAGTTCGGTATCAACCCTTCTCGCACTAAGCGGCCCTTGGATTTCTTTCTGGTTCAGACTTCCGCATGAAAGCAGGAGCAATTCATGTCGGGACCAGATATCGAGCGGATCCAAATTGTGCGTTTCTTTGGCTAGCGCAGTTGCTTCCGGAATCCTGCCGATCCGGCGAAGGATAGCGGTCCGAAGATTACGCGCCTTCAGGCTGTCGATATTCGTTTGCGTGGATTGCGCGAGATGTTCGAGGGCGCGCTCGAATTCCAGTCGGCGGCACTCTATTTCCGCAAGATGGTAGTAGGCAGCTGACTGCCACGAGTAGTTCCAAGTCGCTTTGTAGTACGCAGCATATGCTTCTTCCAAACGATCCTGATACTGCAGCGTTAAGCCGAGATAGTAGTACGCGTCGCCGTCGACAGGATTGGGGTTCCGCCGGGTTTGCCGCTGAACAGCACGGCGAAAGTGACTTTCGGCTTCAGACAATTGTCCACGTTTGAGCTTGAGCCGTCCCAGCGCCGTGTTGCATCGACTATCCAGCGGATCACGCTCAAGCGCCTCTTCCCAGTACGGCTCTGGATATCGAGTTGCGTGTCGATACTGCTCGAGATGTAGACCCGTGATGTACAACTCGTCATTTGAAGCAATGGCTTTGGGTGCCGGAGGCTCTGTCGCCAGTTCAGGAACACTGGCCGCACTCCGTGCGTCTGGCGGAGCGTAGTGGATGATCTCTCGACCTACGCTGGTAAGCACCTGGACGGCAGCATCGGCGCGAGCATTTACTTCTTGCAGATAGGGTTGCCCAGGTTCCAGGTTGCAGACATCCTGAAAAAGCGTCTTCCCGCCCGCTGTGACGAGCATTTTCGCGTTCTCGAATCTCTCTGTGACGCAAACCCCGAGTTTCAGCTTTCCACCGCTCGGTTGCACATTGATTGCAGCCAACCGGTTGGCGTTCTTAGCGGGTCCGATTCGCTGAATCGGATACCAGAACTGGCTCCAGGTGCGGGTTTCATAGGGGAAGAGCCAGGAGAAGTCAGGCTGATTGTCGGTGAACACTCCCGCCATGAGCTCAATGTAGGGCCCGTCAGAGTCCGTTAGGTTTCGATCCCATGCATATCCGAACTCCGCGTTACCCCAAGTCCAGAGCTTTTTTCCGGGGGCAGTATGCCTGTTGCTGAAGTGAACCACGCCTGCTTCCTTTTGATGGTCATATCCGCCGAAGAAATCGTATTTCGATTCGGTAACCATGTACGACGTGGGGACTGGAATGTTCTTGTACCAGGAGATGTCGACACCCTTTCTATAGTCGACGCCGTAGTAGAACTTTCTGGCAATTGGAAACGACGAAATGGCTCGTCTGGCGTGATCTGCCACATAGGTAACGTCCGGCGGGAAGAACGCCTGATACTGGTCGTGCACTCGAATTCCGACATTGGCCCACCACAGAAACGTCTGTACGAAAGGAGTCCGGTTGTACACGCGGACTTTCGCTTCGATCGAGGATTTGCCTGGATGCACGCAGATACCAACCATTCCTTTCATGCGCCGCATGGGTTCGTGCTCACTCAACCAGACGGTGGCGCTTCCATCTGCGGCATTTTCGATCAGGTGTTGTACGGGCATGAAGGTGGACGGGCGATGGTGCTGTGGCCAATTGAATTCGACACCGCCGGAAATCCATGGGCCGAGTAGCCCAACCAGAGCCGGTTTGATTACGTTTTGCCGATAAAAGAAGTCGTAGCCATTTGTCTTGTCCTGGCCAACATGAATTCGTCCGCCAATTTCCGGAAGAATCATCAAATGCACATACTCGTTTTCAATAAAGACTGCGTTGTACGGTCGCTCTGATTTCTCATTGGAGACGCGATCCGTAATTGGGTTCGGGTATACTTTGCCACTGCTGCCCTGGTAGACCCGCTTCTCAAAGAACATCGGATTTTTGTCGGGCAGTTGCTCCGGGTAGGTCGGGATCGTGATGCGCTCTTCCCAGGCACGTACGCTTTTGCTGTCCGATTTAGTCACCCTTGCATCTCCTGTTTAGAAC
>DATHPO010000274.1:0-13140 GCA_035483835.1 Terriglobales bacterium
CCAGCTGTGGTCGGATGAGAGAGGACAGGACGTCGCCGAGTACGCGGTTATGCTCGCGGTGGTGTTGGTGATCGTGGTGGGAACCATCCGTCTGATTGGTGCGAACGCTAACAACGTCTTTTCATCGGTTGCCAGCTCTATTTCACAGTAAATTCGAGAGCGCTTCGTTCCCCGGTTGACTGGTAACGCCCATTCGGTAGTCTCCGTCGATCTAAACAGTAGGTCTGTCATTCCCCGGAAAAAGTCGAAGTCAGGAGCACAAGCCCGCATCAGCTGTGGACAATGTTCAGGCTCTTGATGCCACGCGTAGCGTTCCGCGTGTCCACTACGAACTGCGACTCTCGAACCCCGCATAGTTGTAATCCGAGTGATCGGTCTCGATCAGCACGCATTCATACGGCCCCAGATTTTTTGATGAACGGGCGCATGGGCGCGCTCGCCCTAGTCACTTACGGTTTGGCTGTCACGATTCGAGATTTCGCGTAGTCTGGATTGTCAAACAGACCGACGCCAGCATTTGCGGTGTGTGCACACAAAACGCAGGAAACGAATCCATGGGAAAGTTCCGACTCGCGCTCATTTTCGCAGGATTGTTCTTCGCTGCCTTGATTATCACCTCCGGCAGATTTCTGGTGGTGAACCAACCTCGCAAGTCAGATGTCATGGTTGTTCTGGCCGGAGAAACGGACCGGCGTCCGGCACGAGGGCTGGAGCTACTCGATCAAGGTTACGCGCCACGATTAATTCTGGATGTTCCAGCCGAAGCCAGGATCTACCAGTGGAACCAGTTGGAGATTGCGCGGAAGTATGTTGAAGGGTTGCCGCGGGCTGGCGCAATTACCGTCTGTCCGATTTACGGACACTCCACCAGGGATGAAGCTCAAGATGTGTCCCGCTGCCTGCGAGGCAGCAGTGCCCGCAGCATTCTCCTGGTCACTTCCGATTACCACACCCGGCGCACACTCACTATTTTTGAGCGGGTTTCGCCGGCAGACTACAGCGCCGCGGCGGCCTTCGATGCTAGCGAATTTGGCGTGCAATGGTGGCGACATCGCGAGTGGGCGAAGGTGAACTTTGACGAATGGTTGAAGCTGGTTTGGTGGGAACTGGTTGACCGCTGGCGCTAGGGATTCGGCGCGTGCCGATTGTGCGCTGGTGACCAGACTAGGCAATTGACGGTGAATAGACCGCAGGCTAGCATCGTCTCGAAGAGTTTGTGCATTGTGTGTTCTATGCTGCGAAGCTTTATTTGCTGGATTTTGATCGCCCTTACTCCCGCATCCCTGATTGCGGCGGATGTTGATTCGGGTGCAGCCATGCTCTATGGCAAGGGCGCGGGCACGGTCTGGCTTAATGGCAAACCGTTGCCCCATTCCTCGGCGGTTTTCCCGGGTGACTTAATTCAAACCCAGGCAGAGTCCGTCGCGACCCTGGATGCGTCCGGCTCCGGTGTCATTGTCTTGCAGGACTCCATGGTGAAGTTTGAAGGCAACGCGGTGTCGCTCCAGCATGGAGGCGTCAGCGTGGCAACCTCTAAAGGCATGGTTGCGCTCGCGAAAGCAGTCACGGTAACTCCGGCTTCGAACGCTTGGACAGAATTTGAAGTGGCGGACACCGGCGGAACAGTTCAGGTCGTTGCCAGCAAAGGCAGCGTGAATGTCAATTGCGGTAAGGGTACTGCCAACCTCTCCGAGGGTGAGCAAGCTGCTCCTGACGATTCCGGGAACTGCAAGAAGAAGCGAAAAGGCGGGGGAGCGCCCGTGCCGGCAGATGGAAGCATTTTGACAAATCCTTATGTTCTGGGCGGAGCGGTAATAGGCGGAGGCCTGATAGTTTGCTTGCTGCTGTGCGACACATCCAAACCCTATCTCAGCCAGTGGAAGCCGTAGTTTCTAGATCTCCCCGAGCTGATCGCTTTCCCGCTTAATGTTTCTTTGTAGCGAACTCCAGACGGAAAGCGTGTGGAGGAGGCAGAATCGTGCCTTCTCGTGAAGCATTGGCACGTTCTTTACGGAGATGTCGACCAAAACGCGGCTCCATGGCGCAGAGCATGCAAAGGACATAGAAGAGCGCTGCGTTCCCCGGAATTTGCAAGTTGAAATCCACGAAACTGTGAACCAGAATTCCGGTCACACCCAACATCGCGGCTAGAGTCACAGCGCTATTCGTATCGGACGGCCAGGATTTCAACTTTCTTAGAGCTGACCGAAACAGCGTCAGCAAGAACCAGAGAGCCGTGCCAAATCCAAGCACTCCCATTTCCACCAGCAATTGCAAGTAATCGTTATGCGCCATGCCCACTTGGAGATTCGTCGCGAGCGTGCTGAACTGCGGATAGATGTCAGGAAACACACCCAAACCCCAACCTAAGACTGGCTTCTGCGCGAATATTCTTAATGAATCTTGATCGAGGGTCAGGCGCGTGCCTCCGGACAACTCCGTCCGGGTTCCGCTATGAATGCTCGTGATGCGCTCCACTAGCTCGCCGCCCCCGAGCCAAACCAATAATCCAAAGACAATTACCACGAAGGCACCGAACGCGAGGGCTGCCTTCCAGTTCTTGCGTCGCGTGATCAGGAAGCCCGCGAGCAAAACTATCTGCGCTGTGAAAGCAGCCATGCCGCCTCGCGATCCTGACAGAAAGATTGTGCTGGCCATCAGGGCCGCCGCCAAAGCAGCCAGCGCCCGGCGCGACGCCCGAACGCCGTCGGCAAAAGAAATGACGAGAGGAATCGGCGTTAGCATCTCCATCAGACCCGCATAGTGGTTGTGATTTACGTAGGGGCCATAAATCCAACCGCCGGATTCCAATGTCCGAAGCCAATACAGTTTGCCGTTCGGGGCGATGTCCTGAATCAAGGCAAACATCGCGACGGCGAAACCGTATCCAGAGAACATCCACGCGAGCACCTTAACTTGCGATGTCCGGCGCAAGCACTGAACTGCCAGGAAAGATAAAAGGCCATAGGCGCCGTACAGCAACGCAGCGGAGGAAGTATGGGCACGATAGGCCGAACGCGCCGTCGTCAATTGCAATAGAGTAAGGCCGGCGAAAAGCAGCATCGGGAAAAACAGCGGGTTGCCCACGATTTCTAATTCTCCTGCTGCCAGCTGCCGCGTAGCCCAAAGTACGAAGAGCAAGCCCGCACCCACTTCGAGGATTGAAATCGACCACACTTCAACCGCACCAAATGCCACCGGCCCAAACAACAGGAGGCCAAATACGCTGTAAAAGAGCACTCGATCGAGCGCCGAACTTAAGGGCCGCCGATAGAAACCCGGTTCGGCAGTTAGCACGAGGGGCAGTGGTGAGGTCACTGGCCACCCGCTGTTGTTTGTTCCCGGACGAGGTGTCGCTGCGCCAAATGGACGCCGCCAATCCAAAGCTTGCCCCGAATCGCATCTCCGGCAGGCACGCGCTGTATCCGTAGAACCAGCAGTTTCGTATCCGGGCCGGTGTCAAACGTTCCCGTAACCTGCTTCCAGAAATCCGCGTCTCTGAGCTCGTCGCTGGCAAAGTAGTTAGCCCCGGTAAACCGGTCCACGAGCAGGAAGCGTGGCCCACCCGCACCCACTAGGCCTTGCGACTTGAAATAGGCTGAGAACTCGTATGTTGTGTTCGGCTCGACGGGAATAAGTTGCCGGATACCGACGTCGTCGATTCCACGACTGTCAAAGACAATGGAAAGCGAACGTTGGCCGGAGTGCAACTCGGTCGCGTCCAGCGCCAGTGAAACATCGGATGATTTCTCATACTGCCAATCGAATCCGCCGTTCAGCACAGGCAAGCTGAAATCGCCGTTAACCACGAGATTCTCCGACGAGGCCTGATATCCAGTGAGTTCGGATAGACTCGCCGCTTGTTGCCAAGCTTGTCGAGCATGCGCCACATCCCGCCGGTCGACGAGATATCGCACATAATTGAAGACATGCTGAGTCTCCACTGGATGCTGAAACTTCACCATCTCGGACCAGACTCTTGCCGCTGCGCCTGGCTCGTTCCTGGAAATCAAGAAATCCAGGAATGACGAGTAAACTTCCGCGTTGCGCGGAACAACGTCCCGCAGGAGAGCTTCGACGTCCGGTTTGATACGCCAGCAGCGATCCAAAGCGTCGGGTGGCAGATAAGGATCGTTCTCCAGAACCACGTGGAATTCCCGGAGTGCCTTGTCCGTTTCACCCATGGTCCAGTAGAAATTCGCCGCCTCCCAAGCAACACCGGGAGCGGAGGGATCAGCAGCGATGGCGCGTTGCAACGCATCCTTTTGACGGTCGCCGTCGGCGAGCCTCCGATAAGTTCTGGAGAGTGCAAGCCAATAGCCGGCGTTGTACGGGTTCAGCGCAGTAGCCGATTTGAAGAATTGTGCAGCAGCCGCTGGTTCCCGTTGGGTCTCAAGGAAATAATGCCCAATCCGGTATTGGTACTCAGCATTCTCCGGCCTCAGGTGGGCGGCTCTTTGGAGGCTCGCGAGGTCAAGCTTCTTGGAGAAATAATCGGCCAGGAATTCGCTGGCTGCGAGCCCAATGTAAAGCCCAGTGAGTGCCAGGCATGCGCTTAAGAAGATAATTTTACGGGCTGGGCTTTGAAGCGAAATCTGCAAGCCGCTGTTTTCGTGGGAGTGAATCCTAGCCTGATGCGGCCCCACACTACGCTCCGCCGGAGGCGGCTTCGGAAGCGACTTCCTCCGTCTTCAGCGCATCCTCTTGGTAGTATCCGTGGCCATACTTTCCCTGATATTCGTAGTGATAATAATAGTCGGGCGAATTGAGATCGACAGCGTTCACTAACACGCCGCACACTCGCGCGTTCACTTGCAGAAGGATGTCCCGCGCGCGCCGGAGAGCTGGTTTTGTCGTGTGTCCCGACCGAATCACGAGGACAACTGCGTCCGCGTCGGTCGACATTACCACCGCATCTGTAACTGACAGCGTCGGCGGAGAGTCTATGACAATGTGGTCATATTGTTTTCTCAGCTCCGCAAGAATATTTTTCATCTTTGTGGAAGCGAGAAGTTCAGCCGGGTTCGGTGGCGGCGTTCCGGCTGGGAGTATGAAGAGGTCAGGCAGAATCGTCGAGGGAATAATTGCTTCTTGAAGGGTCGCGGCGCCAGTCAGTACGTTGCTGAGCCCGATCTTCGGACCCATCCCGAGGGTCTTGTGAATGCTGGGTCGGCGAAGGTCCGCATCAATCAACAATACTCGCGTGCCTTTCTGAGCTAGCACGATCGCGGAGTTTACACTGGTCGTGGTCTTGCCTTCCTCGGGTAGAGCGCTGGTAATAAGAATGACGTTTGGGGGTCCTCCCGCAAATGTGAGGAGCAGCGACGTACGCAGCGCGCGGTAGGACTCCGCCATCTGCGACCTGGGACGCGATTTTGTCACTAGTTCTACGGCTTCTTTGGACGATGCAAGTGCCAACTTCTCTCGGCCGCCCAATTCCCTGGTGCTTCTGGACCCAAGAGGAATCATGCCCAGGGACGGAAGCGCTGAGATGGTTTGTGCTTGTTCTGGCGTGCGCACGGTATTGTCCATGCTTTCCAGAAGAAAAGCGAGCCCGATGCCGGTGGAAAGACCCAGCGCCAGTGCGAAAGCAAGATTTCTCAGAAGGTTTGGTCCCGAAGGCGAGGTGGGAACCCGCGCGACATCCACGATGCGAAAGTTATTCGACCTCAAGCCTGCGGTAACGCCGGCTTCTTTCAATCTCTCCAGCAAGCCTTCTGAGAGCGTGCGGTTCGCATCAACGTCGCGCTTGAGCAGGCTGTATTCGATGGCACTCTCGTTAAGCTTGTTAGCCTCCTGCTTTTGCCGCTCCAGTGCGGTACGCAGCATGCTCTCGCGCTGCACGGCAGCAAGATAGTCGCCGCGCAGACGAGCGGCCACCTTGCGCATTTCAGTCTGAATCTCTTCGTCGACTTCCTTGAGTTGACTATTCAGCTGAGCCAATTTCGGGTAGGAAGGCCCAAATTGCGTGTTCAGTTGCGCCACTTGGATCTTGAGATCGGCTTGCTGTTCACGCAGCTTTTCGAGCAGCGCTGAATTGGCATTGGAACCCTTCGCAGCGCCGTCGACGTTGGCGGCCGCAGCGGCGGCAATCGAATCAGAATCACCGGACTGCACCAGGTGGTAAATCGACTCTTTTTCCATCCGGACGGATTCAGCCGAGGTCAATTCCCGGTTCAACTCATCCAGTTTGGCGGTCGTGATGTTCTGCTTCTCGTCGATCCCGAGGATTTCGTGTTCCTTCTGGTACTTGACCAGTTTCTCCTGTGAAGTCTCCACTTTTATTTGGAGGTCGACCAACTGCTTCGAAAGCCAGTCCGACGCCTGCATTGTGGACTCGAATCGCGTCTTAAAGTTTTGCTCCACATATGTATTGGCGAGTGTGTTTACTACGTGCGCTGCAAGATTCTTGTCCGGACTCCGGTAACGGAGTTCGATGATTCTCGTATTCGGAACGAGAGAGACCGCAAGGTTACCCTTGAAGTTGGCTAGAGCAGCCGAGGTCTTTGCAGAATCCGGCTGCATTGCATCCGTTGTAAGCTCCAGTGAGGAAGGCAGGGGTTTGCTCTTAGCCTCGACTTCCGGCTGCTTGTCCAGACTGAGCTGCCGGATAACCTGCAGAGCCAACAGATCACTCTTCAGAATTCGCACCTCGGTATCCAGGTCAGTAGGATCGTAGTAATCGAAACCGCCGGATGAATCTTTCAGGTTAAAAGTGACTGGGTCCACTTTGTTAATGGCGATGCTGCCGACCGCTTCGTAGATCGGTGTGCTTCGCAGCGTGGAAATCGCGACGACGCCCACGACCAATAACACACTCGCAATCACGATCCACTTGCTCTTGATAAGCACCCGCGCGTATTCCCGGAGCAGAGAATCTTGCGTGGGAATGCCAGAATAGGGGCCCGGTGCGGCATTGCGGTTGAGCTCAATAGGCTGGAGTTCGCGCAGGATCTGGCCATTCAGCGGTAACAGCGGTCCTGAATCCATCTGGCTCCCCGTCGCTGCCTCCTCTTACTGATATTCGGCTCAGTCTAGCATCGCAAGGCGAACACCGAGCCCTCCTAATTAGGCGGGTTCCTTAGTGTTAACGGGGGTTCCCCAGGTTTGAGTCGGGCTTATCTCCGCTATACTGGCGCTGAAATTTGATTTCGACCGTAAGCGACACGAGCTACGCGTGCAGGTTGTTTGGAAAGATGCACTCACTTCGAGGGATCACATCGTGAACTGGTCCGAACAGGTTGTATTAGTTACCGGCGGGACGGGTTCTTTTGGCAGGAAGTTCGTCGAGCTCATGCTCCGCGAATACCGCCCGCAAAAGCTCATCATCTTCAGCCGTGACGAACTCAAGCAGCATGACATGAGGGCTTCGGGGTTTGATCATCCGAGCTTGCGCTATTTCATCGGTGATGTTCGTGATCCTCAGCGTTTGGAACGCGCATTTTCCGGAGTCACGGTCGTGGTTCATGCCGCAGCGCTCAAGCAGGTTCCGGCCTGCGAATACAATCCCTTCGAAGCCATCCAGACCAATATTATGGGTGGCCGCAATGTCATCGACGCCGCGATCAACCGCGGTGTGCGCCGCATTCTGGCGCTGAGCACCGACAAGGCGGTAAATCCGATCAATCTGTACGGCGCAACTAAACTCTGTGCGGAGAAAATGTTCGTGCAGGCGAACGCCTATTCCGGCGCTCAGAACACTCGATTCAGTTGTGCGCGCTACGGGAATGTGCTGGGCAGCCGTGGCAGCGTGATTCCAGTCTTCCAGGAGCAGCGCAAGCGGGGCAGGATTACGATCACCGATTCCCGCATGACTCGCTTCTGGATCACGATCGAGCAGGGAGTCAGGCTCGTGGTTCGCTGCATCGAGCAGATGCATGGCGGCGAGATTTTTGTTCCCAAGATTCCAAGTATGAAGCTGGCGGAAATGGCCGAGGCAATCGCCCCGGGCTGTGATGTGGAAGCAATCGGGATACGGCCAGGCGAGAAACTGCATGAGGTGCTGCTATCGGAAGACGAAGCTCGCCATGCGCTCGAAATCGATGACATGTATGTGATCCAGCCGGCGCATCCCTGGTGGCGAAAGGAGAACTGGAAGCAGGCGCGGCCGCTTCCCGATGGATTCCGCTATAGCAGCGACAACAATCCGCAATGGCTGAGCGCCGAGGCATTGTATGAACTTGTCGACGATGCCTCTCCGCTGGTCGTCGCCTGGCCACCGGAAGAAAAGCTACGCGCGCCCGCCTAAAGGGAGACTCATGACCGTAGCCCCAGTAAGCAGTGAAGTGCCCGCGATCCTCGGCGGATTGCCTGTCCGAGAAACTCTGTTGCCGTACGGACGACAATCGATCGATGAGAGCGACATTCAGGCCGTGGTGGAAACGCTGCGCTCCGATTGGCTGACCACAGGTCCCAAGGTCGCTGAGTTCGAAGAAGCGATAGCTGCCTGGGTCGGCGCAAAGTATGCGGTCAGCTTCAGCTCTGGCACCGCCGCCTTGCACGCGGCGGCTTTCACCTGCGGGCTGCAAGCAGGGGATGAGGCCATTACTTCTCCGCTGACTTTCGCCGCCACGGCGAACTGTGTGCTCTATCAGGGTGCCATGCCGGTCTTTGCCGATGTTCTAAAAGATACGTTGAACTTGGATCCTGAACAGGTTGCGGCCCGGATTACGGCGCGAACAAAAGCGATTCTTCCCGTCGATTACGCCGGCCATCCTGCAGACTTAGATTCCATTTTTCAATTGGCTGACCGCCACGGGCTGGTTGTGATCGAGGACGCCTGTCACGCCTTGGGCGCGGAGTACCGCGGGCGGCGTGTGGGCAGTGTCGCGCATATGACCGTGTTCAGTTTTCATCCCGTCAAGCATTTGACGACCGGTGAGGGCGGCATGGTCACGACCGATAATCCTGTCTTCGCCGAGACGCTTCGCCGGTTTCGCAATCACGGGATCGGCAGCGACGCGAAGCAGCGGCAGAGCGCGGGCCAATGGCACTACGAAATGGTTCTGCTGGGCTTCAACTACCGCCTGACCGACATCGCTTGCGCTCTTGGCCTTCAGCAAATGAAAAAGCTGGAAGCGAATTTGGAGCGACGCAGGCAAATCGCTACCCAGTACAACCGAGAGTTCCGCAGCATGACTGGCGTGCTCGCCCCCGTCGCTCGCCCCGATGTCAATCCCGCTTGGCATCTCTATCCGATACGTCTCGACTTGACCAAGCTATCGGCTGGCCGGGGCGAACTGTTTCAGGCGCTTCGCGCTGAGAATATTGGCGTGAACGTACACTACATCCCCGTTCATCGTCATCCGTACTACCGCGATCGCTTTGGATACAAGGGCGGGGAGTTTCCCGTGGCCGAAGCCGCCTATGAGCGCCTGATTAGTTTGCCGATGTTTCATGGCATGAACGATAACGATGTCGAAGACGTGGTATGCGCAGTTCGCAAAGTCGTCATGCACTATGCAAACTAAGCTTCCAGAAACCAGGAGGGCTTGATGTCAACAGCGCAAGAGACACCGCAGCTTGGAGAATGGCGCGGGGAGTTTGGCCGTGAATACACGACTCGAAATTGTCTTACTCCTGAACAAGTGGACGCGCTTTGGGTGAAAAACTATGGCATCACGAGAACTGAACTGAACCGCCGCTTCCTTGCCGGGATTCCAACCGACGCGCGAATCCTGGAAGTCGGATGCAACATGGCCAACCAGCTATTGCTCCTCCAGCAGTTGGGTTATTCCAACCTGCACGGCGTGGACGTCCAGAGCCATGCTCTGGAAATGGCGAGATCCAGAACGAAGAATGTGAATCTTGCCCAGGCCTCCTCGTTCGCGCTTCCTTACGAAGACAAATACTTCGACCTGGTTTTCACCTCGGGAGTCCTGATCCATATCTCGCCGAAAAATATTCTAGCCGCCCTGAAAGAAATTCACCGATGTGCAAAGAGCTACATCTGGGGCTCCGAATATTACGCACCGGTCGCAACCGAAATCAACTACCGGGGCCACAGTGAGCTGCTTTGGAAGATGGACTACGCGAGGGAGTATCTGGCTCGCTTCGAGGATTTGGAACTGATGTTGGAGCAGCGGCTTCCATACACGGGGAATCAGAATGTTGACTCGATGTTTATGCTCCGCAGAGTTGCACACAAGTAGTTAGGTGCCCGAGATCTTAAGGTTCCGATGAAGATCGTTGCAATCATCCAGGCCCGAATGGGCAGCACTCGTTTGCCCGGCAAAGTCCTGATGGATCTGGGCGGCGAAACGGTTCTCGCCCGGGTCCTTGCCCGATTGCGGCGCGCCATATTGATCGACGAAATTGTGGTCGCGACAACCGATTCCACCGTCGACGATGCTGTTGTCCGCGAATGCCAACGGCTTGGAGTTTCATTCTTTCGTGGCTCCGAGCATGATGTTCTGGATCGTTACTATCACACAGCTCGAGTTTTCGCGGCGGAAGTCGTCGTGCGCATTACGTCAGACTGTCCCGTGATCGACGCCGATCTGGTGGACGAAACGATTCGCGCATTTCAGTTGCAGTGCGGAGACTATTGCAGCAACTCATTTCCACGGACTTATCCCCGCGGGTTGGATGCGGAAGTTTTCACCATGAAGGCGCTGGAACAGGCTTGGCGCGATACTCGCCGACCCTACGAGCGAGAACACGTGACGCCATACTTTTACGAGCATCCAGAATTATTCCGACTAGTTTCGCACCGAGGGCAGGTTGACCACAGCCAATATCGCTGGACGCTTGACACCGGGGAGGACCTCGAACTACTCCGCATCATCTATGCGCGATTCGGCAACAAGGACTATTTTAGCTGGCAAGAAGTCATTCAGCTCATGGAGCGCGAGCCCGAACTTGTCGAACTGAACTCGCACGTCATTCAAAAAACCTTGCACGGAGCCTGATGTTGGCGAAGACCCTCATCATCCGCGCCGACGCCAGTATCGCGATAGCGACAGGCCATGTGATGCGTTGCCTGGCGCTGGCTGAGGCGTGGCAAGATGCCGGGGGAAATGTCGTATTTGCCATGGCGGAATCCACGCCCGCGATCCACGCACGCCTGCTTCTTGAAGGGATGGAAATCGTCCAACTGAACGCTGTTCCCAATAGCATCGAGGACGCCTGCACAGTTTCAGCACTGGCAAGCGATCGTCAGGCCACATGGGTGGTCGCGGATGGTTATCGCTTCGATTCGCAGTATCAGCGCAACCTGAAGAATGCGGGCCTGAAGCTGTTGTTCATCGACGACCTTGGTCAATGCAAGCACTACTCAGCGGATATCGTGCTAGATCAAAATGTTCATGCCTGCGAGAAGATGTACGCAAATCGCGAGTCGTATACCCAACTGCTGCTCGGTCCGCGTCATATCATGCTACGGCGCGAGTTTCAGGTACGGCGCGATTGGCGACGCAAGATTCCCCAGCTTGGCCGCAAGCTGCTAATCACCATGGGCGGCAGCGATCCCGATAACCTTACGCTGCGTCTGATCGAGACTTTTCCCAGAATTTCCGTTCCAGATCTTGAGATCACAGTTGTCGCCGGCGGTAGCAATCCGCAACTGGCTGAGTTGCGGCGAAGAGTGGCGGAGCTAGATCTGCCAATCCACCTTGTAGGCAATGCCAGCAACATGCCCGACCTGATGGCGCAGGCTGACGTCGCAATTATCTGCGCGGGGGGAACTCTTTGGGAACTTCTGCACATGGGCTGTGCCACCTTAAGCTATTTCCGTACCCCAGTTCAGGGGCAGATCATTGCAGAACTCGATGACATGGGGGCGGTACACAGTATGGGTTCAGTCGAAGACTTTGATCAGAACAGTCTGGTTCGTGCCGTAGAAGAAACTATGGCGTGCCAGGATCGCAGAGAACGGATGGCTCAACTGGGAAGGACAGTGGTGGATGGCGAGGGAATCGGCCGGGTTCTCGATTCTGTTCTGTGCAATGGAGAGGATTGCCCTGGGCTCAGCATGCGCGCAGTCGAACCTGATGAGCACGAGGATTTCCTGAAAATGGCGGAGCATCATTTCCGAGAATTGAATCCTATGTTCGCGCCAGCACAAGATTGGAAGAATTCCTACTGCGAGAAAATCAAGAACAATCGAAAGTATTCGCTTCGCTGGATTATCGTCGACGGGCGGCCTGCGGGATTCATTCTTTTCGGGGTGGAAGAACATCGGTTTCTACCGCGTCTCACAGGTGCAATCTATGAGGTCTATGTCATTCCTGAGCAGCGCAGAAAAGGCATTGCTCGAGCTTGCGCAAAACAGGTCATTGATGAACTGTGGAAGTTATCGCCTTCGAAGATTCAATTGGAAGTGGTCGAAGGCAACGCCGGCGCCACAGAACTCTGGAGATCGTTGGGCTTCCAGAAGGTTACCGAGCGTTTTGTGCTGACGGGAAAGACCGGGTGACGAAATGAAGATAGCGATTTCGCAGCCCGCGTACCTGCCCTGGCTCGGCTACCTCGACCTGATCGATCAGGTAGACACATTTGTCCTTTTGGATAACGTTCAATTCGAAAAGCAGTCCTGGCAACACCGCAATCGAATTAAGACTCCGGCCGGCCTGCAATGGCTCACGGTGCCCGTCTTATTCCGCGGACGCTTTGGCCAGTTGATTAATGAAGTCGAAATTCGCGATGTCGAGTTCTGGCGCAATCAAGTTCGCGCCATTGAACTGAACTATCGTCGCACGCCGTTTTTTGATAACTACTTCCAGGATCTGAGTGCCCGGATGAGAACAACGAACTCGTGCACCGCGCTGATCGCCGATCTGGACATCCGGTTAATCGAATGGTTTATGGACGTGCTGGGGATTCAAACACCTTTATTGCTCTCGTCTCGCTTGGAGCAACCAGGCAGGCGGACGGAACTGTTGGCCAACATATGCGAGTCGATCGGCGCCAAGCAATACCTTTCACCTCTCGGGTCCTCAGCGTACTTGCTGCAGGAGATTCATGTGCTGCTCGAAAAGGACATCGACGTCGCTTTCCAACACTACGAACATCCGCAGTACCGGCAGCTGTTTCGCCCGTTTTGTCCGTATGCCTCAATTCTCGATTTGATTTTCAATGAGGGCGAGCGGGCGCTCGAAGTCCTACGGAGCGGACGGCGGATTCCCTTTCTGCCAGACGAAG
>DATHPO010000275.1:0-19622 GCA_035483835.1 Terriglobales bacterium
GCACATCTAACAAAAAGGAATCGAGTGTAACACCATGGAAACAGGAACAGTGAAGTGGTTTAACGATGCCAAGGGCTATGGTTTCATCAGCCGTCAGAGCGGTGAGGACGTTTTCGTCCACTTCTCTGCGATCCAGGCGGGTGGGTTTCGCAGCCTGCAGGAAGGCCAGCAAGTACAGTTTGACGTCGTAAAGGGCCCCAAGGGGTGGCAAGCCGAGAACGTGAAGCCGGCATAAACCACTTACAAATTTTCGGCGAACGGGCGGCTAACCCAAGCCGCCCTTCGTTTTAGCGGGACTTTCTTCTCCCGCTACACGACACCATTGACAGGGCTGCCCGTCTGTAATACGTTCTGAGTCGATTTGCCGTGTGTGGTGCGTTGCCCTCCCCCCTTTTCCCAACGCCCCGCCTGCTAGCTCTCGCAGCTGTAGAGCTGAAGGCTCTTTGTGTCTCCGGCCCACGTGTGAGTTCACTCGCAACGAAAACTGGGCCGAGATCAATCGGGGCCTACGTGGCCCGGGCTAAGGACGAAGAATGCGTTCGAGGGGGAAATATGAACCGCTTAGTGAAACTATCGTGGATCTTTTGTCTGGCCGCTGTCTTTGCCTTTTCTGCCGCCAACGCGCGTGCCCAACAGTATATTTTTACCAACGACAACGTAGCCAATAGTGGCAACAGCACGACCGCCCTCAGTGTGAACAGTAAGGGCGCGGTAAAGCTGCTAAAGACCTACCCGACAGGCGGGAAGAGCGCGGGCAGTGGTTACTTCGCTCTGTCTCCGATCACGTCCGCCAAGCTCAGGCTCGGCACTTGCCTGTTCGTTTCGAACGGCGGAGACAGCACCATCGCCGCGTTCCAGGTCGATCTCTTCCAAGGAACTTTGACCGCCGTGCATGGTTCTCCTTTCTCGGATGGAGTGACCGGTGCGCAGCGTTTCGGCGTGGGGCTGACGGCGGGAAACCATTTCTTATTCGCCGGAAACACCAACAACAACAGCATCTCCGTAATGCGGATCAACCCCAATTGCTCGCTTAAGGCGCTAAAAATGTTCACCGTTCCCGGTTCGCCGTCCGGCATGAAGGCCACGCCCAACGGCGACTATCTGATTGCCGCCTACATCGGGCAGGTTGACTCTTTCAAAATCGATCCCACCACCGGGGATCTTACCGAACTTGGCCCATTCACCCCGAAGGGAGCTGCCGCGGGCGTCGATATCAGTTGTGATGGAACAACCGCGTACTTTGGCGATGCCTCGTCGAACACGCAGGTAGAGGCTTTCAGCATCAGCTCGGCTGGAGAGCTCAAGGAGATTGACAACTTCACCGACAAGAACGGACAGGGTTCCAACAACATAATCTTGAGTGTTGACGGTAAGCACTTGTACGTGAGCAACACGATGTCAGACCAGATCACGACTCTTTCCGTGGATTCCACTGGGTCCTTGACCTATGACGGCACGGTTAAGCTGCACACGCCCGGCACGTATGCACTGGGATTGGCCACGGGTACCAACGGTCTGGATCTTTTCGTCTCCGAGGAGAGCAATCCGGAGCTGATCGGTGTTCTTGCGACAAACGGTGATACTGTGAAGGAAGTTTCTGGCTCCCCGTTCCATGTGGTAAAGAATGGCTCCGACCCGGCCGGCCTGACCGCGGTGCCGAAGGCGTGCAACTAGGAGGAAGCAGTTGCGGGTTAGGGCTGCATGTCCCGGATCAGAACCACGTCGGAATCGGTATGGCCGCGTATGACCGCCATCTTGCTGCCGTCGAAGGACCAGCGAAAATCCCGGATGTGTTCTGACTTGAAGTCCGTGATTTGTTTTCCCGCTGAGCCATCGAGCGGTTGCAACCACAAGTCGTCGACCCCGCCATGGCGGAACGGGTAAATGATAGCTTTGCTATCTATTGAGAAGTTGATGGGACCGCTTCGCGGGCGTTCGAACTGCAGCGTTTTCGAAGTCTGATTGGATTCCAATGAGAGAAGTTTGAGCTCTTCTACATGTTCACCGAGATGTCCGAAGGCTGCAAGAGCGACAGTTTTCGAATCGGGAGAAACATCGAAGACAGCTGTGAGTTCGTCTGAGATTTTTTCGGGCTTCCCGCCATCGATGGTCACCTTCATCAAGCGATTGCCATTCACTACGTCCTGGTAAATTACCCAGCGATTATCGGGCGAACAAACCGGATTTTGGTCCACCTTGCCATCAGAAAGCTGTTTGAGATTTCCGCCGGACGCATCGGCGCGCCAGATGTTGAGCTCCTTGCCATTACCGTATGTGCTCGTGAATACCACGTAGCGGCCGTCGGGGCACGCGGACGGCGTGTCGGCGAAAGCGCCTGCCTGCGCGACCAAACCGGTCTTCTTGCCTGATTCGGGATTGAGCAGGTCAAGGCCTGAACCTGAGTCGATAATCAGCTGAGAGTCGCGCGTCCAACTAAAAGCGAAGATCGGCGCGCCCGACGTGACCTGCCGACCCGGACCACCATTCAAAGACGGGGCTGGCATCGTGAAGACGTCGTAATGGGGCTGACTTAAGACGCTGGCCAGGATGCGCCCGTCAGCCGCCAGGCTAGGCTCGGAGTAATTATTGGTATCGCGGGTAACGTTGTGGAACACTCCATCCGGATAAGAAACAAAAACGATTTGCCTGCGGCCCAGGTTGGTCTGTGCGAGCACGCCAGTCCCGTCCGGCATCCAGACCGGGCGCTGCACGATGTCCATGGCGGAGGTGAAGAACAATCTCTGCTTTCCGCTGCTGACATCGAAGCCCGCCAAACCGCTGAAGGCGTCTCCAGGTTGAAGCACCATGCAGACGATTGTCTTGCCATCTGGAGACCACGCGGGATCTTGTAATCCGCCCCGTACGGGACCGCTGTAAAGAATTTTCTCGTCGCCACCTTCGGCGGAAAGCAAAAGGAGCTGCTCTTTGCCGGCCTCGGGATTATTGAAACGAAAATAGGCAATCCGCCGCCCGTCAGGCGAGAAGGTAATGTTGGAATCAATGTCGGTGACCAGCTTCTGGGGAGTGCCGCCAAACAGCGGCGCACGGTAGAGATAATGCAACTCCTCACTACCGGGTTCGCTGCGAATAAAATACAGGTAGTTGCCGTCCGGAGAGAAACGCAAATGGACGTAGCTCACTTCCGCCGGTGCGATCACCTGGGTGTCGCTATTGGTGGGAAGGTTGCGCAGCCACAAGCTCTCCTGGCCAGCGTCATTAACCACGTAGAGGATGTATTTGCCGTCAGGAGAGATGGCCACCAGCGCGGCCTTGCCGGTTTCCGTAACCTTAGTGATCGAGATATTCTCGAAAGGGACAGGACGCTTGCGATTGAACAAAGTGTAAATACCATAAGCGGCGGCGGCGGCGACCACGATCGCGACGAGTGCCGCTACTCCAGTTCCCAACTTGTGCTGGCGGGCGGCGGCGACCACGGCTGAACCGCTCGAGGGTTGCCGGGCGAACGACGACTCGGGAGCCGCAACGGCAACGGATGGACCGGAGACCGGTTGCGCCATCTTGCGGCCGGTTTCTGTATCGCGCTTCAGCCTTTTAAGATCACCTCGTAAATCGGCGGCAGACTGGTAACGCAGATCGCGATCCTTCTCCAGCAGTTTGTCGAGGATTTCCTGAAGCCGCGGCGGAATCTGGGGATTGAGTTGCCCCGCAGGCACAGGATCGCGTTCCAGTATGGCGTTGAAGATTACCGCCGAGGTGTTGCCCGAAAAAGGCAGCTGTCCGGTGGCCATCTGATAGATCACGGTGCCCAAAGAGAAAAGATCGGTTCGGGCATCGAGCTGTTCGCCCCGAGCCTGCTCCGGAGACATGTACGCGACAGTGCCGACCGTGCTGCCCGGGTTGGTAAGGCTGGCGGTGCGCGCACCGTCGTCCAGTGTAGCCTCAGTCTCCATGGCAGTTCCCGGTGCGCGCGTGAGCTTGGCGAGCCCGAAGTCCAAAACCTTTACCTGACCCCGCTGAGTGAGGAAAACGTTCGCCGGCTTGATGTCGCGATGGATGATTCCCTTTGCGTGTGCGGCATCGACCGCGTCCGCCAACTGAATGCTCACGTCGAGTAAACGATCAACCGGCAGAGGTCCGCCGTGAAGTTTAGTGTCGAGCCCCTGACCCTCGATTAACTCCATCGAGATAAAAGACTGGTCACCCTCTTTTTCTACCGCATAAATCGTGCAGATGTTGGGGTGATTCAAGGCCGACGCGGCGCGAGCCTCCAGCAGGAAGCGGTCCAGCGCAGACGCGTCACGGGCCAGTTCAGGCGGAAGGAACTTGAGAGCCACGCGGCGCCCGAGAGTCAAGTCCTGGGCCTCATAAACCACACCCATCCCACCGCTTCCCAAGCGGCCGGTTATACGGTAATGCGAGATGGTTTCGCCAATCACGGGAGGAACGAATCGAAAATGTAACGGAGCAACTAATCTTAAGGTGCAGTGCGAGGGGAGTCAAACCGGAGAGGCCTTACATTCCACACACAACCCAAGCTAGGCAAGGTTTTCAGCTTCCGCACATGTATTGAAGAACCGGAAAAAGTTTTCGACGCGCGTGACCTGAAGTGCATTGTGTATCCGATCGCTGACGCCGACGAGGGCGAGACTGCGGCCGTCTTTCTGGTGCGTAACGTAGGCGCCCACCAGTGCGCCGATTCCGGCAGAATCCACGTAGGGCACGCTGGTGAAGTCGATGATAAGGGAACGGGAATCGTCCGCGCGCACTTTAGTCTGAAAGTCGAATAGGTTCGCGATGACGAGCGGTCCACTAAGACGCAGGATGCGTTGTCCATCCTTGGGGCCGGGGATATCCTCAATGACAAGGGGTTCGGAGGGCATTGCGAGAATATTAGGGCCGGAGGGCAGACCGTTTGTTAAAGGAGTGTTAATTCTCGCGAGGACCACGGCTAGCGCTCGGTCTCTCGGTACGACATAATGCTAAGACGTCATCGAGGAGGAGCGGGCACATGGCATTGAAGGTTGGGGAGCTAGCGCCGGACTTTGAACTGGCGGCAGTCGAAGGCGAACAGCGGTTAAAGATCAAGCTCAGTGATTTTCGCGGGAAAAAACACGTGCTCGTGACCTTTCATCCGCTGGACTGGACCCCGACTTGAGGAGAACAGTTGCCGGCGTTCGACTCGAATCTGGAGAAGTTCGCCGCGCTCGATGCCCAGGTCCTGGACATAAGCACCGACTCAATTTATAGCCACCTTGCCTGGCAGAAGCATGATATCGGAACCATGCATTTTCCCATGTGTTCTGATTTTTATCCTCATGCCCAGGTGACGCAGGCATTCGACGTTTTGCGAGAGGGGCCGCCACTCCCCGGGATCAGCGAGAGATCGGTCTTCATCGTTGACAAGAACGGGAGAATCGTTCTTGCCAAAGTGTATCCCTTGGACCAGACGCCATCGATCGGGGAATTGCTGGAGGCGCTGAAAGGCCTGCAGTAACCTCTTGCAGCGTCACTTCGTTGGGTTCGGCGAAGGCGCTTTTTGTGCGAGGGTTATGTTTTCGAGATACGCCCCCTCGTTCCCTAAAACGATTTCCGCTTTGATCCGGTCGCCAGGAGACAATTTCTCGAGCGCCGCAGCGTCCTTGACCGGATACGGCATGGCCATCGCAGCCATAAAGCCAGGGATTTCGTCGCCATCGACGTTGACCGACTGAGTTGCCTTATCAACGGAAACGACGCGGCCGGTCAACTGGTACCGCTTCACATTTGCGTTTTCACCCTTGGCCCCCGTTTGCTGGGCGCTGTGCGATGGCCCGCAAGCCGCCAGAAGGCCCAGGCAGCCTAAGGCAATTAGGCGCAAAATTATCAAGTGTGTTCGGCGCTGCATATCGAATGGATGGCCCAATGTTTTCTCCTTTACCGTGTTGGCGTGTGCGATGACGCCCTCGCCCGCAACTAATAGTGAAAGCGATAGCGGAACTCGGCGTAAATTTCCCTGGGCTCGTTCCAGTGAAATCCTCCAAACGTCACACTGTTGTCCAGCAGGACGCGGCGATTTCCCACATTCAGAGCAGTCACGGAAACACTGTATTTCTCCGCGAAGCTTTTCCCCATGGATAGATCGAACGTGGTGTGCCCCGGCAGGTAGTTTCCGGGATATTGCGCGTTGGGAAACCCGTTGTGGAATCCCGAGCCATAGTACACGTTCGTCGAAGCGTACGACTGCCAGGGGAGAGTCGCATTGAAACCCAGGTTCAAAGTGTTCCGCTGATCATGGTCAACAGGGCCATATCCCGGAGGCGGATACTGCGAGCACGTTGGCGTCGCAGGGGGACAGATTAATCCCCCGGTGATGGGCGAAGTTGCTTGCGCGATTTGATTCGCGTAGGCAAGGTGAAACTGGCCGCGCCGCCACAGGCGTGGAGAGCGCAGCGTGAGTTCCCAGGTTTGAATCAAGGCGGCATCCCACGTGATCGGCCAAAAGAGATTTGACCCTCCAATGTTGTTATGATCCAGCCAATTCTGTGCCCGTGTTTGAAAATGATCTGCGTCCAGCGTCCAGTTGCGAACTGGAATCGTAACGCCAAACTGATACTCTTCATCCCGTTCGCCATGCAGGGGAGCGAACGCAAAACCCTGGCTACTGGCAAAACCGGCCAATGGTCCGGTGGCCGTCAGCAGCGGCGGTGGCTGGTAAAAGTGCCCATAGAACGCGTGAAAAACCCAATTTACGCGCGGAACTTTCACGGCAATTCCGAAACGCGGGTCCACTTCATTCTCCACAATATCCGCCGTAAAGTGCGATTGGCGAAAGCCAGCGATTAACGTCAGCCATGGGGTCACCTTGAATTTGTCGCTGACGAATATCTCTTCGAGCCCTCCCGTGATGGAAGCCGAGGAGGGCGGAAAGTTCTGACTGCCATCCGTAAATTGATTATTGAAGTAGTTGCTCTGGTGCTGCGCGAATCCGTAAACGCCTGCCTGAATGTCGTTTTTCCAAACGTTTGCATTCAGGCTGGCTTGTAACCCGCCGTAATTCGAAGTTTGATCCACGTTGGTGGCCACTGGATAATCGTCGGGTGAGGCTTGATAGCTGGCTTTGGTGTAGTGATAGAAAGGCGAAACTGTTAGCAGCATATTTGGATTGAATGTGTGGATCCAAGAAAACGCAACGTAGCCATCCGTTTCGTGCTCGCCGTCACGAAGACCGTAACTGGGAGCCGCACCCACAGCTACCAACTGCTGATTTCCGATTGAGTTGGGATCTGGGTCGTAGGGAATCTGGTAGTAATCCTGCCGGAGCGAGGTCACCAGCCGAAATTGATTCTCTGCGCTGGGGTTGTATATGAAGGACGCAAATCCCCCATAGCCGTTCTGCGCATCGTGAAAGACTTGCCCAATCGGCGTCTGCAGCCCGTAGTTTGATCGGTTTCCATTCAAGCTAGCATAGTAGGCGAATCGCTCGCTGTGCCCGCCAAAGTTGATTTGATCGTTTGTCTGATACCAGTTCCCCAGGCTTAGAACCAGCTCTGCCTCATTGTTTCTCTCAAACCCTGTTCGGGGAACGATGTTGAAGATGCCGTAAGTGCGATCTCCATACTCGGACTCGTAGCTTCCCCTCTGAACCTCCAGATAGTCGATATCTTTCGGGTCGATTTGCGGGCCCAAGTTCGTGGCGATATTTGTGTTAGGTATGGGGACGCCGTCAATGAGCCAGTCGACCTGGTGCCCGCCTCGCATGTGCAGCATGTCGTGAGTGACATAGGCAGCCGGCACGTAGTCGGTGATCATTTGCAACGCGTTAGTCCGGTCGGCGCCGGGGGTCTCCCGGATGTTTTCACGGTTCAGCATCGTCGTTGGCGTCACAGTGTCTATCGGTGCCTCCACCGGAGCTCCCGACACGGTAACGGTTTCCTTCGCGCCTGCGATAGCCAACTCGAAATGCAACACCGGACTAGTGTCGGACTGAACAATCACGCCTTGCTGCATTTGCTGAAAGCCCTTCGACGAGACTGTGACCGTGTAAGTCCCGATGGGAACCGAACTGAATTGAAATTCTCCGCTATCGGCACACTCTTCGGACTGCGTCCAATCCGAGGTTTGAGCCTTCAGCGTAACGTGTGCTCCTTGAATAGGACGGTGCTGAGGGTCGTGAACGACGCCGCGAACGGAGCCGAAGATCGTGGCATTGGCGGCAACCGCCAAGAGCAGCAAGACGACGCAGGACACATGAGTGAAGCGCATGAGTTCTCCAAGAAACCTGCTAGAGCTGGGCTGATCCCCGGTGGGGCCTGCGGAGCTTTGCTCCGCCGGACGGGTCAGAAACCCGTCCCCACACGAGTATTGCCACGCGAGTGTTTACAAGCTGTTTGGAATCAGGCGATGAAGAATTGCGGAGGGGCGCGACCGGAGTGCGCGTAGTTGATCGATATGGCGAAGTGAATCGGGTGTCGCTCGGACTGCAGGATCGTCGACGCAGGCGAGGCCTGGGCGCACGTTTTGGAAGTGAGATGTGCCGTGCGAGAGACGGTCAGGGGGCGGCAACAGTCGTGTTGGCAGCATCCCGGAGGACCCTGAAACTCAGCGTCGTGGGAGGGACGGCCGTGCATCGGCTTCCGCAGACAGCAGGCGTGCGGCGGGGTGGCGGAGATCGCCAGAGCCACCGGGACGAACACGCCCACCAGGAGCAGAACCAGCAACAATCTGGCAGTCAGACGATGCATGAGCTTCAAATCCTGCTTAGACGGCGTAAAGAGAAATCGGTTTCAGGGTAAGCCAAACTCTCTTCAACTTTCCCTGGCAACTGAAAACCAGTTTACAAGCATACCGGGAAAACAAATGTAACAAAATTGTCAAACTGGAGCGCATCGTTTCGTGAGCCGACTGAAACCACGACGAGACTCTTACGCCTTGCCATGAATCTTGGCCCACCACCAACGCACGCCGACAAACAGGAAACGCCAGTCGTGAAAGAACTCGGGCTCTTTGTGTTCGAAGGCGTGGCCGATGAATTGCAGTGTCCAGCCTGCGAGGAAAAGCGTCAGCGCATAAATCCACAACCGGTGAATGAAGATGCTTCCCATGAACAGCGCCAGCGAAACCAGAATTACCGGTATCCCCAGCGTGTGGCAGATCCGGTTTACCGGATGCTGATGGCTGCCCGCGTATTGCGCGATCCATTGTTCGTCAGTGCGGCCGCCAGCATGGCGATTTGATGATATACGGTTTGAACAGAAAAGTGACAGGCCTAAGGTAGCGCTTACTTTGAAATGGGGCGGTTCCACTTATCGACCTCAACGCCGCACTGAGAACAAGTAAACCCGCCCCATAGCATCTGTCGCACATTGCGGGGGGTGCGAATTTGACCATGCAATCGATGACAGCCCGGACATTCGATCTGAGAGACAGTGTTGATGCCCCATCGTGTCTTGAAAATGGTGCCGTGAATTACCAGCAACATACCTACGCCCAATATTCCACCAATGATCAACAGCTCTGTCATGCTGCCTCTCTTTGCGCCTTCTGCCGCTCATAAACTTTCCAAGGGCTACAGTCCACAACCTCCACGAGCCGATTCTGTCGCGCCAGTGGCCACTGCTGCGGACGTGCGCAGTGTACGATGAACCTTCCTGAAGTTGTAAGCGAAATAGTGTAAAGCCGTGGCAACAATGAAAGCAGCGAACTGCCGACCCGATACTGGGTTGAGAGGCCTAGTGAAGGCGTGTTAGCATCCTTAGTTTTGGGTAGGCTGCTCGAAGTTGGCCTATCGACGGTCCTCTTCATTTGTTCTTTATGGGCCCGCCGCACGAAAGATTTGCAGATCAGGAGACTGCTAAGCCTCGCTCGGTCAGACGGCCGCGCACGGCGGCCCTGAGATGATCCCGGTTGAAGGAGTGAATCGTGAAAGTTTACGAAGGCGCAAACATCCGTAATGTTGCCGTTGTAGGACATGGGCATGCGGGAAAAACCTCGCTGGTCTCCGCCATGCTCTACACCTCCGGCGCAACCCCGCGCCTGGGCCGGGTCGACGACGGTTCCGCGACCACCGATTGGGACGATGAAGAGATCGCGCGCAAGATGTCGATCTCGGCGGGCCTGGCCTATGTCGAATGGGGCAAAACCAAGATCAATATCGTCGACACGCCCGGATTCAACATGTTTGTCCACGAAGCCAAGATGGTGCTGCCCGTGGTCGATGCAGCAGTCGTCGTGGTGGACGGCGTTGCCGGGGTCGAAGTGGTCACCCAGAGGGTCTGGAACTATTGCGAAGAATTCAAGACCCCGAGGCTGATCGTGGCCAGCCGCATGGATCGCGAACGTGCCGATGCGGAACGCGTGCTGGAATCGCTGACCACCGCATTTGGCCGTGCGGTAATTCCATTGGAGCTGCCCATCGGCAAGGAAAAGAATTTCAACGGCGTGGTCGACCTGGTGCAGATGAAGGCGTACACCTACGAACTCGGCGGGAACGGCAAAGGCAAGGAAACCGAGATTCCCGCCAACCTGAAAGACCAGGCTCAGGAAGCCCACGAGAAGCTGGTCGAGTTGATCGCCGAAGGCGACGACAAGCTGATGGAAGAATTCTTCGAGAAAGGCACCATCCCAGTTGAAGACCTGATTCCTGCCCTGCACAACGCCATTCGCGAAGACAAGATCTTTCCGGTAATCTTCGGGTCAGGCTTGGGGAACGTAGGCGCCGACCGGGTGATGGACTTCATCGTGGACTACACCCCAGCTCCTTCCGAGCACGAATGGGTGCAGGGTGAAGCCGCTGCGTCGGGAAATGGCGAGCCTCCTAAGCGCCATGAGACTGACACTGAGCCAGTCTCGCTGTATGTCTTCAAAACGATCTCGGACGCGTTTGCCGGCCGCATTTCCTACTTCAAAGTATTTTCTGGGGTGTTGAGAAACGATGCCACGGTGCAGAATTTCTCGCGCAGTTCGGCGGAGAAGCTGGCGCACATTTCCATCATGCAGGGTAAGACCGCCGTGCCTGTTACCGAGCTTCACGCGGGAGACATCGGAGCCGTATCCAAACTGAAAGACACGCTCACTGGTGACACGCTTGGTGACAAGAGCGCGCCCATTCAGTATCCGAAAGTTCATCTGCCCGAGCCAGCGATAACCTTCGCCATCGAGCCCAAGAGCCGCGCCGACGAAGACAAGCTCGGCCCCGGCATCCACAAGCTCATGGAGGAAGATGCCATGCTTCGCTTCTTCCGCGACCCCCAAACTAAAGAATTTCTGATCGCAGGTACAGGCCAGCAGCACATCGAAGTCGTGGTATCGAAAATGAAGAAGCGCTACCACACCGAGGTGATTCTGAAAGCGCCGAAGGTGCCATATCGCGAGACCATCCGAGGCAAAGCCGACGTCCAGGGCCGCCACAAGAAACAAACCGGCGGACACGGGCAGTATGGCGATTGCAAAATCAAGATGGAACCTCTGCCCCGGGGAGGCGAGTTTGAATTTGTCAACGACATTTTCGGCGGCGCAATCCCCAAGAACTACATTCCCGCCATCGAAAAAGGAATCAAAGATGCAGCCGCCCGCGGCTATCTGGCGGGATTTCCCGTGGTGGATTTCAGAGTCATCCTCTACGATGGGTCGTATCACGATGTAGATTCCAACGACATGTCGTTCCAGATGGCGGGCCGCATCGCCTTCAAAAAAGCCATGGAGCAGGCTAAACCCACGCTGCTCGAGCCGGTGATGTCAGCTGAGATCACTATTCCCGACGAGTTCGCGGGCAGCATCATGGGCGATCTGAACAGCCGTCGTGGCCGCATCCAGGGCATGGACAACAAAGGCGGCAACACAGTCGTGAAAGCCGAAGTCCCGATGTCTGAAATGCTGACTTACGGCGTCGATCTGACCTCGATGACCCAGGGCCGAGGTAGCTTCAACATGGAAATGCACCACTACGACGCGGTGCCGGGGCTGCTGCAGGAAAAGATTATCGAGAAAGCGAAGGCGGCGCGGGGAGATGTGAAGGAAGAGGAAGAGTAGGGCCAGGCAGGAGTACCGTCTGCCGAGAAAAGGCTGGTCATCGTTACTTTCTCCGATGTTGGTCACGCCAGCGACCGAGGTTCTCACTGACAGCTATTGCCCAGTCGAGCCGCAGCTTGAGCAGTCGCGGAAGGAGCTTCTGGCGTCCGCCACTTTGGAAATGGGCGGTCTTTCTGCTGCTCGTTACATTGTCTGTCGTTTTGTCGGCTCGACGGCCGCGTCCGTCTCCAAAACCGATCAAAGTAGGGCTGCTTCCTCTCAACTACCCTACTCCGACGTGGGATGGGTCCTCCCCGTACCTCGTGATCTCTGTGACGTCGAAAGAATCGAAGACGAAGTTCGCGGGTAGGATTTCGATGATCCACCCGACTGTGCGGCATACTTCGCCGATGAACGAATTCCAGGTGGATCTAAGCACTGGAATGTTCGTGTTGCGGCAGACCGATCTCTTTGTTCCGGATATCACGCCGTTGGTTTTGACTCGAGCCTCTCGGGTTTGGGATTGGGACAACTATCCATTTGCATTCGGAAAAGGGGCGAATCACTCCTACGACATTTGCCCCACCGCCACAAGGAATCCGTACACCCTGATGTATCTCAATCTGGAAGACGCCACGCAAATCTATTTTCCACGAATCTCGAAGGGGACGGGCTACGCCGACGCAGTCTATCGACATTACGCAACACGTTCAGAGTTCTATGAGGCTCAAATCGCCTGGAATGGGGACGGCTGGACTCTTGACTTCCGCGATGGCCGCAAATTCCTGTTTCCGGAAGCGTACTACTCGAAGAGTTTTGCCCAAGGCGCCGCGACCGAGATGCGCGATGAAAGCGGCAACCGCATTCAGTTGAAACGCGACAAGGTGCGCAACTTGGCACAATTGATCTCTCCTTCGGGCCGTACGATCAGCTTCAAGTACGACGATGCGAATCGAATCACTGAAGCCATGGATGATGCCGGCAAGCTTCGCATCTATACCTACGACTCCTCAGGACACCTAGAAACCGTGTCCGACGCCTCGGGTCTGCTTTACCGCCTTGGTTATGAGCCGCTTCTGCGTGCCCAGGACTATGATCCTTATCTGATGACCACGGTGAGCGATGGAGACGGTAGGGTGCTGCTGCGAAATGTCTATGATCGCGGTAGGGTTTCGGAACAGGAACTCGCAAATGGGCAGAGGTATCTGTACGAGTACGTGGTCGATAGAAAGTACAAAGTTGTCGAGACCATCGTAAGAATGCCCTCGGCCAAGGTCCAACGCTTTTTCTTTCGTGACGGAGTTCCCGCAGGCGAACGGTGAACTTTATGAACTAACCTTCAGCCCTTCGGCTTTGGCCAGCTTCCCCTGGCGCTCGTCGAAGGTCCAGAATCGTTCCGCTTTAAATTCGAGGGCGCACGCCACATGCAGGCTGTCCGGTGTCCTTATGCCGAGTTTCGGCCCATAGCGGCGGGCGAGGTCGGCGCACAATTCGAAAGCGTTATCCGGCAGCGGCGCCTCACGCCAAAGGCTGGCGGCCGCATCCGAGACCAATTGCGAATTCGCGCGTCGGGCCGCCTCCGCCGTCACCGTGCCGCGAAATTGATGCTGCCCGAGCGCGTGGGCCCACTCGGCACGATGCAGCGCAGTCAGGATCAGAGGCGGTGCGCCCTGCACGCGACGCCGAGCTTCCGGGGAATGAACATCAGTCAGGTACAAAGAGACAACGAAGCTGGAATCGGCATAAACGCTCAATAACGTCCCCGATCCTCAAGCACGACATTCGGGAGAATACGGTCTCCCAATATTTCCCGGGCGCGGGCCTCGAAATCTGGCCACTTTCCCGGTTTTCCTTCCGTTTTTTCTGGAACGATGCGTGCGATCACGCGATCGCGTTCCCGCAGTTCGACCGTCTTTCCCGCCCGCAGCCAGCTCTTGAGACGCTTGGTGTCCCGAAGCTCCCGAATGTTAACGGAATGCATGCTTACAACGTGACACATAATGTGTCACATTGTCAAGATCGATCAAGCCTGCGAACACTGGCCGCCGCCGGAGATTGCCAATCTGGCAACTCGGAAGCGAGAACTGGTAACATCCGTCCAGTGGCAACCTTAAAAAACACTCCCCGGCTCCCGCAAGACCGCGAGCGCATCGTCTCCGCCGCGCCGGTCGAGGACGATTCTTCCTTTGAGCTAAAACTGCGTCCGCAGCGTCTGTCCGAATTCATCGGACAATCCAAAGTCAAAGAGAATCTGGCCGTGGCCATCGAAGCCACACGCTCGCGAGGCGAAGCTTTAGATCACGTCTTGCTCTACGGCCCTCCGGGACTCGGCAAGACAACTCTGGCCACAATTATCGCGAACGAACTCGGCGTACCCTTTCAACAGACCTCGGGTCCAACGCTTCAAATCAAGGGCGATCTAACCGCGATTCTGACCAACGTCCGCAACAAGCAAGTGCTCTTCATCGACGAAGTTCACCGGCTGCAACCCACGCTCGAAGAACTGCTGTACTCCGCGCTTGAAGACTACAAGCTCGATATCATTATCGGACAAGGCCCAGCGGCGCGGACCCATACCATGGACGTGCAGCCGTTCACTTTCATCGGCGCAACCACGCGGGCGGGCCTGCTGTCCTCGCCTTTGCGATCGCGATTCGGCATCGTCCTGCGGCTGGAGTTTTACAGTCACGAAGACCTGCGCATCATCGTGGAACGCTCAGCGGAAATCCTCGGCGTGGAAATCGACAGACCCGGAGCCCTCGAAATCGCCAGCCGTTCCCGCGGCACGCCAAGGATCGCGAATCGTCTGCTGCGCCGCGTCCGCGACTACGCCCAGGTGCGAAGCGCCGGAAAGATCGACTTGCCCACGGCTCAAGCGGCTCTACAGATGCTGGAAGTGGATCGTTACGGCTTCGACGAAGTAGATCGCAAGCTGCTCCTGATCATCATCGAAAAGTATCAAGGCGGCCCGGTCGGCCTGAACACGCTTGCAGCAGCACTCGCCGAAGAACCCGACGCCATCGAAGAGATCTACGAGCCGTTCCTGATCCAGATCGGTTTTCTGAACCGCACCCCGCGCGGACGAGTCGCCACCCAACTAGCCTACGAACATTTCGGAATTGTCCCAAACCGGAAACAAAGTTCGCTGTTCTAGGATGCTGATACCCCAGTTACACCCTTAGCGAGTCACTTCACGGTGGTCACATGCGAGTTCCGAAACTTGCCACTATCTGCTACTCTGCCCTGCGATGGACTATCTATGGACGCCCTGGCGCTACGCTTATGTCACTGCAGGCGAGAAGAATACCGGCTGTATCTTTTGCGACCTCCCCAAATTAGGGGACGATGCCAAAGCCCGCATCGTGCATCGCGGCCAACGCTGCTACATCGTGTTGAATACATTTCCCTACACTCCGGGGCACGTCATGGTGGTACCTTTCGCGCATCTCGATGAATTGCAGAAACTGCCGCTCGACGCGGCTCACGAAATGATCGATTTGTCGCAGACCATGGAACGCGTGCTGCGGCAGCTCTATAAACCCGACGGTGTAAATCTGGGGATGAACATAGGGAAAGCCGCCGGAGCCGGCGTCGCTGGGCACATCCACATGCATGTGCTGCCACGCTGGGTCGCGGATGCGAATTTCGTGTCGGTGGTGGGAGAAACGCGAATCTTGCCGGAAAGCCTGGAAGTCACTTACGACAGAATCAAAGCTGCACTTGCATCTCCGGTGTCATCCTGAGCGAGTGTTCGAAGGGCGAAAACCTCGCTCAGGATGAGCGCCGCAAACGCAAGAGGCGCACAATCGCGGCACCAAACCCCGGACCGCGATGCTCCCTATGCGCCCATGCGCATCTCCATGAAACCTGCCTCGAAGGAGAGAAGTCCGGATTTCTTTCCCCCGCTGTTATGAAAATCGGTTGCCAGAGTCTCCCCCGAGTCTCCAGCTGACGATCGGCAGTAGCGTTAACAAATACTAAGACGGAACGAGTTCATTTTTGTCATAAGAATGTAAAGAGTTTGTAAGGTTTTGTGGAGCAAAACTGGGGGAATTGCCGCACCCCGGCATTTGCTGCCGGAGGATAGGAATGTCAGAAACCACTTACCAATTGGCTAATCTTCAAAAAGAATCGGATCGCTTCATATTGCTGTCGGGTTGTTCGGGCGGAGGAAAGTCCACGCTACTGACGGCATTGGAGCGTAGAGGCTTCACAGTCTTTGAGGAGCCGGGACGACAGATTGTGAAGGAGCAACAATCTCTCGAGGGCAACGCGTTGCCGTGGACTAATCCCCTTCAGTTCGTGGAGTTATCGGTTTCGCGGTCAATCCATCAAATGGTGATGGCCGCAAGACTGAACCAGCGATCGTTTTTTGACCTCGGAATCGTTGATGCTATCAGCTTTCTGGAACACCTCTCTCTGCCGATTCCGTTGTATTTGAAAAATGCCGTCAAGCAGCTGCGGTACCATCGACGCGTTTTCATCGCCCCGCCCTGGGCAGAAATCTTTGCGGCCGATGCCGAGCGCCGGCATAGTTTCGATGAAGCCAAGGCCCAGTATTCGTCTCTCCTCCGCACCTATGAGGGCCTTGGTTACAACCTGGTTGAGCTGCCAAAGTTCGATGTCGAATCCCGGGTGGAATTCATCGTTGGGCAGCTGGCAGCGTCCGGCTGGTAGTCTGGGCCTTGTTTGCCCGGCCTTAGTCGAGGCTTTTGGCCGAATTCAGTGCCCGAGCAACCCGTCCAGATCCTTTTCGTCGATCACGCTTACTCCCAGTTCCCGGGCTTTATCGAGTTTGGAGCCCGCATCAGTGCCGGCGAGGATGTAGTCAGTTTTCTTGCTGACCGAGCCGGACACGCGCCCTCCAGCATCTTCAATCTTCTTCTTGACCTGATCGCGGGGCAGCGTGAGCGTGCCGGTCAGAACAAATGTCTTCCCAGCGAGTTTCGTGCCGCGTTCTTTCTTTATCCCGGCAAAGGTCAAGCCCGCCTTACGCAGCCTCTCCACCAGTTCACGATTTTTCGGCTCCTGAAAAAACTCCACAATACTTTGCGCAATCCGTGGTCCGACTTCGTTCACTTGCTGAAGTTCTTCTTCGCTTGCGTTCATGAGCGCGTCCATCGACCCGAGATCTTCGGCCAAAAACTGGGCCGTTCGCTCGCCCACAAAGCGGATCCCTAAACCGTAGATCACGCGTTCGAACGGCAACTTCTTGGAGGCTTCGATCTCGTCGAGCACGTTCTGCGCCGACTTCTCGCCCATCCGCTCGAGCGATAGCAGATCGTCCTTGGTCAGCTTGTAAATGTCGGCGACATTTTTCACCAGCCCGCGGTCGGTGAGTTGATTGACCAACGCTTCTCCCATGCCGTCAATATTCATCACGCCGCGCGAAGCGAAGTGCAAAATCGTTTCGCGCAGCTTGGCCGGACAGTTGGCGTTGACACAAAAATAATCCACTTCGCCTTCCGTGCGCACAACCTTCGTGCCACACACTGGACACTTCTCCGGCACGTGAATTAACTTGTGGCCGCGCGGATGATCTTTATCATCCACAACGCGAGTAACCTTGGGGATGACGTCGCCGCCGCGCTCGACCTCGACCCAATCGTCAACCTTCACCCCCAGCCGTTCGATCTCATCCGGATTGTGCAGAGTGGCGCGACTGACGGTGGTGCCGCCAATTGGCACCGGCTTCAACATCGCCACAGGAGTCAATTTGCCGGTTCGACCGACTTGCCACAGAACACCTTCAATTTGCGTGACACCGGCGCGAGCCGCGTATTTGTAAGCGATGGCCCAGCGCGGAGCCTTCCCCGTATAGCCGAGTTCCTCCTGCAGCGCGGTGCGATCCACCTTGACCACAATGCCGTCGATTTCGTAGGGAAGTTTTTCCCGCCTGGTTTCCTCCTGCTCGATGAATGTCCACACCTCTTCAAAGTTCTTGGCCAGCTTGCGACTCGGATTAACTTTGAAGCCGGCAGCATTAAGAGCGTTCAAGGCCTCCCACTGCCGGTCAAAAAATGTCCGCCCATCTTTCAGTAACATGTAGGCGAAATAATCGAGGCGTCTTTGCGCAACGATGCTGGGCTCAAGTTGTCGGACGGTCCCAGCCGTGGCGTTGCGCGGATTGGCAAACAACGACTGTCCTTTCTCCTCACGCTGCTGATTCATTTTTCTGAACGCCGCGATGGGCATGAGCATTTCCCCACGCACTTCGAAATCTGGAGTAATCCCTGCCGCCTTGAGCTTCTCTTTCGGAATCGAAAGCGGAATCGAGCGCACCGTGCGCACGTTCAAAGTGACATCTTCGCCGACTGTGCCATCGCCGCGGGTTATGCCGCGCACCAGCCGGCCATTTTCGTAAAGCAGGGCCAGCGACATGCCGTCCAGCTTTAATTCACAAACGTAATCAATATCCTTGCGCCCGCTGAGTTCGTGAACCCGCCGCTCCCAGTTGCGTAGTTCCTCGACGCTGTAAGTATTGTCCAGCGACAGCATCGGCGAGGTGTGCGCGGCTTTAACCACGCCCTCGCGCGGCTTGCCGCCAACGCGTTGGGTGGGAGAATCGGGCGTGACCAGCGTGGGATGCTCGGCTTCAAGCTTCTTCAACTGGATCATCAGCTGATCGAACTCGGCGTCACTGATCTCCGGATCGTCGAGAACGTAATACCGGTATTCGTGGTGGCGGATCTTATCGCGGAGCGCTTCGATCTTCTTTTCGACATCTTTCGCAGCGGTAGCCATCGCAAAAGATTATAGGCGAGGAGTCGTTCTAAACTATCCTCATGCCGGTCCTCGAAACCCAGCGGCTCTGGCTTCGCGAATTTCAACTCGAAGATTTGGACGCTCTCGCCACCATCCTCTCCGATCCCGTAACCATGCGCTACTACCCGATGTCGTTCGACCGCGAGGGTGTCGCGGATTGGATCCAGCGCAACCGCACTCGCTACGCAAACGACGGCTACGGGCTCTGGGCCATGATTCTAAAGTCCACCTGTGAGCTGATTGGTGATTGCGGCTTAGTACGGCAGAATGTTGACGGCGTGGATGAAATCGAAATCGGCTACCACGTACGCCGCGATCTGTGGGGCCAAGGCTTTGCCACCGAAGCCGCTCGTGCCTGCCGCGACTTCGGATTCGCCAATCTCGAGGTTGATCGGCTCATCTCTCTGATCCGCCCCGAGAATCTGGCTTCTCGCCGCGTAGCCGAGAAGAATGGCATGACACTCTGGAAAGAAACGATCAGGGCGAATTTGCTACATTACGTTTACGCGATCAAGCGCGACCAACTCTAGTTGTGCACACGATTCCGACGGAGACTCCGATGGCCAAAGCCGCACCCGCTGCCTTCTCACTACACCAAGCTCTGCTGACCTCCTTCGATACCAACGACCGCATCAACCAGTACATGATCGAAAACCTGCCGACCGAAGTCTGGCGCGCTGAGCCTCCTGAAGGCAAGGGACGGACCGTCGCCGCTGTCGTGGCTCATATGCACAACGTCCGAGTGATGTGGCTGAAAGCCGCCGCCAAAGAAAGCATGATTCCCGAGCAACTGGATCGCACCACCGTAACTCCTGCCCAGGCGACGAAAGCATTGGAGCAGAGCCGGGCAGCTCTCAGCGCAGTACTCAAATCGGCGGTGGAAAGCGATGGCCGAATCAAGGGATTTCGCC
>DATHPO010000276.1:0-3905 GCA_035483835.1 Terriglobales bacterium
AAAGCGCAAAGTTGCGAGAACGCGAGAACGCCTGTTTGCGCCAGTTGACAGATGCAACGATTGCACGATGCAGAACGCGGAGACGGCGGTGTCTAATAAGGCATGAGCACGCGGCTCCGAATTATCCTGCCGTCAGTGATGGGAATCGTCAGCCTGCCCCTAGTGCTTTGGGACATCCACAACGAACGCGTGATTGGGTCGATGGGAATGGCGTGGGATACCGGTGCACCAATTTGGCCATATCAAACCTCGGATATTCTGCTGCGACTGTTAAACGGTCCCGCGTACTCCGTTACCATGCCAATTGCCAACTTGTTGAGACTGGCTGCTCCGATGCACCTTCTCCTGGTCGTTCCGGCCATTCTGATTTGGTGGTGGTTCTTGGGTTTGATACTTGATCGCCGTTTGGCCCGTTGGCCGCTCTTTGGGATGTTTGTTGTGCTTGCCGCGCTGCTTTTGTGGGCTGCAGCGTCTACTCCCGGGGTTTTTCGGCTTCGGATTGACTACCGAGCATCCCACCTTTCCACAACTCTGCTAATCCTCCGATTTCTCACTCCGGCCGCATGGTTTACGTTGCTCACATCGCTGTTGGTGGTGAACGTAAAGTGTGTGGTGCCCTCCAAAGTGACGATCGCGGTAGGGACACCAGTTGCCCGGTGCCCACCGGGTGGCCGGGGGCGGTTGCCCGCTCCCCGGCTCCCACAGAACGTAGCGTGCAGATTTCCCGCACTACGCTCGTCAGAAGGTGCTTCACAGCACGGCGATAGCTTGCAACTCCGAGTAAGGGAGATACAGCTTTGGTCGCACTATGGGAAACCGTTCCCTGATCTGTTGGAATTGCTTCCACAAGACCTGACCCTTCCAACTCCGACTGCTGAGCATGATGCGCCAGTAACGTTCTACGGCCCGATGGACCCGTTGCAATGCCCGGATGTTCCCGGCAATGCCGTAGTACGCATAGTGGCCGCGGAGCATTTGATTGAGGGTGTCAGCCTGTTCGCGGATCGACAAATGCCGCATCCGCCGCATTTGGTCCTGTAATCGCATCAGCGCCCGTCGCAAGCGTGACTTTTCCGTACGCAGTCCAACCCGAAAGTTGCCTTTCCGATTGCGAGTGCAGTACAGCGTGAAGCCCAAGAAATAAATCGTCTGTGGGCGGTTCCGGCCACGCTTGCTGGCATGTCGCTGCGCAAAGCGACCAAATTCGACGAGCTTGGTCTTGGTCGGTTCCAGAGTCAAGCCAAACTTCCGCAATCTCTGGCACAGCGCCTTCTGGACCCGGAGAGCATCTGCGCGATATTGGAAGCACAACACAAAGTCGTCGATGTATCGCACTAAGTAGGCCTCACCCCTTAGCCGAGGCTTGGCCACACGCTCGAACCACAGATCGAGCACATAGTGCAGATACGCATTACTCAGCAATACGCTGATCGAACCCCCTTGCGGCGTGCCCTCCTCATTCGCAGACAGCTCCCCATCCTCCAGAATGCTTGCTTTCAGCCAGCGTCGGATCAGGCTGATCAGACGCGGGTCTCCTACCCGATGTTCGACAAAGCGGAGCATCCATTCGTGACTTAAGCTCCCGAAGAAATTCTTGAGATCCGCCTCCAGCACCCATTCCACTTGCCGGCCAGAAATCACTTCATGCAGACTGGCCAGCGCTTGATGGGCGCCCCGTCCAGGCCGACCGCCAAACGAGCATGGCAAAAAGTCCTGCTCATAAATGGCGGATAGCACCTGTGCGGCGCTTTTCTGGAGGGCCCGGTCCGCTACACAAGGCACACCCAGCGGGCGTTTCTCCTGCTTTCCGGGCTTCGGAATATACACTCGCCGAATATTCGGCGCCTGATATCCCTGGCGGTGTACCGATTGAAGCATGGCCTCAACCCATACCTCAAAGCTCTCCTTCGCCTCCGGCACGGTTTGCCCATCCACTCCAGGGGCCGAGTCGGTCGCAATCTCGCAGAGATTCTCCCAAACCCGTTCCTTGGTGATGTGATGAGTCAGAGACGTAAACCGGAGCTTTGGTTCACACCGAGCTTTCGCTGCTATTCGTTCGAGTCCTGTTGCCATGGTTGGCGTTTCTTCTCTTTGCATAGAAGGCCGAATCCTCCCTTCGAATGGAGCCCATGTTTCCCGCGAACGATTCAACTTCCGCTGGCCGCTTCCCCATGTAGTCGGCTCTCCCGACCTCCGAGTACTGTCGGCCAGTCTGACTTCCGTCAGGTCTTCAGGTCGTCCTCGCTTTGTCGGCTTGTCAGACCCTACAAGCTAGGCTTGAACCTGACGGCTCTCCCTTGTTCCCATGAATTCCTTTGGCTGCATGCTGGCGGTACGAACCCCGGAAGCATCTCTGAACACTTGCCATGCCGCATCCAGAGTTTCTGCCTTCCCCGTTACGGGATAGGGTCGGCTACTTCCACCACGATCGATTTCGGGGCTATCTTGCCGTTCACTGTTGTTCCGGCCTGCAACCTCCCTGTCTACGCTTCGCAATGGCCGTTGCCGGACATCACGCAAGACTTGGTACGCGGCTGCGAGCTAGGCTTTGCCGCGGTCTCCATTTCAGGAAACTGAACTCCGTGAGCTTTCAAGGCACAACCCGCACAGACCCGGACGGGCGCTGATTAGCGCATCCGGTTCTTATCTCGGATGAGTGGCGGCGAAGCGTGCATCAGGAAAGGGATGGAGCGCACGCGGCGGAGGAAGCCATCGCTGAGCCACAGCGAGAGTGCGTGTCCAGGAGATCCGGCGTTGCTGACTCCGGCGTCGAATAGTTCGCCACCAGAGCGCGATCATCCGATCCCTAAACACTCCCAAGCTTTTGAGGTTTCCTGGTACCGCGTGGTAGTTGAAGTAGCCTTGCACGACCGACTTGAGCCATCTTCCGGTTTGGGGCACGGGATCATGCATACGCTTGCGGAGTTGCTGCTTAACCTCTCGCAGTTTGGCGCGCATGCGTTTGCGGATCGTAATGCGCCGCACCATGAATCGCCCTAATCCGTTCTTCCCGCAGATGTGCGTGAAGCCTAGAAAGTCGAACGTTTCCGGCTTGCCTTCCCCTCTTCGTTCCCGGTTGTGTTCGGCAAACCGTCCGACGGTTACAAAAAGTGGCCTCATCTTTAGACCAATACGGATTCGGAAGAGTCGGGAGGGGCTCCACCATTCTGGGCGGTAGAATGGACTGTACTCGTGCGGAGGTTGCCGTGCGAAACTTTCGGCCTTGCTCACTTGCTCTCCTCGCTCTGACTTCCATTCTCGCTGCGGGGCACCTCTGGGGGCAGCAGTTTGATCCCCGAGAGCGCTATGAGGTGCCGGATCGCGTTCGATTGAGTGAGAATAGGCTGTGGTCGCTGCTAAGAAACCATGCCATGCCTAGCTACCCAGTCGATGCGCAGAGCAAAGGTATTCAGGGTCAGGTTGTCTTGATGCTCGACATCGAGAAGGACGGTCGGGTGTCCAGTGTTGCGCTTGTTTCGGGCGACTCTCTGTTAGCACCATCAGCTATGGGCGCGGCCAAACGCCTCCGATTCCGCCCTTATTATCTGGATGACGAAGCTGTGGCTATCGAGGGGCAAATCATTTACCTATATACGATTGTGCCCCACAAAGGTACGACCGTGATTCTTGCGCGTAGTAGCATTCTCAAGGCACTCAGGTCTCAGCCGCAACCGCAGTGAACGGAGGGGCCGCAATCACTTTCGTAATATCGCCATTTACTCATCAAGCCCGATTTTGGCGAACAAAAAGCGCACGTTTGCGAGAACGCCTTCCATGAGAAGGCCGGTCGGAGTCAAGTCGATTCTCGTCTGGCTTCATTGAACAACGTTTTTTCTCCCGCCGAGTAGCCACTGTCGCCATGCTTCCATTCGCACTCTCGAGGAGCGATGGTTTCGCTCGGTGCA
>DATHPO010000277.1:0-20705 GCA_035483835.1 Terriglobales bacterium
ACTCCAGGCAAAGTGCGTTCGGCGTCTTGGCACGCAGCAAATGATCGTTGTCGCCGCCATGTGGCTGATGACATGTAGCACAACCCTGACGGAAGGCCGGCTGGTGGTGGACCGGCTTCTTGCCTTGGTCCGCGATATCGCTGTGACAGCCGACGCAGATGTCGACCGCGTTCGTTTTGGGGAGTCCGGGCTGCCTGCTGGCGTGTGGGCTGTGGCAATCAGTGCAGTCGCCGGCTGCTCCTGGATGCTGAACTTTGGCGGTCGCGATCAACTTAGCTTTATCGTCATGGCAAGTCACGCACAGAGCCTTGGCATCGGCCTGCGTCAGCACCACTTTTCCATTCTTAGCCGGGGCGTGGCAGACTTCGCACTGCTTATCGGCAAAGGGCGGATGGGTGAATTTTGCCATCAGCTTAGGAGCGGCGGACGAATGGGGATCGTGACAGCTCACGCAATTCGACGTTTCAAAGGGCTGATTCTGGTGCGCCTTCTGCAGGTCCGCACCCTTGACGTCATGGCAATCTATGCAGAGGGCGGGCGGCGCCTTGGCGAGATGAAAATCGAATTCGGCCTTGCCGATCTCCCCCGTCTTGTGCGTAACGTGGCAAGTTTCGCAGCCCATGTCGAGGGCGGCATGTCGGCTGCCTTTTTCGGGCACATTCAGCCCGGTCGTATGGCAGCTGAGGCAGAGGTTTTCTTTCTGATCCCCCGAGGTCGGCTTCAACAACTGATTCTTATAGTCCGAGGAGTGCGGATCGTGACACTTCACGCAGTCTCGAACTGCCGGGGGATGGACGGTACCTCTTATGTCGGCGGCATTTTTGTCGGCGTGGCAGGTCAGACAAAGAGCGAGGGGCGTGGTCGTGATCAGCTTTACCCGGGTGATGTCTTTATTCACCCGGATCTCGTGGCAACTGGTGCAGCCCATGGCCATCGCCGAATGGATCGACTTGCCTTTTGTCTTGTCCTCATGGCAGGCAAGGCAGGTGGAAGTGTCCGCCTTAGGATCAAGTGGTACCGGATGTTTTGCGGCGTAGACACGGCCAGCCAAGATGAGCACCACGATGAAACAACCCAACACTCGCAGTTTGTGAGTCATCCTCGGACTCGATTTGAACAATTCCAACGTCACACCCGCCACGTCTCCTCATTCGTCAGTGCACGCATCTCGCCTTATTTCTTCCCTCGTGCGCGTCTCGGACCAAGTCCTCTAACAGATTGCAACGGAATCAGTTGGCTAGTGAATTCGGATCTATAAGCAATCGCGACTGTTGAAAGGTTCGTCACAATGGGGATTCTCCCACAGTGAAATGGACTAAATGACCCAAGTCCACCGTGCCCTCCTTATCGGCCGGCAAATCAAATTGCTGAAATGTTTCTACGGTGGTTCTAGGAGAGTGCGCCAAATTCCCACGGAAGTCCAACCTGCTGTGTGATATGGCTCAAGCCGAGCTCGCTGTCTTCCAACCGATCTGACTCATTGCCAGAACTTTCAGCAATGGCGCAAAACGTGCTTTCGCCAGATGGGGAAGAGGAAGATATGGCCACATCCGTTCACTCAGCAACCCGGAAAACCTGGCAAACCCTGGCCGCGATCAAGACTGGCGTCGTTTTGCTCATTCTCGTCGTCATCATTTCGGCAGCAGGAACGGTGATTCTGCAGCGTCCTGCGACCGATGCCGATGAAATGCAGAGGGCATACTCGCCCCAGGTGCTGCGCCTGCTGGATGGAGTTGGATTGACGGACGTCTTCCATGTCTGGTGGTTCGTGACGCTGCTGGTGCTGGTGAGCCTCAGCATCATCGCCGCGTCCATACAGCGCTTTCCGAACTCCTGGCGTTACTACGCGCGTCCTTATAAGAGTCCTGACGATGCCTTCCGCAAGGCGCTGGCGACGCAGGCCGCGATTCCGATCGGTGACGAAGAAACAGGATTGAGCGTCGCTGAGCGAGTCTTTCACAAGGCAGCTTTCCGGCCCGAGCGGATTGTCCGCGAAAACAGCTTTTCTCTCTTCGCCGAGCGCAATCGGTTTTCGGAAATGTCGGTTTATATCGTGCATGCGAGTCTGCTTCTCATCTTTCTCGGCGGCATCGTCGACGCCCTTTACGGCTGGCGTGCATTCGTCACTCTCACCCGCGGACAGCAATCGAGCCAGGTGCAGACCCAAAACGGGAGCAAACGCAACCTGGGTTTTGCCATCCGCTGCGACGGCGCTGGTCAGGAGAACTATACCGACGGCACTCCCAAACGCTGGTGGTCCGATCTGGCGATTGTCGAGAACGGACAGACCGTCGCGAGCAAGCAGATCGTCGTCAACGATCCTCTGGTTTATCAGGGCATACGCTTTTATCAGGCGAGTTACGGCAAGACCGGAAAGATCGACAAACTTGTGCTCACCGCGACTGCTCGCGATGGCAACGCGCCTAAGGACATCACGATTGGCTTGGATGAGACCCTCCCCCTGGATTCTGACACTATGGTTCGCCTCGCCGAGTTCATTCCCGATTATGTGCTGCGCGACGGTCAGATTTATGCCCGCTCCGGTGACCTTGAAAATCCAGCCGCGCACCTGCTGGTTGAATCAAGGAGCTCGGGCAAGGCCGTGAACGTTTGGCTGCCTCCGATCCCCGGCCTTGAGGAGAACGCGTCTTCGCCATACACATTCGAAGGCAAAGATATACAGATGGCCTACTTTACGGGCTTGGAGGTTTCGCACGAGCCCGGGCAGTGGTCGGTTTGGGCGGGCGTGCTCGTCATGGGTTTCGGCTTGGCCGTGGTCTTCTACTTCGTCCATGTGCGCGTATGGGCCGTGCCCGTGCGCGATGCCCGCGGCAAATTGATGCTTTGGATTGGCGGAACCGCAAACAAAAACAAAGATGTATTCGAGCAGCGTTTTCGCAAGCTGATCGAACAGATCGAATCAGAAATTTCAGAAATTAAGGTCTCATCGAAGGCAGGCGCCGATGCGCCGGTGATTGCACTCGCCGGAAGGTGACATCCGGCAAGGGAGGAATTGTCTATGGCACGAATCGCAAGAGCCGAACAGCAACCAGCCGCAACCGGTACAACGCTGGTCGTAATGGTGGGTTTGGGAGTGACTTTCCTGTTGTTCATGGCATTTCTGAACGTGGTCAAGAGCGGCAATCTGCTCAACGATTCCAACCTGCTGTACGCTGCGCTCATTTTTTATTCGGGCGCGGGAACACTTTATCTGGGCTTCGGAGTGACCGGTATTCCTTCCTATGTCCGCTTTGCCTCGCTGGCGACGTGGGCTGGCCTGATCGCGAACACGGGAGCCGTGGCCCATCGCTGGTACGAAGCCGGACATCCGCCCTTCGCGAGCATCTACGAAATGTTGCTCAGTTTTGTCTGGACGCTCGCTGTCCTAACACTGATTGCCGAAAAGAAGTTCGGCGTGAAAGTCATTGGAACCGTGACCATGCCTGTCGCCATTGTAGGCGTCGTGCTGATGCAGTTGCTGCGGACTGAAGTACACCCACTCGTGCCCGCGTTGCAATCGACCTGGCTGCATGTTCACGTAACGCTGGCCATGCTGGCTTACGCGGCATGTGCACTCAGCTTCGCCCTGGCCATGATGTTCCTCATTCAGGACAAGATGAAGACCGAGACCTTCCTGGCAGCGACCAGCTTTTTTGGCATCGGGACGTACCTCGGCGTGCTGACTCGTTTCGAGAAATGGGGCGGCCTGAGCGTGATCGCCTGGAATCCAGAAGAAAAATCCGAAATGTTCCTGTCCAGAGGCGTGCGCCTCTTCGTTGTCCTTCCCGATCTCGGCTGGCTGATGCTGCTAGTCCTTGCGGCGGTCGCAGCCCCGTTGGTTCTGTATGTTCTCTGGCGTAAGACCGGCAATGAAAACTTCATCGACATCGCGAACCGCGCAGTGTTCGTTAGCATCCTCTTGCAGGTGCTGTCGCTGGTGTTCTTCCTGTCGCGGGCGCGCGATGGCCGCTACGGCTCCCTCGACGCCGACGGTTTGTTCTCGACCAGCCTTGCAGCCAGCCCGTTCATTTTGTCGGGCCTGGTAGGCGGTATCTTTGTTTCACTCCTGTACCTCTTACTGCTGTGGCGGCGTGAAGATCTGGAGCGCATGCTGCCGAGCGCCGAGGAACTCGACCGCATCACCTACAAAACCATCGCGATCGCATTTCCGTTGCTCACACTGATGATCGCGGCGGGCGCCTACTGGGCTAATCGCACCTGGGGCTCTTATTGGAGCTGGGATCCAAAAGAAACCTGGGCCGCGATTACCTGGCTCGTATACGCCGGATACTTGCACATGCGTGTGACTCGTGGATGGCGTGGCCGGCGCGCCGCCTACTTCGCGATCTTGGGGTTTGCCGTTGTGATGTTCACTTTCTTCGGTGTGACTTACTTGCTGCCTGGAATGCACGCTTATGCTTAGCCACAATCAGCTCGCGTCCAAGGCAACCGGACCACAGGGAGTAGCAGTTCAAGCGCCCGCTCCGGTCCGCCCTCCTCCGAGTTGGCCGTCCGGCAGCGACCACACCGTGTCCGCAGGTCCGTTGCAGGTGGAGGATTTCCAATTGAGTTCCGTTCGCGTTAACTGGCAGCTCAAGGCAATCTTGCCCGTGGGGTTCGTGTTGTTGGCGGGGCTGCTGCTCTTCATTCTGGCGACTGTGTCTCTGCGCGACCCTGAGCGCCACGCCGTGCTGATCGTCGCGGGCGCCGGAGCAGTCGCCATCTGCGCTGTTCTAATTGTTGTCCTTGCCTATTTGATTCAGCGGCCCATGGTCGAACTGCAGGAGAAAATCGCGCAGGTGAGTGAAGGTAACCTGAACGTCGAGGTCAGCTTCGTCCAGCGCAACGACGAAATCGGAGACCTCGGCCGCAACTTCAACCACATGATGCAGCAATTGCGTGAGAGCCGGGCGGAGATTGAGCGCCTGCATCGCACCCAGATGTCTCGCGCCGAACACCTGGCGACGCTCGGCGAACTAGCCACCGGCCTGGCCCACGAGATTCGTAACCCCCTCGCCGGAATTGCGGGAGTGATCGAAATCGTCGGTCGCGATCTGCCCGCGACCAGTCCGGCCCGTGCAGTCGTGAAAGACGTTCGCCTGGAAATCTCGCGAATCAGCCGCACTCTGACCGACCTTCTCGAAACCGCGCGGCCTCGCCGGCCCGAGGTTCGCCGGAGCAACCTCAATACCACCGTAGAACACGCGGTGATGCTGGCCCGCCAGCAGATGCTCTCCAGACCAATCAAGATCGAGTTGCTGAAGGCGCCCGATCTTCCCGAGGTCGAGCACGATAGCGATCAGGTTCACCAGGTGCTTCTGAATCTGCTTCTCAACGCGGTTCAAGCCATGGAGAAGACCGGCACAGTGAAGGTTGAGATTGACAAGCGTGATTCTTTTGCCAGCGTAGTCGTCAGCGACACCGGCCGCGGCATCGCTCCTCAGAACCTGCAAAATATCTTTCGGCCTTTCTACACCACCAAGGGCGACGGCACCGGCCTCGGCCTCTCTCTTGCTCACCGCATCGTCGAAGATCATCATGGCCGCATCGAAGTCAGCAGCGTCGTAGGAAAGGGAAGTACGTTTACGGTACTGCTACCATTTCAAATGCCGGTCGTGCAGGGCGCCGCTTCCTAGACCGCTTCACAATCTCGCAATGCCCACGTGGCTCGGACGCTTCGTCCGGGCACTATTTCAGCGAAGCAAGTGTAGCGTCGGCGTCTTGCCGGGGGCATCTTGCCCTCGCAGGTGGAGGCGAGGACACCTCCACGACAGCCGCCGGGACGGCGCTACGAGCGGCCGCAAAGCAAGCCCCTTCCAATTCGTAGTAAATTAAACACCGATGCCTGCTGAGAAAATCATGATCGTGGACGACGAACGCCTCGTCCGCTGGTCGCTGCGCCAAAAGTGCGAAGAGTGGGGCTACTACGTAATCGAGGCCGATGCCGGTGAGCCTGCCCTGAAACTGGCGCAGCATGAATCTCCCGACCTGGTCCTCCTCGACGTGCGAATGCCGGACCTCACTGGAATCGAAGTCCTCGATCAACTCAAGAAAAGCGGCGACGCCCGCGCCGTCATCATGATCACTGCCGACCCGCAACTCGATGATGTCAAAGCCGCGCTGAAGCTTGGAGCCTACGACTTCGTAGGCAAGCCGGTCGACTTCGATGAGCTTCACGTCACGATCAAGAATGCCCTCGAGGCCACGAGCCTGCGCGCCGAAGTCCAGACCCTTCGCGGCGAGGTACGGCGCGACGCTGGCTACAACAGCGTGGTGAGCGTCTCCCCGAAGATGACCGAGCTCATGAACTTCGTCCGCAAGGTTGCGTCCAGCGAGGCCACGACCATCCTGATTCAAGGCGAAAGCGGCACCGGCAAGGACCTGATCGCAAAGGCCATCCACTACGAAAGCTCCCGCCATGAAAAGCCCTTCGTCGCTATCAACTGCTCCGCCATCCCGGAGACGCTGATGGAAGCCGAGCTCTTCGGCCACGAAAAGGGCGCCTTCACTGATGCCAAGCAGATGAAGAAAGGCCTCTTCGAGGCTGCCGATGGCGGTACGCTCTTCCTCGACGAAATTGGGGAACTCTCTCCCCTTTTGCAAGCCAAACTCCTGCGCGTTCTCGAAGACCAGGTGATTCGGCGTGTCGGCGGCATCAAGGATATGCAGGTGGATGTCCGCGTCATCGCAGCCTCCAACCGCGATCTCGAAAAAGCGGTGCGCGATGGGCACTTTCGTCAGGATCTATATTACCGCCTGGCCATCATTGCGATCTTCATCCCGCCACTGCGCGACCGCAAAGAAGACATCCTGCCCTTGGTGGACTTTTTCATCGACCGCTACAATCGCAGATTCAAGAAGTCAATTCGCGGCGTTACCGATGACACCCGCCGACTCATTCTCACTCACAACTGGCCGGGCAATGTTCGCGAACTCAAAAACACCATCGAGCGTGGCATGATCCTCGAAGACGAGCCCTTCCTGCGGCCAGTGTATCTGCCGTTCTCCGTCGGCGAGTCGGGAGGCCGTACCGTGTTTGAACGAACTTCACCGAGCGACGGCGGACAGACCTTGCCCAACGGCCGCACCCTCCCGCGGCTTTATATCCCGGAAGGCGGCACCTCATTGGAAGAGGTTGAGCACCACATGGTCGAGTTGGCAATGCGCCAAGCCAATGGCAACCAGACTCATGCCGCCAAGCTGCTGGACATAAGCCGCGACGCCCTCCGCTACAAGCTAAAGAAATTCGGTCTGATTCGCGGAGACGAAGAAAGCCCCCACACCACCGTCGCCGACGATCAGTGAGAACAGCTAGATAAAAAAGTGCAGGGCGGGTTCATCCGCCCTGCAACGTCCACCTTCAGGTCATTTAAAAAAGCCAACGCCTTCGGACTGTAACTTACCAGCAGGTTCTTGGTCTGTTGGTAGTGGTCGAGGATCACTTTGTGAGTCCGGCTGCCATCAAACGGTCCAGGGCCTCAAGTGACCCAGGAACTCAGGCGACCGCGTGACTCTTAAACGGCTTAGCGCCGGTTGATTTCTTGGCACCGGATTCCGCGGCGATGTCGAGAACGATTCGACCGTTAACCTTTCCCTTCTTGAGCCGGTCAAAAATATCGTTGATCGATCCCAGCGATTGCTCCTCGATGGTTGCCTTCACCTTGCCTTCAGCGGCAAACTGTAGCGCTTCCTCGAGATCCTTGCGCGTGCCCACAATCGAACCCCGCACGGTCTGGCCATTCAGCACCAGGTCGAAAATAGAGACGGGGAATTCACCAGGAGGCAGGCCATTCAGAACGCAAGTTCCGCCCCGGCGTAGCGTTCCGAGCGCCTGTTTGAACGCGGGCAGAGACACGGCGGTGACCAACACACCATGAGCGCCTCCGATTCTCTTCTGGATCGTTTCGACTACGTTTTCTTCCTTCGCATCCACGGTCACTTCAGCGCCCAGCTTCCGGGCCAAAGCCAGCTTCTCTGGTCCGATGTCAATGGCGGCAACGTGCAGGCCCATAGCCTTCGCATATTGGACCGCGACGTGGCCGAGCCCGCCCACGCCCGAGATCACGACCCACTCGCCGGGACGCGCCTGGGTTTGTTTCAAACCCTTGTAGGTGGTAACGCCGGCGCAGAGAATCGGCGCCGCATCGATAAACGACAGTTTGTCTGGAATTCGCCCCAGGTAATCGGCTTGGCCCAACGCATACTCAGCGAAGCTGCCGTTTACCGTATAACCTGACATCTGTTGCTCCGGACAGAGCGTTTCCCAACCGGTAAGGCAGAATTCACAATGCCCGCAGGCGCTGTGCAGCCATGCGATTCCGACGCGGTCGCCTTCCTTCAAATGGGTGACGCCCGGGCCCAGCTTGGCCACGAAACCTGCGCCTTCATGTCCGGGGGTAAAGGGCAGAGTTGGTTTGATGGGCCAATCGCCGTCTGCCGCGTGCACGTCGGTGTGGCAGACACCGCTCGCGATGACTTCTACTAACGCCTGTCCCGGCCCTGGATCTGGAATTGGAACTTCCCGAATCTGCAATGGCTCGCCGAATTTATCGACGAAAGCCGCTTTCATTGTTTTCGCCATAGTATGTCTCCTGGGAGTCCACCGTCTATTGGACTGCTTGCAGTCCAGTGAACCCCGAATCAATTTGGATTAAACTGTCAACCGCCCCGTCTGGTTGATGACCGGCGCAACGGTTCAACTTTCATTTAACGGTTCAACTTTCATTTCTGGGTATTTCGGTTGTTTGTACAGCGGAACGGAAAGAAGACCTCCGCTGACATCCAGACCCTATAATCCGCAACTTCGGCATAGCTGTATGTGACGTAGCACACACTTCCTTGTGCGCCAGAACACTCTCAGCGGGATCTCTGGCGTACTACGACTTCAGGGGAGCTAAGCAATGAGGGCGGAACACCGGAAGGAATTTAAGCTGGAAAGGAAAGTCAGGCCAGCCCGCAAGTTTAGGGTACAAGCAGATATGCGGTCACCGATGGAACTACATCGTTGCCGCCGAGGCGCGTGGTGCGGGCGGCACTGCGAGCGGATCGCTCGATGGCTCGCTGGCGGGCTTCTTTCCGCACAGTCCGACCGCCTCCGAAATCCGCTGGCTCTCCTGCTCCTTCATGGTCCGCCAACTGCAAAGCGCGGCACGCTCTTGCGCCACTTGATCGAGATTATGTTTGATGCGGTCGGCGTAGTGCGCTGTGACGCGCTCCATCTCTGTCTGAATCTGGGCATTTTCCCGAACGTTGCGGGCTTCGAATTCGTCAAACTGTTTCTGCTGGCCGGCTTCGTAAGAGGTCAGGGCATGCTGGCGCCGGGCCGCGTCCTGGAGCACGTCATCAACTGAAGTGCCGGCGGCATCGAGGGCCATGAGCACGGAGGCGCGCTTGACGTCTTTCGACATTTCGCGAATGTGTTTGCTGGTTAGCATCTCGACGATCTTGTTAATGCCGTACCGGGAGCGTGCGCTCAAGGTTCCGGCCGCATGGTAAATGTCCTCGCAGGACAGCAGTTTACTATGGGGTTCATTAGTAGGGACTTCAGGGGCAACCGTGTTTATCTTCTTCACTGGAACCTCCGCTGGTGTGGCGTTCTCGGGTGCGTCAGTTTCGTCCTGCTGTTGACGCCAGAACTTTGGAAAAAGACTTTTTGATTCCATAACCTTCCTTTCATCATGATGCGACGAGCCTTGCGTTTGAAGTTCAAGGGGACCAACCGGGTCGGGTGCCGGAGACTTGCGATTATCGGCCTGACTTGGGGAGGCGCTTCCATTGCCCGACTCATGCGGCCTAGCCGCCGGAACCGTCGCGCTACGTACTGCAACAGTTTCGGGAGGGGAACTGGTCGCCGGAATGTTAGCCCAGTTAGCCTCCTGCATCGCCGCTGGGTCCTTGACTTCCGCTGGCGAAAACGAAGCAACCTCCCGGACCGGACTGCTGGCCGGTGGACTGTCTTGGACCTGTCTTCTTCGATCGGCATCCTGCTGAACGCCCAAGAGATATGCCCGGCCATCCCAACGGCAGTATGTGGCAGTGGCGGAAAATAGCTCCTTCTGCCACTTGACTTTCAGATCGGACCCAACCGGAATCGGCGTAGTGAGCCGAAGGACAGTCCCCGAAGGCACCCTGGACTCGACCCTTGCCGGAGCGTGGTGAGCAATGCCATGTTCGTCTTTCCACCACAGTTCGGCAGATGCCAGCGAGGCGGCTTGCTCAAAGCCATTTCCGTACGTCGGCAGGATGCTTTGTGAATGGCTCGCGGCTTTATCTCGCTGAATGCCCATGACGAACGTTACTCCCTCGGTGCGGCAGTTTCGGGCGACGCCGGAAAAAAGCTCCCGCTGCCACCGAATCGTGAGCTTAGACCCAGCTGCAATGGGAGTGTTAATTCGAATGCAGACCCCGGAGGGAGACGTGTCCTCAATCCTGGCAGGAGCGAGATGCGAGGTCCCGGATTGGTCTTCCCAGCAAACCTCAGCCACCGCCATCATCGGAATTCTAGACTCGGCAGCTTGGACAGACTGGTTCACGACTTCTATTACATCGACACAAAAGCACCGGACCTTAACAACCGGGGGAGTAGCACTTGTGATTGGAGTCTTCTGCTAAGAAACGGCCAAAAGCGGAGCCGAAGGACGACTGGAAGGCAAAGGGTCACGAAGACCTCACCTGGCAGGATGCCGGAGGTGACGCCGTTTCCGAGGGTCGACCGTTTTTCCACAACAGGCAAGAAAAATGGGCGCCTGGCCGAGTGCTGGCTCTTGTCCCACGGTTAGCCTTTGGCGTGTTGCTTAGCCTTTTCGATGTATTCCTGCAGTTGCTGCTTCTGTGGGTAGTTCGGGTTCTTTTGCAGTAACTCTTCCCAGGCTTCGACTGCGCCTTTGGGATCGCTCTTGCCTTGCCAGCGAACTATGCCCAGGTTGAACAGCGTTCCGGGATGATCGGGCTGATACTTCAGCGCCTTCTGGAACTCGGCGATGGCCCCGTCGGCGTCTCCGGTGTACCAGAGCGACGTGCCCAGATCGGTTAACAGGTCTGCGTTCTTAGGCTGGCTCTTGGCTGCGAGTCGGTAGTACTTGACCGCCTCCTGGTATTGCTGTCCGTCGTAGTACAGATTGCCTACCTTCACAATTGTGTCGACGTCGTCAGGGTTGGTCTTCAGGGTCTCAAGCAGCGGGGCGACCGACTGGTCCAACAATTCTTTTTGTTGCGCGGGAGTCCCCTGGGCTTGCGTCGGGGTGCCTGCCGTGCTTCCGTCGGCAGGAGATGTTACGGTTGTCTCCGAAGCTGGCGCAGAGCCGCGAAACAAGTAGCCGAGGGCTACGCCCAGCACCAGGCAGAAGACTGCCAGTATGTACGCCTGTGTACCAGACCAGCTTCCGCGTTCGGCGCTTTGGGGACGAGATACAAAGTGCGCTGTCTGCTCCACTTTTTCCATGGGTTTTCGCTACTCCTTACTAGAATCTGGTGCCGGCAAGCGCCGTTTCGGGCGGTTGCAAGTGGAACAGTTGGCGCAAAGCAGTGGTCATCTGTTCCTGCTGCACTTTTTCTGGAAGTTCCTTCAGTTCGCGGGCCAGGGACCCGGCGATTCTTTGTGTCATCCGGGACAAGACTGCGTTTAACATTTCATCCTGGTCTTTGGAGAACGGTCCGTTCTCTTGTCGAAAGGAATCCAGTTCTTGCCGGCAAATCTCGTCCAACCGCAGGCGCAAAGCGACAATGGTCGGAACTACGCGCTCCGCCATCAGCTTGCGACGGAAACCTTGCGCCTCGGCTTGCAGAATCTTCTGTGCGGCGGCTGCAGCAGCCTCGCGCTCGCCCGCATTGTGGTCGACGACGTTTTCCAGGTCATCGAGGTCATACAGGAAAACCCCCTTGACGTCGCGCGCGCCGGAGGCGATGTCGCGGGGCATCGCGATATCCACAATCACCAGAGGCTGATCTTTACGCCCCCGACTCTTGCGTTCGCTAATCAGCATCTCGGCTTCCTCGCGGTTCAGAATGGTATGTGGGCACGATGTCGAGCTGATGATGATGTCGGCTTCCGCCATGTGTTGCCAGCGCTCCTCGAACGGGATCGCGCAGCCACCCAGCTTCGCGGCAAGCTCAGTCGCATGCTCGAGTGTGCGGTTGATGACGCGGACGGAACTGGCGCCGTGGTTGAGCAATCCACGAGCTGAGAGTTCGCTCATCTTGCCCGCGCCCAGCAGGAGAACCTTTTTGTTTTCCAGCGTGCTGAAAATCTGACGTGCGAGCTCGACAGCGGCATAAGGAATCGAAACCGCCGCGTTGCCAATCGCCGTCTCAGTGCGTACGCGCTTCGAGACGGTGAGCGCCTTCTGCAGCACCGCATCGAGGAAGCGGCCGGTTGCTCCCATCTTCTGCGCTTGTTGCCAAGCCTGTTTGACCTGAGAGATGACCTGGGGCTCGCCCACCACCATGGAATCGAGGCTGGATGCGACTCGGAAGATATGGAGAAGGGCAGCTTCATCCAGCAAGCGATAGAAGTGCTTCCACTCACACAGCTTGAGTCCGTATTCAGCTCCGAGCAGCCGCATCACCGAGTTGGCGGCCAGGGTGACGTCGTCGGCCCACAACCAAAACTCCGTCCGGTTGCAGGTGGCCATGACAATCACCTCGTCGATGCCTTCCGCCCTTGACAGCTGCGCCAAGGCTTCGTACCGCCGGTTTTCGGCGATCCAGAAGCGTTCCCGCACAGCTACTGGGGCTGTCCGGTAGTTCAGGCCGACGACCATCAGAGAGGGTTCCAAGACTGATCTCCTACAAACCACACCTAGGAAAGGCATGCTCCTTGCCAAAAGATGGGCTTTGGGCTCGAAGAGTAATCCATCTGTGTTTTCAATAAGTTGGAGCGTTTCGGAATTGGAAAAAGACAGGGCCGGTGCGGCCAGATAGCGGGATATCACGCTAGCCCGCGTCTTTTGGCCCCTGAGGCATTTCACCACAGAGACACAGAGGCACAGAGGGAACAGATGCGAGGCAATTCGTGATTAGGCTTGGGGCAGGTTTATACCGATGTTCTCTGTGTCTCTGTGGCGAGCCTCGTGTTTAGCGCGCGCCTTCCAGCAGGACCGTGTCCTTCTCCTTACAAGCTGGTCGTACGCGGTTGGTAGACGCAGAACGGCTCTTCGTCGAGATAGTTCCCGGTCGCGGCGTAGGCGCGCGCCCGGCAGCCCATGCAAATATTGCGGAACTCGCAACAGCCGCACTTGCCCTTCAGGTTGTTGACGTCGCGGAGTTGATTGAACACCACCGAGTTCTCCCAGATGTCGGCGAACGATTGCTTTTTCAGGTCTCCTGCCAGGGCCGGCAAATATCCACAGGGATAGACCTCGCCTTGATGAGAGATGAAACACACCGCGGTTCCGGCCAGGCATCCCTTGGTCATGGCGTTCATGTCGGAAGGGTGCGTACCGGGGTGCCCGACTGCGTGTCCGATCCCATGAGCCTTCAGTTCGATGCCGGTTGAGCCGGGCATTGCCATCTCTGTAGGGCCGATACTTGGCAGATGCTGCGCCACTTCAGCCACCGGATGAGCAGCCTGAGCGGCTGCAACTTCGGAACGGCGTTCCGCGACACGGCGTTGGCGAACCACGCGGAAGTAGTGTGGCGAACAGGTTGCCTTCAGCTCAATTCCACCTTCGAGCGAGCGATCATAAAACCAGTTCAGCATCTTCTCGTATTCTTCGGGGGGAACCATCTGTTCGGCAGCGATATCCACGCCGCATCCTACCGGCACTAATAGGAATGTATGCAGCGCATCCGCTCCCAGCGACTTCGCCATTTCGAGCACCAACGGAAGCTGATGGGCATTGTGGCGGGCGATCGTGGTGTTGATCTGCACCGACATTCCCAGATTCTTCAGGTTGCGGAAACCGGCAATGGCGGCATCGAATGCGCCGGGAATGCCGCGGAAGTTGTCGTGGGTAAGCGCATCAGCGCCGTCTAGGCTAATGGCAACTCGACGTACACCGCTGTCGACGATCATGCCGGCGACCTGCTTGGTAACCAGTGTGCCGTTCGTCGCTAACGCGACGCGCAGACCTTTGTCGGTGCCATAACGCGCCAACTGAAAAATATCCGAACGGAAAAGCGGTTCGCCGCCGCTCAACACTAGAATTGGAGTGGAAACTGTGGCAATCTGATCGATGATGTCGCATGCACTTTGGGTTGAGAGGTCAGACGGGGAACTCAGCTCGGTCGCGCTGGCCCGGCAATGGATACAGCGGAGATTGCAGCCTTTGGTCAATTCCCAGAAAACTAGTCTCGGCTTGTTCTGGTTTGCCTGACCTGAATGCTGCCCGTTGCCGTTTGCCGGTGCCATATGCAACCTCCCTTGTACTTGGACCTGGGGTTCTGCTGCTCACCCTTGGCGAAACAATAGAAGAGGATGAATCGGCTGGCGGTGAGAGTCATCACCCGAGGTTGTGATCTCGATCACAAGACCAAAGTCGATTGGAATGTGGGGAATTGGGAACGGGTTGGCCTTTTATCGAGTTTCCCCCCAGGATGCAATAGAGTCCGCCGGCGAACGAGCGCGGCTAGTTGTGGTTTGCGATCTCGCGCAGGGCTGCCGTGTTGCGAATCAGCAGCGTCGAGCCTTTCGACTGCACGATCTGACGCCTCTTCATCTCAGCAAACAGCCGGGTCACTGTTTCCCGCGACGTCCCGATCATCTGTGCGATCTCTTCGTGCGTGAGCCTCAGCTTCAGCCGCGGTTCCGCCTTGGCAGATTCGCCGTTCTTGCAACTCCATTCAAGAAGCAGGTTCGCTAATTTCTCGGCGGCAGAGTGGGATAGTCCGAGCGAGCGCACTTCCTGGCAAGCGGTGTGATACTTGTCGCTTAACTGCTCGGCCACTTTGAAGCAGGCCTCCACATCGTCCTTCAGGAAGCGAAGAAAGTCATCACGCTTGACGAAGTTGACCTGGCAGGGGTCAATCGTCTCCGCCGTCACTTCGTAAGGTTTGCCGGAGATAGTGGCGCTCAATCCCAGTATTTCCCCTGGCTCAGCCAGTTTCACAATCATGGTTCTGCCGTTCGGAGAGTTAATGGAAAGCTTCACGCTGCCTTTGCAGAGCACGAATATGCCGCGTGGCAGCTGCCCTTCGACAAACAGCACAGCCCCTTGAGGATACGCGGTCGCATACTTGATGCTTTCAAAGGCGTGCAGCGCGGTTGCCGGCAGATCGCAGAAGATCCGATCCGCCCGTAGCTTGCAGGTAAGACAGCTTTCTACAATCTCCATTCCGTATGGTGAGAGCATAAACTAGCCTCCTCGTAAAACCCTTCTATGACTGCCTCGGGTCGGGCTGACTGGTTGAGTCGCGCTCTTGCGCAGTCCACAGCCAGCGGGGCCAGTGCCGTCTGAGGTCAGTGTCCGCCCGGATGAAATGCTTGGCTGTGCTGCAAGGCACACGCCGTTGTGATCCTGCTCACAGCAAGCTGTGTGACGTGCGTCACAAGCGTCTGTGATGTGCCTTGCTGCGTTCAGGCCTCGTATCGTCCATGCTTGAGCAGTCAAAGTGGGAGCCGGGAAGTTACAGACTCTATTGAACACAAGGGCGGTCGACGATCATGAAGCGCAAGTTCAAGACTATGGATGCAAACGAGGCGGTCGCCTACGTCGCCTATCGGGTTAACGAAGTGATTGCCATTTATCCCATCACTCCTTCTTCAAACATGGGCGAATGGGCGGACGAGTGGTCGTCTCAGGGCATCCAGAACATCTGGGGTACGGTGCCCCACGTAATGGAGATGCAGAGCGAAGGCGGAGCCGCCGGGGCGGTGCATGGCGCCCTGCAGACTGGTTCTCTGGCTACGACGTTCACTGCCTCGCAGGGCTTGCTGCTCATGATCCCGAACATGAACAAGATTGCGGGAGAACTTACGCCTGCGGCGTTCCATGTTTCGGCGCGGACGTTGGCTACCCACGCGCTTTCGATTTTCGGTGACCATTCGGATGTCATGTCTTGCCGCGCTACCGGCTTCGCCATGCTTAGCTCCAATTCCGTGCAGGAAGCCATGGACATGGCGCTAATCGCGCATGCTGCTGCGCTCGAGTCGCGCATCCCTTTCCTGCATTTCTTCGACGGCTTCCGAACCTCGCATGAGGTCAACAAAATCGAAATGCTCGCCGAAGACGACATGCGGGCGCTCATCAACATGGATCGCATCATCGAGCATCGCCAGCGTGCCCTCTCGCCTGATCATCCGGTTTTGCGCGGCACCGCGCAGAATCCCGATGTCTTTTTCCAGATGCGCGAACGGGCAAACTCTTACTACGAGGCTTGCCCGGAAATCGTCCAATCCGTAATGACTAAGTTCGCCGAGGCTGTGGGGCGGTCCTATCACTTAGTTGACTACGTTGGTGCGCCTGATGCCGATCGCGTGATCGTGATGATGGGCTCTGGAGCCGAAGTCGCTCACGAGGCCGTCGAGCATCTCAACGCGCGAGGCGAAAAGCTTGCGCTAGTGAAAGTGCATTTGTATCGCCCGTTCCCGGTGCAGGCGTTTCTCGAAGCCTTGCCTGCCAGCGTGCGGAAGATCGCCGTCCTCGATCGCACCAAGGAATCGGGCGCGACCGGCGAACCACTCTATCTCGATGTCGTGAACGCGCTGCACGAAGGCGTGAAAGCGGGCTACAGCCCTCGGAAAACTGCGCCAGCGGTTGTAGGCGGACGCTACGGGCTCTCCTCCAAGGAATTCACGCCCGCAATGGTCAAGGCGGTCTATGACAATTTGAAAGCGGATCAGCCCGATCACCAAATAAAAGACCACTTCACCATTGGCATTCAGGACGACGTCGGCCACACCAGCTTGTCGTATAACACTGAGTTTTCGACCGAGCCTGAAAATGTTGTTCGCGCCATGTTTTACGGTTTGGGCGCGGACGGCACGGTTGGCGCCAATAAGAATTCAATCAAGATCATTGGCGAAAACACCGACAACTACGCCCAAGGCTACTTCGTTTACGATTCGAAGAAGTCAGGCGCGGCGACGATTTCTCACTTGCGCTTTGGACCGCAGCCGATTCGATCCAGCTATTTAATCTCCAAAGCCAATTTCGTTGCCTGCCATCAGTGGATATTCCTCGAGCGCTATGACATGCTCAGTGCCCTGGTTTCCGGCGGCACTTTCCTGCTCAACAGTCCCTTCGGGAAGGATGAGGTTTGGGACCATCTCCCGCGTCCGGTTCAAGAGCAGCTCATTGCGAAACGCGCAAAGTTCTACGTAATCGACGCCTACCAGGTGGCGCGCGACACCGGCATGGGCAGCCGCATGAACACGATTTTGCAGGTGTGCTTCTTCGCCATCTCCAAAGTTCTGCCGGGGGATCAAGCGATTGAGGCGATTCGCAAATCGATTCGTGACACCTACGGCCGCAAGGGCGAAGAGATCGTGCAGAAGAACATGAAAGCCGTGGACGAAACTCTGGCGCACTTGTTCGAAGTGAAAGTCCCGGCCGAATTGAGTAGCACCATTGAGATGCCGCCACCGTTCTCTCCCTCAGCACCGGAATTCGAGCGCGACGTACTGGGCGTGATCTACGCGGGGCGCGGCGACGAATTGCCTGTCAGTGCATTCCCCGTAGATGGAACTTTCCCCACCGGCACCGCGAAATGGGAGAAGCGCAACCTGGCGCTCGAAATCCCCACTTGGGATTCGAGGATTTGCATCCAGTGCGGAAAGTGCGCCATGGTTTGTCCGCATTCTGTCATCCGCATCAAGGTTTACGACACGAAAGAACTGCAAGGCGCGCCCGCAACTTTCAAATCCACGGAGAGCCGCGACAAAGAGTGGCAAGGCCTCAAGTATACGATCCAGGTAGCACCGGAAGACTGCACCGGTTGCGGCATCTGCGTCGAAGTTTGTCCGGTCAAGAACAAAGCCGAAACGCGCCTGAAGGCGATCAACATGGTGCCCCAGCCTCCGCTGCGCGTGCCCGAGCGCGACAACTGGGATTTCTTTCTCAAGATCCCGGAGATGGATCGTCGCAACATCAAAATTACCAACATCCGTCAACAGCAAGTTCAGGAACCGTTGTTTGAGTTCTCCGGCGCCTGTTCGGGTTGCGGGGAAACTCCATATCTCAAGCTGATGTCGCAGCTGTTTGGCGATCGCGCAATCATTGCCAACGCTACGGGATGCTCGTCGATTTACGGTGGCAACCTTCCCACTACACCGTGGACCAAGAATGCCGCAGGCCGCGGGCCCGCTTGGTCGAACTCTCTTTTTGAAGACAACGCCGAGTTCGGCCTGGGTTTCCGGCTTTCCGTCGATAAGCAGACCGAGTTCGCCCAAGAACTGGTGAAACGCGTGGCAGGAACGATCGGCGAAGAACTCGCGACAGCGATTCTTACCGCTCCGCAGAAAGACGAAGCCGACATCTACGAACAACGCCAGCGCGTGGACTTGCTAAAGGAAAAACTCCACGGCTTGAATTCCTTGGACGCCAAGCAGCTGCTCGCCGTCGCCGATCTGCTGGTCAAGAAAAGCGTTTGGATTGTGGGCGGAGACGGTTGGGCCTATGACATCGGCTACGGCGGCCTCGACCACGTACTGGCGAGCGGCCGCAATGTGAATGTGCTCGTCCTCGATACCGAGGTCTACTCCAACACTGGAGGCCAGGCGTCCAAATCCACACCGCGGGCGGCAGTGGCGAAATTTGCTGCCGGCGGCAAGCCGGGTCCTAAGAAAGATCTGGGGCTTATCGCCATGAGCTACGGCAACATTTATGTCGCCAGCGTCGCCATGGGCGCGAAAGACGAGCACACGCTGAAGGCTTTCCTCGAAGCTGAAGCGTACAACGGGCCCAGCCTCATCATCGCGTATTCACATTGCATCGCCCACGGCATCAACATGACGACAGCGATGTCGAATCAGAAAGCGGCCGTCGATTCCGGACAGTGGCTGCTCTATCGCTACCACCCGGAACGTGCGGCGCAAGGCGAAAATCCGCTGACCCTCGATTCCCGAACGCCTACGCGCAACGTCGCGGATTACCTCACGATGGAAACGCGTTTCAAGATGCTCACCAAAAGTGATCCGGACGAGGCCAAGCACCTCTGGCATGAGGCGCAGCATGACGCCGAGACCCGCTTTCATCTCTATGAATATCTGGCGCAGCGGAAGAACGGCAAAGAACCGGCTAACACGCCGCAGCAGAAGGAGACGCAGCCAGCTGCGTCTCTACAGAAAACGTAAGACAGCGGTAGAGACGTTGCTTGCTTGCAACATCTCCCGCGTAACGGGAGAAATCATGATCGACCTCAGCACGACTTACCTGGGTTTGCCGCTGCGCACGCCTTTGGTCGCTTCCGCATCGCCACTATCGCAAGAAATTGACGGCATCCGCCACCTCGAAGATGCAGGCGCATCCGCCGTGGTTTTGTATTCGCTGTTCGAAGAGCAGTTGCGGCAGGAAAGCTTCGAATTGGAACATCATCTGGCGGAAGGGACGGACAGCTTCGCCGAGGCCGCCTCGTTTTTCCCGCAGCCGGCTGAATTCCACTTGGGACCCGAGGGATATCTGAATCACATCCGTCGTGCCAAGGAAGCAGTATCGGTGCCGATTATCGCGAGCCTCAACGGAAGCACAGTCGGCGGATGGACGAATTATGCCAAGCAGATCGAGCAGGCCGGAGCGGACGCCCTGGAATGCAACATCTACTCCATTCCCACAGATCCTGACCTCACCTCCGCTGCAGTCGAGCAACAATATCTCGACATTCTCAAGGCGGTGAAGTCGGTGGTAACCATTCCCGTCGCGGTCAAGATCAGCCCTTTCTTCAGCAATATGGGCAATATGGCGAAGCGGTTCGATCAGGCGGGCGCGAACGGACTGGTGTTGTTCAACCGCTTCTATCAACCCGACATTAACCTCGATGATTTGGAGATCCAGCCCAATGTGTTGCTCAGCACTCCGCAAGCGCTGCGGCTTCCCCTGACCTGGATCGGCATCCTTTACGGCCGCATCCGAGCCAACCTGGCCGCTACCAGCGGCGTGCACAGCACCGAGGACGTCGTCAAACTGTTGATGGTCGGTGCCGACGTTACCATGCTCTGCTCCACCCTGCTGCGGAACGGCATCCGCCACCTGAGGTACATCGAGGATGGAGTGCTGTTGTGGATGGAGAAGCACGAATACGATTCGGTTCAGCAAATGAAGGGCAGCATGAGTCAAATCCGCTGTTCCAATCCGTCGGCCTTCGAGCGCGCGCAATACATGAAGGCGGTCAAGAGCGTGCAGCACGTCATGGTCACCGGCCGCGAAGCCTGGAGAATTCTTAGCGGAGACTAGAACATCACTTTTGCGATAACACGCCGACCGGTCACCATGACTGATGTCTTGAACAGCCGAGTAAGGATCATTTATGGTACAGAACCGGGCACAAGTGGGGCTTGTGCCCTGACCGGCCCGGCGTCCGCTCCAGAGCTGCTCATCAAAAGATTTACTTGGCCTGCAGCGATTCCACGTACTTGGTAAGGTTGGCCTCGCGTTGTTGCACCTCGCCCTCGTGTCCGTGGCTCATATTCCAAAATAATGAGCCCCATACCGGCATTTCCTTGGATCCGTGCGCGGGGACAGCGGATTGGCCGCTGATTGCGGACATTACTTTCATAGCCGGGAATTTTCCTCCGTTGCTCTCGCTCAGCTGGGTAAGGTCTGCAGGAGGAGTCT
>DATHPO010000278.1:0-27271 GCA_035483835.1 Terriglobales bacterium
AAGGCGCACGCACAGATTGCCGTCGTTACGATCAAGTCGCTGGACGGATCGGATATCGAAAGTTATTCGGTCGCTCTGTTCAAGCAATGGGGCATCGGCAGCAAAGCTACCGACCACGGTGTGCTCATCCTGCTGGCCACACAGGATCGCCGCTACCGAGTTGAAGTTGGCTACGGGCTTGAACCGATTTTGCCTGACGGCAAGGTCGGCGGCTTCGGACGCGAGGCCGTCCCGTTGCTCCAGCAGAATGACTACAACGGCGCTGTGGCGCTCTTGACAACGCGAGTTGCAGACGTGATCGCGCAGGACGCCGGCATTCAGTTGACTGGTTCACGTCCCGTCGCCGCGACGGAGAGGGAAGAACCGAACAAGGGAATGTCCGTTGTTGGAATCATCGTTCTGATTGTTATTTTCCTTATTTTGGTATCCACGCCTTTTGGGCGGCTGCTCCTCTTCAGCATGTTATTAGGGGGTCGCGGTGGCGGAGGTGGTGGAGGTTTTGGCGGCGGAGGCGGCGGGTTCGGAGGCTTTGGTGGTGGCAGTTCGGGCGGTGGCGGAGCAAGTGGAAGCTGGTAGGTTGTAGCAGAAGGGGCACTATGGTTGCGGAAAAACAAATCAACGAATTCATCAGCCGGCTGCGCGCGGCGTCAGGAGAGAATCTCCTGAGCGTGATCCTTTACGGTTCCGCTGCGGACGGGGAATTTCACCCAGACTTCTCCAATGTCAACCTCCTTTGCGTCTTGCGTGAGAGTTCTTTCTCCGCGCTCACCGCGATTGCGCCGGCGGTCGAGTGGTGGGCGAAACAGAAGCATCATGAGCCGCTGGTGCTGACACGCGAGGAAGTGGAGCATTCCACCGATGTTTTCTCCATCGAGTTTCTCGACATGCAGCAACGTCATCGCGTTCTGTTCGGCGAGGATGTCCTGAGTGGGCTACAAATTCCCATGCACTTGCACCGCGCCCAACTGGAGTACGAGCTACGCGAGAAACTGATCCTTTTGCGCGAACGCCTGTTGCTTGCCACCGGCGACAAAAAGCAATTATGGGAGTTGATGCTGAGTTCCTTATCAACCTTCACTACCCTTTTCCGCCACGGACTGATTGCTCTCGGCGCGACGCCTCCCAAAGGAAAGCGGGAAACGATCAAGGAATTGGCCGCGCGAACTCCGTTCGATGCATCCGCTTTCCTGCAATTGCTCGACATTCGCGAGCACAAGGCGGAAACTAAGCAGTTCGATGTAACCGATGTTTTTGCCCGCTACCTGGCTGCGGTGCAGCAGGTAACCGCCGCGGTGGATAAAATGCTAGACTCCCCGGGACCAAGCGGCGTGTAGGTTTGATAGCTTTCTTACAGGAGAATGACGATGAAAATTGGTTTGATTGTGATTGTTGTCCTGGTGTTGATCGCGCTGGTCGTGTTCGGACAGTACGTGGGCATCCGCAATACGCTGGTGACCAAGAATGAAGCGGTCAAGGCGGCGTGGTCGCAGGTCGACATCGTGCTGCAACGGCGTGCAGATCTGATTCCCAACCTTGTCGAAACCGTGAAGGGTATCGCGGGGCAGGAACAAAAAGTGTTCGGCGATATCGCGGCCGCCCGTTCCAGGCTGCTTTCCGCCAACGCTCCCGCGGACAAGATCGCCGCTAACCAACAACTCGACGGCGCAATCGGGCGCCTGCTGGCGGTGGTCGAGAACTATCCGCAATTGAAATCGAATGAGAACTTTCTGCGCCTGCAAGATGAGTTGGCGGGCACGGAAAACCGTATTGCGGTTGAGCGCAAGCGTTACAACGATGCGCTGCAGGACTACAACACCTACGTGCAGCACTTTCCCAACAACATTTACGCGGGCTGGGCTGGGTTCAAACCCAACGAAGCCTATTTTGCCGCTTCGGAGCAATCGCGCCAGGTTCCCAAGGTGAATTTCTCCACCCCGAACGCAACCCCGCAGGCTACTCCCGAGCCTGCGCCAGCAAGGTAGCGTGCAAGCCGATTTCGCCGTCGAACTCGGCGCCGACGATGAAACGCTCGAAATGCCTTGGGCCGCCGAGGAAGGCGGCCCACGTTATTACGATCTAAAGCGCCATCCTGAGCTTTTGTCCAATCTGGAAGAGGCCGTGCAAGCGCCTGAGCTGGGCGAGTTCCTTTCCAAGGTCAATTCTCTGCAGAGTCCGCTGGAGACGGCCAAATGTGACGTCTGGTCCAGCACAGAAATAAATCCCGAAGAGGAGATCTTCGAAGCGACCCACAAGTTTGGCTCCTACGTCGATCTCTTTTTTTTCGATGAACCAAAACGCTTTTCGTTCCCCTTGCATGAGCAACTCGCGAAGCGACTCACGAACCTCCTGCAGCGTGCTCCTGAAATGCCTGTTTCGGTCGAGTTTTTAATCCGCCGCTGTTATTACCACGAGCCAGAAGAAATACCCGGGCAGGAAGAAATTCGCGATGGCTTCTACATCACGTTGTACCTCTTCGGATACGGCAAGGATGAGGTTCGATCCCGCCAAAATTGGGCAATCGGATTGAAATTGATCGGGAATGCGATCCGGCAGATGTCGGCCGGTTGAAACTAACTGGCCTTGGCCGGCCGGTAGAACCACGCCCGAGCTTCGGCGCCCCGGCCTTTGAGCCGGGTGCGCAGCACAGACAACAGAACCATCGAAAGGAAAATCGCCAGCAATCCAAAAGAAGCCGTACGAATGTCGACAGCTCGCTTGGGGAGAATGGAAAGCCGGCCGTAAACGAATTCAATGTGTACCCAATAAACCAGCAGCGAGGTTTGCCCGAGTTGTATCAAAGGGCTGAAGCCCCATTGCCCGGCTCCCCATCGGCACCAAAGATAAGCTGCTGCCAGAATCGCCAGCAGGAGCCCGACGCGAATCAGAAAGAAATTCGGGCTGGTGTGCCAGAAATCATCAGTTGCATAAAGCTGTTCGGGCCGTGCATCCAGCCATCGTGCCAGATAAATCAACCCAACTCCACCCACTCCCGCAACCGCAAAGGTCGCAGCGCCCCATTTTCGCCCTACATCGCTCAACAGAAAAAATCCCACCGCGAGACCGATGAAGGCAAACGCAGTCCACGGGAAAATGGGAAACAGCCAAGCCTGCGGCTCACCCAGGTTGTGTACGCCATCGATATAAGACTCAAGCGGCCAGGGGAGCCACCGCGGGCGCCAACTCGTCCACATCAAGGGGGACAAAAGAGAAATGCTCATCCCGACAGCGGCTGCCGTCATTCCCAGAGAGAACCGCACGTGCGATCCGAAGTTGAGTGCTAAGACAAACCAGCAGATCACGCCCATCAACATCATTGAAAGGCCAATCGTATTGAGGATATCCACACGCAACAAATCGCTCCACGGAGCCCAGCCCCATGCAATGAGATATTCCTGCAATCGAAACAAAAGGCCTAGCGCGAAAATCTCCGCTCCACGGCGAATTGTAGTTTGCGCAATCTGATTGGTGGGCACGCCTCTCTGCCGCGACTTGTCGATTACCAGTGCGAAAGAAATTCCTGCGAGAAAAAGAAACAGGGGCGCGGGCAGCGTTCCGCCCAGCTGAGACCACATAAAGAAGGTGCTCTTGCGCGCATCACCTCCTAGCCAGGAGTCGTAGCAATGCGTCTGGAACATCAGCACGCAGGCCAGACCGCGCATCCAGTCGATATAAGCGAGCCGGGATTGAGTAGACGGATTCATCGCTGGCTACCTGGCACGGGGGCAGTATACAAAACAACGCTGCCATTCCCGCGGCTGGGGCGAGAAGGGCTGGCTTAACACAGGTAGACCTTCCCATTGTGTGTCAGTACGCGCGAGATCCTTCCCCGGCTGACGCCGGGCTCAGGATGACATCTTTTTCCTGCAACCTATAGAGGCGCAACGCCCTGGAACTTTTGCCGTCGTTCAGGGTTTATATACATCGGATAGGCGCTTCAGACGAAACCAAGATGCCTGAAGGCCTCCCGATCTCGATCTTTACGATGACAAAGATCACAGATCGGAGAAGGGGGTCAACAATGCGTTATCTAAGGTATTTGGCTTTGCTGAGCATCTTCGTCCTGCCGGCAGCTTATTCGCAGGCGCAAGTTGCGGTGGGAATTGGAATCGGCCCCGGCTATGTCAGACCAGCGCCCGTGTGCGCTTATGGCTACTACGCGTATTATCCGTACGCGTGTGCGCCCTATGGATACTACGGACCGCAATGGTTCGCGGGCGGCGTCTTCATTGGCGCAGGCCCGTGGTACCATAGCTATTACAGGCCCGGCTACGGTTACTGGGGACGCGGCGGATACGGCTACTATGGTCGTGGCGGATACGGCTACTACGGTCGTGGATATTACAGGCCGGGGGCGTATGCTTACCGGGGTGGCGGGGTTGGTTATGGCCACGGCTACGCTCGCGGTGCAGTGGGCGGCTTTCATGGTGGTGGCGGGCACCGGTGAGCGTCGGCATAACTGAGTTGAAAAGGCTGGCGGCATAAGCTGCCAGCCTTTTGTTTGGTGGCTTTGATTCAGCTGTAATCTTGCTGCGGATGGCGCGGTGTTATCCTAGTCGGGACGAATCCCACAGCGAGGCAGTAAGCTTTCATGTCCAGTCCTGGCAGTCCTGAATCCCAACCTCTCAACGAGTCTGACGAGTCGTTCAAGGACATTCTCACCCAGTTCGAGAAAAGCAAATCGCGCAAGCCCGAGGAAGCCGGAAAAGGGCGCGAAGGCACGGTGATTGCCGTCACCGTCGATTCGGTCCTGGTCGACATTGGTTTCAAGACCGAGGGGATCCTTCCGCTTTCAGCATTCCAAAGTGCGCGTGAAGCAGTGAAGGCCGGTGACAAACTGGTGGTCTCGATCAAAGGTCGTGATCCTGAAGGCTACTATGAGCTCACTCTCGGCAAGAGCGAGCGGCCAAAGGATTGGGCGGCACTGCAAAAGGCATTTACCGAGAAGACGTCGATTGTGGGCACAGTAACGAGCGTGGTCAAAGGTGGCCTGAGCGTGGACGTGGGAGTGCGGGCTTTCATGCCTAACTCACGCAGCGGAGCGCGCGACGCCGCCGAGATTGCCAAGTTAGTGGAACAGGAGATCCGCTGCCGGATTACCAAGCTCGACGAGGTAGAGGAAGACGTAGTCGTGGATCGCCGCATCGTTCTCGAAGAGGAAGAGCGTGCGGCGAAAGGGCGCCGTTACTCGGAGGTCCAGGAAGGCGCCATCATGCACGGCACGGTTCGCAGCCTGACCGATTATGGTGCTTTCATCGACATCGGCGGTGTGGGCGCATTGCTGCATGTCAGCGACATCTCTAGAAGCCGCGTTACTAAACCCGCGGACGTGCTCTCAGTGGGGCAAGAGGTCGAAGTCAAGATTCTGAAAATTGACTCTGAGAAGCGCCGTATTTCTGTCGGCATGAAGCAGCTTGAGCCCGATCCGTGGGATTCGGTGGCGACAAAATTCAGGCCGGGCGAGCGGGCTCGGGGCACGGTAACCCGTGTGCTCGACTTCGGCGCGTTTGTGGAACTCGAACCCGGTATCGAAGGGTTGATCCACATTTCGGAAATGTCGTGGGCAAAGAAGGTGAGGACACCCAGCGATGTAGTTAAGCCGGGCGATACCGTCGAGGCCGTGATTCTTAGCGTGAGCCTGGGAGAGCGCCGCATATCTTTGGGCCTGAAGCAGGCGCTCGGTGACCCATGGGCCGACGCGGCGCAGAAGTTTGCTGTGGGCTCGGTGATCGAAGGGCCGGTCACGAGCCTGACCAAGTTCGGCGCCTTCGTACAGCTTTCCGAAGGCATCGAGGGCATGATTCACATCAGTGACATGAGCGCAGAGAAGCGCATTAATCACCCGCAGGACATGCTGAAGGTTGGGCAATCCGTGAAGGCGCAGGTGCTCGAAGTCGACACCGAAAAGCGGCGGCTGAAACTGGGGATTAAGCAGCTGGTTCCGACCAGCATCGAGGAGTACATCGCCGAACGCAGGGTAGGCGATGTGGTCTCGGGCCGCGTGATGGAGATTTCGGGGGAGCAGGCACGCGTTGAACTGGGAGACGGCATCCACGCTAATTGCCGGATCGCTGCAGAGCGAACGGCGAAGGAGCAGCCCCCGGCTGAATCGAAGACGGATTTAGGATCGCTAAGCTCCATGCTGAAGGCGCACTGGAAAGGCAGTGCTGCGGCTGCAGAATCGAAGCCGGAACCCGTCCGCGCAGGACAGGTTCGCAGCTTTAGGATCGCGAAGCTGGATCCAGCTGCGAAGAAGATTGAATTGGAGTTAGCCTAAAGTCGTCAGTTCGTCGTCAAAACGAAGTCCTGCTGCCGTTGCAAATCCGCCAACCGCGACCCCGCCGATTAAGGTTGCCTTCAGCTATCCGGCGCTAGTATGGGTGGTCTTCAGAATCGATCTTCAGGAATGAGGGATACAAACATGAGGCATTCGCGTTCGACTTGGCTCCGCTTGGGACTGTTCATCTCTCTGTGCGCAACCTTTTCTGCTGCGGCCGATCCTGGCTATCACGTGATCAAAACCTACAAGCTGGGCGGTGACGGCGGCTGGGATTATCTGAACCTCGACAGCTCCTCGCGGCGTCTCTACATCTCGCGGGCCACGCACGTCATCGTGATCGATGCGGATTCAGGCAAGCCCGTTGGCGATATTCCGGACACTCCCGGTGTTCACGGCATCGCGCTGGCGCCGGAACTGGGACGCGGGTTTGTCAGCAATGGTCGCGAAGGCACGGTCTCAATTTTTGATATCGAGACGCTGAAGCTGATCTCGAAGGTCAAGGCCGGAGACAATCCCGACGCGATTCTTTACGATCCAGCCACCAAACGGGTCTTCACTTTCAACGGACGGAGCCAGGACTCGACGGCTATCGACGCGGCTAAAGGTACGGTGCTCGGCACGATCAAGCTACAGGGCAAGCCGGAATTTGCGGTCAGCGACGGCAAGGGCGAGATTTTCGTCAACATCGAAGACAAGAGCCAGCTGGACGCGATTGATCCCGCCAAGCTCGAAGTAAAATCGCGCTGGCCGTTGGCTCCGTGTCAGGAACCCAGTGGCCTTTCGATGGACCGCAAGACTCGGCGCCTGTTCGCCGGCTGTGACAATAAGATGATGGCCGTCGTCGATGCTGACAGCGGGAAGGTGCTTGCTACCCCCGCAATCGGCGAGGGAGTGGATGCCACCGCCTTTGACGAAGGCACCAGCCTCGCCTTCGCGTCCTGCGGCGAGGGCGTACTGACCGTAGTGCGAGAAGAGTCGCCGAGCAACTTCAGCGTCGCCGAAAATGTGAAGACTCAGGAAGGCGCCCGTACCCTCGCCCTCGACGAGAAGACCCACCAGGTCTTCGTGGTGACGGCAAAATTCGGCCCTCCGCCCGCCCCCACCGCGGAAAACCCGCATCCCCGGCATGCGATTCTGCCCGACAGTTTCGTGGTCCTGGTCCTGGGCAAATAACTTTCGTTAGGGGACGAGATAAGAAGATCGATAAAAGAGATAGGTCGAATAGATTATTTGGATTGAAGAGAAGTTGAGCGGCGGCGCACTTACTGTAAACTATGCCAACCCCGGGCGGAACGAGACCCGGGGTGATCTTTCATGAGCGCCAGCGACACAGAGAAATTTCATCGCGCGAAAATCACCAAGCGGATCGACATCGCCCCTGAGCTGTGGATGATCCGCATCCAGCCTGACCACGAGTTCAAGTTTGCTCCCGGCCAGTACGCAACTTTGGGCCTCGAAGGTCTGGGCAAGCTAAGGGAACGGCCGTACTCCATCGTGTCGGCGCCTCACGAGAACGAACTCGAGTTCTTCTTCGAACTCGTGCCTCCCGGCGATCTGACGCCTTTGCTATACAAGCTGCAGCCGGGCGACGAAGTGCTCATGCGAAAGGTTCCTAAAGGACGGTTCATGCTCGACACCAAGAGCGGCCGCACGAACCACCTTTTAGTGTGCACAGTAACCGGCGTCGCTCCCTTCGTAAGCTACGTCCGCGCTCTTTATCGAGACTGGAAAGAAGGCAGATTCGCGGGAGAGCACAAACTGTTTCTGCTGAATGGGGCAAGCCGTTCGTGCGAGTTCGGATATCTGGAAGAGTTGCAGAAGTTCGCGCAGGACGCGCCCTGGTTCAAGTATGTGCCAACGGTCAGCCGTCCCTGGGACGATGAAAAGTGGACCTGCGAGACCGGACGCGTCGATGACATTCTGCGGAAGTACGCGGACATGTGGGGCATCGGGCCGAATGCGGTCGCGTATTTATGCGGGCATCCGGCGATGGTCGAAAATAGTAAAGGAATTCTGAAGCGTATCGGCTTCACCAAAGAGGGGTTGAAAGAAGAGATCTATTGGGTTCCATCAAAGGAGAGGCATGCAACTACACCCGCTTAGCTTTTGAAACCGTCCTAAACGCCGACAGTCGAGCTTCGGCGTTCAAGCAGAAGAACGTCCCTCCAAACGCCGCCTCGCTGACCCAATTTCCTGCGTAGTCCGACTTCGCGGAATCCGCAGGACTTATGCAACGCAACGCTCGCAGCATTCTCTGGGAAAATTCCAGCTTGCAGCGTCCAGATCCCGCAACGCTCCGAGTGTTCGACTAGCGATTGCAGCAACATCTTTCCGACTCCATGGCCTCGTGTTTTGGCAGCCACGTAAACCGAAACCTCAGCCACACCCGAATAAACCCGACGGCTGGATAGTGGACTGAGCGCTGCCCAGCCCAGGATCTGTTCATTGTCTTGCGCAACTAAGCGGCAGTCCTGAAGATGCGATTGATCCCACCTCGACCACTCTGGAATTTCCGTTTCAAACGTGGCGTTACCGGTCGCGATGCCTTCGGAATAGATGCTTAGCACCACAGGCCAGTCCGCACTGCGCATGGCTCTGATGTCGAAGCCCATATTTGGATTTGATCCTGGCATGCTTCCAAAGGTCGCGGCGAAGCAGAAGAACTTTCTCGCTATTCGCTTTCCGCTGGAGCGAAAAATACGAGCACCGTTAACTCCTCCGTGATCTCGTGGAAGCGGTGCTCCACTCCAGCCGCAACAAAGATGACGCTACCTTCGCTTACTGCTTGATCGTCGGAGCCGGCCCGCATGCGGCCTCTGCCCCGAACGACGTAGTACATCTCGTCTTCTTTGTGGGGAGGTTGAGGGTCGGTGCTTCCGGCGGACAAGACATAAACTCCGGCACTCATTGCCGGGACACGCAAAAACTCGAAGTAACGTTTCCCGGATTGCTGGCGCTGTTTGTCTACGTCTTCGATGTTAAAGAAACTTGCCACTTGCACGATGGGTACCTCCGCTACATGAAACACTGTATTGCGTCTTTGATCTACCCAAGTCAGACTTCATGCAGCGCCACGATCCGATGGGCGGTGAATGTGGATCGTACGCCTCGTTTGATAGACGTTCGTCAAATCGGGCCGGGTAGCGAACGAGACATTTCAGGCCGGTGCTCCGCATGTGGTGTGGTTCTGATCGCCCGGCTTGATAACCGGGAGAGTTCTGACCTGGAGGCGCTAAGAAACAAGCTCGACAAATTGTTCGCTCGTCACCTTGATGAAAATTGCGTGCGGGAGTCCGTAGAGTCCGAACCCAGAGTAACCCCGTTGGCTGCGCCACCCGATACTAGAGGCCAGTGATCGAAATTTTTACCGCTGGTAGAACATTCTTCCCACTTGTCAATCCAGTTTGCAGTGTTCCTCCTCCGGCAGGGCTCTTTGATTCAATAATTTAGGTACTCTGGCACGCCTGCTGCTCTTTATACATCGAAGTAATGAAGTATTAAGGAGGGTGTCATGAAAAAAGTACTCCAAAAAGTTACTCAATTACTGTGGATGCTGCTGGCGGTTTCTCCATTCTTCCCAGGCCCGGTATTCCCAAGCTTACAAGCGTACGCCGAAAACCAAGTGATGGGGGAGATTCAGTTTGAAGGAAAATCCCATGTCGAAAAGACATCCGGCGTCTGGGTTGACGGACAGTATGTGGGCTATCTGAAAGAACTCAAGGGATCGAAAAAAGTTTTACTCCTTCCGGGCGAGCATGTAATTACCGTGCGCCAGGACGGCTACCAGGACTTCACGCAGCGAGTCACGGTCGAGCCTGGACAAAAGCAGGTGGTGAGCGTGGTGATGCAGAAGGCGCCCACCGGACCTATCCCGCAAGTAACCGCCGAAGTCAAAATAGCGGTCAACCCATCGCGGGCCGCCGTTTTTCTGGATGGACTATTCGTGGGACACGTAGGGGAGTTTGAGGGCGCGGGGCGCGGGATGCTGGTGGCGCCGGGACTGCACCGGATAAAGATCGCGCTTCCGGGCTATCAAACTTTTGAGACGGACATCAATCCGACCGCCAACCAGAAGGTGGAAATCAAAACAGAATTGGCCAAGAGCGACGCACCTCCGGCAGGGCCGCTGGTCAACACGGAAACAGGGGAGGCCGCACAGCCGACTCCTGCTCCTCCGCCGGCTCGAGACGCAACTGTGGCTTCGCAGCATTGAAGTGCAGACCTGGTAGTAGTCATAAACTGGGCCGAGGAACTCAAGAAGTGACGCTGGCAAGTGTAAGGCTTGTGGCGCCAGGCGCCGCGTCTGTGCTACTTTCATGTTTTCCGACAGCCCATGAGTGGGATAGTGAGGATTCTGCCGGATGCAACTGTTACTCTCTGCCATTCTGCTGGCCGCAGTCCTCTCTTTGTTCGCGCAGGACACCGACGTTCTGCGACACTTCGACTACGACCAGAAAGCATCGCTCGACCTGCAGGAGATCGGTGTCGAGGACCGCGGCAACGTCGCCATTCACGACATCTCTTACGCCAGTCCCAAGGGCGGACGGGTTCCAGCCTATCTGGTCGTGCCCAGCGGCAAGGGGCCGTTCGCCGCGGTGATCTGGGGGCATTGGTATTGGGACAATTCGCCGATGCGCAACCGCAAGGAGTTTCTGGACGAAGCCGTGGCCCTCGCGCCGGCGGGCGTCGTCTCATTGCTTACCGACGGACCCATCGCGCGTCCTGGACACGTGGAGGATCCGACCCCGCTGAACCAGCAGGAAGCCACCGATCTCATACAGCAGATCGTGGACATGCGCCGCGGTGCTGACCTGCTGCTGGCCCGTCCGGACGTGGATGCCAAGCGTCTCGCCTATGTCGGGCACAGCTACAACGCCAGCGTGGGTGGGTTTCTCAGCGGCATTGATAAGCGGTTCGTGGCTTTCGTTTTGATGGCGGGCGGTTTGTCGGATGAATCAGATCTCAAGACAAAAGAGATACAGGAGTATCGCCAGAAGGTTGGCCCGGAAAAGTTTGACGCATTCCAGGCAAAATACGGGTGGCTGGATCCGGGCAAATTCGTCTCGCATGCGGCGCCCGCAGTGGTGTTTTTGCAATACGGTTCACGGGAGGAGTTCCTGAACCCCGATCGGGCGCGCGCGTATGCGGCGATCGTGAGTGAACCCAAGCGTTTTGAACTCTACGACGCGCCCCATGCTTTGAATGCGCAGGCCCGCCGCGACCGCATTGCCTTCCTTACCGAGCAGCTCGACCTTAAACCACTCCCGCCGGCCGCGATTGCGAGCATACCGGATCTGTTCCAACCGCCTGCGCCGAGTCCGTGAGGGTAGCGGCCAGTGCCTCCTGCAATCAGCCTCCCATTAGGCTTGCGACTTCTGGGGCTGCTTTGCATCCAATAGAAGTGTTAAGATTTAGTAAGCCCATCAGAAGTCCATTATTGTTATGGATGGATGGGCTTTTATACTGTTTCGCTGCGCCCACGCAAAGCAGGTGCGCCAGTGGAGGGAATCATGGCAGGCAATGGAATACTTGAAGTAACAGACTCGAATTTCGATCAGGATGTTCTCAAATCGGAGACTCCGGTCCTGGTCGACTTCTGGGCTGTTTGGTGCGGGCCTTGCAAGGCAATCGCTCCTATCGTTGAGCAGTTGGCCAAGGACTACCAGGGCAAACTCAAGGTCGGCAAAATGGATGTTGACCACAACAGCGCTACGCCCATGCGTTATGGCGTGCGCGGCATCCCCACCTTGCTGGTGTTCAAGGGTGGAGAAGTGAAGGAACAGATCGTCGGATATGTTCCGAAGGAAACGATTCAGAAGGCCATTGACAAGCATTTGGGGTGAGCAGTCGTTGGTCGTTCGTCATTGGTCGTTGGCTAGGAATGTTTAGCGCCCGGCTTGAATCCGGGCGTTTTCTATGTCTCCGACTGCGAACAAATTTTAATGCTAAACGCTGAATTCAGTACTTCCTCAGCACCCCAATCACTCGTCCCTGGACCTCAACCGAAGCGGCGGGGACGATGATTGGCTGCATGTTCACGTTGGAAGGCTGCAGGCGGATGTTGTCGCCTTCGCGATGGAAACGCTTGAGCGTGGCATCCGATCCCCCGACGAGGGCGACCACAATATCTCCGTTGTGCGCCGTCTTTGCCTTTTCGACCAGAACGTAGTCTCCGCTCATGATGTGTTCGTCCTGCATGGAATCGCCTCGCACTTCGAGCACGAACACTTCTTTCGAGCGGACGAAATCGGCCAGAGAAATCGTCTCCGGGTTTTCGACGGCTTCGATCGGCTGACCGGCTGCGATCCGTCCAAGGAGCGGAAGCACCATCGTAGTATTGACCGACATGGCCTGCTTCAGGCGCCCCTTGGGCGGGAGCAGATCGATGGAGCGGCTACGGTTGTAGTCGCGCGTCAGAAGTGCTTTCTTCTCGAGATTCGAGATGTGCTTGTGCACCGTGGCCAGCGAACTCAGTCCAAGGCCTTCTCCAATTTCTTCGAACGAGGGAGAATAGCCGTGCTTCTGTACGAACTCGGAAATGAAGTCGTACACCTGCCGTTGTCTGCGTGTGATCGCCATGACGCCATTGTAAGCGAATGAAAGGCGAAGTCAAGAACTTTGCAGATTCACCACGGAGAACACAGATTTTTCTCGGTGTCTCCGTGGTGAAAAGCCTTTGCGCCGTAACTTTTAATCATGTGTCGTAATCCAATGACTGTATTCATAAGGAGAATGTTATGGCTGAAAAAATTATGAAGTCTGAAGAAGAGTGGAAGAAGCAGCTATCGCCCGAGCAGTACGTCGTCACCCGCAAGGCGGGAACCGAGCCGGCATTTACCGGTAAATATTGGAAGACGAAGGAACCCGGCACTTACGCGTGCGTGTGCTGTGGGCAGCCGCTGTTCAGTTCGGATACGAAGTTTGATTCAGGCACCGGCTGGCCGAGCTTCTTTAAGCCGATCGATCGAACCGCAATCGCGGAAGAAACCGACAACGCTTACGGCATGGTGCGAATCGAGGCCCGCTGCGCCCAATGCAATGCGCATCTGGGGCACGTTTTTCCCGATGGTCCGGCCCCGACGGGCTTGCGCTACTGCATGAATTCGGCCGCGCTTGATCTGAAGCAGGACGAAACCAGCAAGAAGTAACAGAATTATTTCAGGTAAAAATAACGCGGGCACTGTGGATTTGATCTTCAGTGCCCGTTGTTTTCGGAGTGCTCAGTTCGATTCGTTGTACATAACCTTGCTGCCGTGGGCCAAGGCCACCGATGTCCCTGCTCCCGCTGCGGCCGCCGCAGCCTTCGGGGGCTCGGCAGATTTCACAGCTTCGACCGACTTCGACTGCGCTTTCTCGTTCTGGTGTTCGGCGCGAACCTCAACGGCGCCCTTTAACACCGCTCCGTCCTCGACACAGATGCGCGGGGTGACTACGTCGCCGGTAAGCGAGCCTTCGCTGCGGATGTCCAAGCGATCGGTGCAATGGATGTTGCCGGTCACCGTGCCCATAATGACCACTTCCTTGGCACTGATATTGGCAACAACGACGCCGCTACGTCCGACGGTTACGCGGCTGTCGGCAAAATTGACGGTGCCCTCGATACGGCCGTCGACATAAAGCGCTTCGGCGCCGCTAACCTCGCCCTTGATGACCACCGAGCGTCCGATCGTGGCTTGTTCCATCGAGGAAGTTGCGTTTTTGGGTGGTGTGTACGGGTTCGGACTCGGGGAATATTTAGGTGCGTTGGCTGAATTCTGCGTTGGCTGCAACATCGATTTGGGCCTTCCTTATTCCGTGCGGCTTATTCGTGCGCAGCCGCATGCGGCGCGTGTGAGATGGTGGCCATGGGCCAAATTGACTATCGCACGGGCTTTGGTAATCGAGGAGGTTACGGAAGAACAGGGTCTTCGGCGATGAGCAATAGGTTAGATCTGCAGTGACTGGGCCAACTCTTCCCACTCCGTCATGTGGTTTTGCAGTTCCGCACGATGAGCGGCCAACGCTTGCGTGACGCGCGCCGTCTCGTCCGCGCTGACGAAGGTTTGCAGTGCAGATTCGCACTCGGCGATGGCGGTTTCGGCGCGGGAAATCTCGGCTTCGAGTTCTTTGACTCGCTCTTCAATCTGCTTGCGCTTGATCGGATTCAGGCGCTTGGATTTGCCGTCGTCGGAGATAACCTCGTTCTTGTTACCGTTTACCGGCTGGGCAATTATCGTCGAGCGGCTCACGGTTTCCTGCAGTTTTTCCGCGCCGCCTTCTTTCCGCCAGCGATAGTCTTCGTAATTTCCGGGATAGACTTCCACTTTTCCATCGCCCACTTCGAACACCCGGGTTGCCAGTTTGTCGATGAAATAGCGATCGTGCGACACGAAGACAACTGTGCCGGTGTAATCCATCAGCGCCTTCAGGAGCACGTCTTTGGCTCGCATGTCGAGGTGATTCGTGGGTTCGTCCAGCAACAGGAAGTTTGCGGGATGCAGGAGCATGCGCAGCAGGGCGTAGCGGTTGCGCTCGCCGCCTGAGAGCACGCCGATCCGCTTGAAAACATCGTCCGCCGAGAAGAGAAAACAGCCCAGCAGGCTGCGCAATTCGGTCTGGGTGGAACGCGGGGAGAGTTCGCCGATGTCATCCAGAATGCGCGCGTCCGGATTGAGTTCTTTGTATTGGTCCTGCGCAAAATAGTCGGGCAGTACATTGTGGCCTAGACGGTATTGGCCACCCGTCAGCAGTTCCGTTTCCGCCAGCAGCTTGATCAAGGTCGATTTGCCAGCACCGTTCACACCCACCAACGCGATGCGATCGCCACGCTCGATCATGAAGCTGACATTGCGAAATACTTCCTTTTCCCCGTAGGATTTCGCCACGTCAATAAACTCGGCCACGATCCGGCCACTGGGTTTCGGCTGCTGGAAAGAAAAGTGAATGACCTTTTCTTCTTCCGGCAGCTCGATGCGCTTGATCTTTTCCAGCTCCTTGATGCGGCTCTGCACCTGCTTCGCCTTGGTCGCCTGGTAGCGGAAGCGGTTGATGAATACCTCCAACTGCTCGATGCGCTCCCGCTGATTGCGATACGCCGCTTCGAGTTGCTCCATGCGCTCGGTCTTCGACGCCAGGTATTTTTCGTAATTGCCGGGGTAAAGATGGATGCGCTTGTTCCAGATCTCGGCAATCTTGTTGACGGTGACATCGAGAAAATAGCGGTCGTGCGAAATCAGCACAAACGCATTTGGATAATGCGTCAGATACTCTTCCAGCCAGTTGCGCGCTTCAAGATCGAGGTGGTTGGTGGGCTCGTCCAGCAGCAACAGGTTCGGTTCCTGCAGCAGCAGCTTGGCCAGCGCGATGCGCATCTGCCATCCGCCAGAAAATTCTTCGGTCCGCCGAGGCCAGTCTTCCTTGCGGAAACCGAGGCCCATCAGCACGCTTCCGACCTGGGCCTCGATGGCGTATCCATCGCGAGTGCGAAATTCGTGTTCGAGGCGTTGATAGCGTTGCGCGACCTGTTGATATTCGGCAGACGAATGATCGAGCTCCGGCATGCGCCCAGTCAGGTCTTCCATCTCCTGCTCCATCTCGCGCAGCTCGGAAAAAACCGCCATGCACTCTGCGAACACGGTGCGTCCCGAAAGCGTGAGTCCGTCTTGAGGGAGATAGCCGGCGCTGATGCCCTTGGCCGTGCTGAAGGAACCGTAGTCGAGCGTCTCGATCCCGGCGAAGATCTTCATCAGCGTGGATTTTCCAGTGCCGTTCGCGCCCACCAGTCCAATGCGATCCCGGGGCGTAACCATCCAGTCGGCTCCCTCGAACAGGAGCTTGTGACCGTACCGTTTTCCGGCAGAGGACAGCTGAATCATGGCGTCAATTCAATCGTCTCATGAGAAGGGCGGTTTGCAGAAGAAGCGGGGTCTTGCCGCGAAACATTTCGTCACACCCTTTGTGTTCTTTGAGTCCTTTGTAGTTCTAGCATCTGCACTTCATGAACCACAAAGGACACAAAGGTACACAAAGGCGGCGGAAGGGCCAAACAGGATCGGTGAAATCGCGAAATCAAATCCCTACTGCGCGGTTGTGGCCTTGGCAGCGCCCAGGTGCTCGATGGCCCGGTCAACTACCGCTTGCATTTCTCTCGCGTACTTCACTTCGCGGCCTTTGGCCAGAATCCTTCTGGCATCGTCAGGGCTGAACCAGGTGGGATTGCGCTCGGGTTCATGGGATCCATCGATCAACTCGACTTCCATCAGGAAAGCCTTAATCACAAATTCGCGCACTCCTGGCGGTTTCCAGAAGACGCCCTTGGAATGCAAATAAAGATGAAAGTGCCGTGGCTCGATGTGGCCGCGAACTCCAGCTTCTTCCCACGCTTCACGCTCGGCGGCCTGACTGTGCGACATCGCAGGCTCAGGAGCGCCTTTCGGGAACGTCCACTTGCCGCCGCCGTTGGTATTTACCAGCAGGAACTCGATCGAATCCCCTTGCCGCCGGTAGCACACTGCGGCTACCTGCAGTGGAAGCGCGAATCGTGAAAGTCGGGGCGATGTCACCTGCCACTCCTCAATCGAATGTCCGGCCCTTCTCATGATAGTTCGAGAATATTGCAGGAATGTTAAATTGCATCAAAAAAGGTGCAGGGGCAAGGGTTACTGAAGTACCAATAAAGGAACGGGGTTGGCTTCAGAGCTCGCGGCCGTAAACCGGACTGCCGTAAAAGACGACCGCGCCGGGCATGGCTTTTCGGTTAAACGTTCACCGGCGCTCGTTCCAATGCGTGCATGGTCGTCAGAATCGTGGAGATGACGCTCTCGTTGCCGACGGCTGTATTGATCATCATGTGATAGAGGCAACGCGTCGGCCAGTCGGCATCGAAATAGCGCCTCACAAATGTGATTCGATCGCGGTCGATCGTGTCGAGTAACTCTCTTGCTTCTCTCTCGTTCTTTCCCAGCTTCAGCAACCGATTGAGCTTCTCCGCGTACGGCGCATAGAGAAAAACATGGAAGGCGTCCCCACGCTGGCGCAAAAAGTATGGTGCGCCCCGGCCTACGATGACGCAACTGCCGGCCTCAGCGACTTTTTCCATGACCTGCTGCCCCACGGATACGAAGCGGTCGGTGTCAAACGGCTCGGCGCCGGGCAGCGGGATGCTGCGCTCGTGGCTGCCGCGCAAGAACACTTTAACCAGACGTTGAAACGTGCCGTCGACGCGTTCCTCGCAGCGCTCGACAGTCGAACACTCGACGTTGGCTACCTTCGCGATCTCTTCCGTCAGAGCGTGATCCCAAACCTTCCAGCCGAGCCCTTTGGCAAGCTCGCAGGCAATCTCGCCACCGCCGCTGCCATATTCGCGTTCGACCGTGATGATGCGATACATCCGTTCTCCCCACTAAACTTCATTTTACCCAGACTTTGGGCTCAACCGACATTCCCGGACGCAGAACGTGTTCCCTGGTCTCACCCGGATCGAATGTGATCTTCACCGGGATGCGCTGCACTACTTTGACGTAGTTGCCAGTCGCATTTTCGGGCGGCAGCAAGCTGGTGATGGCGCCGCTCGCTCCCGCAATACTCTGCACGTGCGCTTTGTAATCCTTGCCATTTGTGTCCACGTGAATCGTCGCCCTTTGGTCGACTTGCATGCGTTTGAGCTGGGTTTCCTTGAAGTTCGCCGTCACCCAGATATCGTCGAGGTTAATTACCTTCATCAACTCCTGGCCGATGGAGACGTTCTGTCCGACTTCCACGGTGCGGTTGGTCACGGCTCCATTCACGGGCGCCACGATGATCGTGTACTGCAGGTTCAATTCAGCCTGCTCCAGCGCAGCCTTCTTGAGATCAGCCTGCGCCTGAGCAGATTGCGCCCGCGACCGGTAGGTTTCGACTTGCTGCGGACCGGTCCCCGCCGCGCGAAGATTCGCTTGCGCCTCCAGCAACTTACTTTGCGCCTGCCGCACCTGGTTCTCGGCAGCCGACGCCGAGGCGCGAGCTGCTTCTACCGAGGCCGTGCCCGCAGTGGCCGCAGCCACTGCCTGATCATATTGCTGCTCTGAAATTTCCTGCTTATCGACTAATTGCTTATAGCGCACCAAGTCGTTTTGTGCCTTCACATTGTTGGCTTCAGCCTCGGCCAATTGCGCTTTGGCTGCCGAAAACTGTTGACGGGCGGCAGCGACTCCGGCGTTTGCGTTCTCCACATCCGCTTGCGCGCTCGAGGTCTGGCTAGTGGTGTTGACGGAAGTGATAGGCACATTTACGCGCGCAGCCTCCGCCGTGGCCACGGCGTCCGCGTAATCTGCCTTCGCTCGATCCACCGCAACCTGATAGTCCTTGGGATCAATCTCGATCAAAGGAGTTCCCATGGGCACATACTGGTTATCCTCGACCAGAAGCTTCAGGACATGGCCGGAGACGCGCGCGCTGATTGAGTTCAGATGGCCGTCGATCTGCGCGTCATCCGTATCTTCATAGCTGTCGAAGTAGCGCCACAAAAAGAAGCCCGTTACCAGCAATACGATGATTCCCACGATAAGAAACACGCGGAATCGGGGATTGCCTGCTCGAAAGCTCTTCCAGCGGAGATCTCTGTCCGCCGCGGGCAGTGGAGCTGGCTGATTTGCAGGCCGCTGGGCTTGAGGCTGATTTTCTCGCACCGCTGTGTCTGTATTTTCCGCCATGATTTTTACTTGTCCTTACTCTGATTCTGGAGGTATTGCTTGACACCCTCTTCGGCAATGCCGATCGCCTTCGCGAGGGATATCTTGGCTAAGTTGTGGGCGTAGAGGCTGGAGATGTAGCTTTCGTTCGCCGACACCAGAGACTCTTGCGCCTGAACTACCTCCAGGTTGTCCGTGACCCCGGCGGCAAAGCGATCCTGGGCCTGCTGCAAGGTCTGGCCGGCAAGGTCAACTGTACTGCGAGCCACCTCGACCTGATCCGCCGCGGAGGTGAGATCCAGACGGGCGCTGCGAACCTCGTAATCGATCTGGCCGCGCAGGTCCTCCAGTTGCTGTTGGCTTTGTCGCAGCGAGGCTTCCGCCTCCAAAACGTCCGCATGAATTCTTCCGCCTGCAAAGATTGGGATGTTCAATGTGGCTCCAACTTCAAAGACGCCGTGCGAGCTGCCCGGACGGATTCCCGCCGCTCCGTAATTTCCCGCCATATCAAGCGACGGATAGTGCTCTGCCGTCGCCGCCCGGCGAAATTCTTCCGCGGACCGCACCTGTTGTGCCGCCGCCAGATAGTCCGGCCGCGATGCGTACGCGCGCTGCAGATCGTCCTCCAGTGGAGCAGTCGCTAACGGCTCATATGGGGCTGCGGTTGCAAGGCTAAACTCCTGTCCCGGTGCTAAACCAATCACGCGCCCGAGCGTCAGCTTTTGTTTCGCATAGTCATTGCGGGCAACGATCAATTGCTGTTGCCGGCTTTGCAGTTCCACACGCGCCCGAAGGGCATCAATCGCCGGGATTGTTCCGGCCTTTTGCTGGTCCGCCGCTTTGTCATATAAGGCCTGCGCCGTTTGTTCGTCGGCTTGCGCGGTGTCCACTCTTGCGGCTCCAGCGAGCGCCACAAGGTACGCGTTCCCGACCGCAAGCACCACAAGGTCGCGAGCGTTTTTCAGAGAGTACTGAGCCGCCTTCACATTGTACGAAGCGCCGCGATTGCGCTCGATGGAATGATAGTCGAACAGCGACTGCGTCAGATACGCGTTAGCCTGAAAAACTCCTAGGGGGCCCACGACTTTGGGTATGCCCGGAGTCTTGAAGCGGAATCCTAAAGCTGCCAGGTCAATTTGTTCGGCGCTCTCGGTGACTGCGGCGTTCACGTGGGGAAGCAGTTCGCTGAGTTCTTTCCACTTCTCTCCGCGGGCGGTCAGAGTGGTGTCACTCTGAAGCAGGAGGCCGAGATTGTTTCTCAATCCACGATCGAGCGCATCCTTGAACGTAAGGGGTAAAACTCCGGGAATCGCTTTGCCTTCAGGAACGCTGCCGTAAAACGGCGTTTGGCCAAGGGTACCGGCAGGATTGCTGGACTGGCTGGGTGAACTGCTGTACGAAGACGAGGTGGATGGTGCCGGTGGTGCGAGCGTCGGAGTCTGGGCCGACGCCGTCTGGCAAATAAGGACGAAGTTCGTCACAACACATTGAACAGCCGCACAAGCAAAACTTATCCTCTTGTGCCGCCGTTGCTTCCTCAGGCTCAGGTCGTTCATAGATGATAAGCGGGGGCATAAGCAGCCCAATAATTAATGTTATGTTGATTCAGGCTGCCGCAGCATAGATGCAAACCATTGTAATTGCGTGGCATCGCAATGGTGCGATTGCTCATTCATTTTAGCGAAAGAGTGAGTAGAATAGAGAGAACCTAGCCCCTAGTGGCCAATGTTCTCGCAACTCCATCCCGCCGCTCCGAAACGCCAAGCCGCATCGTTAAGCATTTCCCTGGCGATCCATTTGCTTTTCCTTGGCTGGCTTCTGCACAGCCCGGCCCCAATCTTCGTGGCTCCGTTGTCGGTGGCGAAAGGCGAATCCGGCAGCTCGTTGACTCGCATTTATTTCGGAGGCGACTCCGGAGTCACGCAGGAGCAGCCGAAGCCGCTTACCCTGCAGCGACCGCCGAAGATCGCCAGCCCGCACCGTCTCGAGCCTCCTGCGGCCAAACGGGAAGCGGGTAATGAGATTGCCACCGCCCGGCCGGGTGGGCCCGCTGCTGGATCTCTCTACGGATCGCTCTCGTACGGAACCTTCACCGGCCCTGAAATTCGACCAGCGCTGCCGATCGTTTCTCCTGATCCGCCATTTGGATCGGACGCAGCCGGGATCGAAGGAGATGTTATCGTCGAAATCACGATCGACGAGGCGGGCGCTATTGTGCAGAAGATCGTGATTCAAAGCCTCGGGCCTGTTGTCGACCAGAAGGTGCTTGCGGCGCTGGAGAACTGGCGCTTCACTCCGGCATCCAAGAACGGCGTGCCCATTCCCTCCAAACAGGACGTCTACTATCATTTCCCCCGCTGATCGCGTGGACGATCGCGTCGACCGACCAGAACCCCGCATCAGTGGTTCTAAGGCACGAATCCTTATGACTCGCTGGCTATGCGTCGGGCTGGTGTTTGCCATTGGCCCGTGCGCGGAGACGCTTTGCGCGCAAGATATGGCTCTTGAACTCGATCCAGCGAACTCCCGGATCGAGTTCACGGTCGCCGCCACTCTCCATACTGTGCACGGCACTTTCGCGCTCAAGCATGGGACGGTTCACTTCAATCCATCAAGCGGCGCGGCCAGCGGCCTAGTAGTCGTGGATGCTACCAGTGGAAACAGCGAAAATTCGGGCCGCGACCACAAAATGCACGCAGAAATCCTCGAAAGTCAGCGCTACCCCGAGATTACTTTTACGCCCACCAAAATGAGATTCGAGCTTCAGGGAGATTCCGATGTGCAGGTTGATGGTATCTTCAGACTCCACGGGACCGATCATCCCCTTACTCTCGCCTTGACCATTCAAACCAAAGGAAACAGTGTTAGCGCACGGACCCACATCGCCATTCCGTACGTTGAATGGGGACTGAAGAACCCAAGCACGTTCCTGCTTCACGTTAGCGACAAGGTCGAGGTCGACGTCACCGGGGTGGGCCAGGTTCAAGAGCAGGGGAGACATCCCTAAGCTTCCGGTCGTCCTCGCGTTTGTACGTACAGAAAAAACACTCGCTTCCGCGCAAAATTTAGAAAACAAAGGGCTGGGAATTTTCTTGCCTCGTAGATCTATGGTTCTTAAGGTAGTTAGAAACAAAAATCATGGAAACATTGGAGTTACTGCCTAGCCGACCGCGTTTGGTTCGATTCTAGGAACTGCTTTGGGAGATCTTCGCCTCCCCGCATCGATCACGACTCGGCGCTTGAGGCTGCCCAGAAGGTGCGCCGATGTTAGTTTGTCAAAGATTAATGATTATCTTATAGATAACCATTATACAAATATATTATCGCAAATGAAGACTGTGGTCAAGCAGAAAAGGCGAAAGCGGGTCGGGACATGGGGCGTTTGAACAGTAGAGTGATTGAATGACGTATTGGTTCGCTTGAAAGTGACCGGGCCTCATCGGGAATTGTCGTTGACAAGGCCATAGGACTCAAAACCGCGGGATGCTGGAAAGGGGCGCCATTCTATTGTTTTGTGCTGCCGTTTTGTTCCAGTTCACTCACGTATCCCTCGACTACCCCTAATCGCGCAGAGGATCTGACGAACCCATTATTGACCAAAAGCATAATGGTTTTCGTCAGGCCGACTTCCTTTTTGGAATTGAACGGTATCACTTTCGCCTGTCTTTGTGGCGCGATCCACTTGGTTGCCTTTTTTTTGAACATGATAGGTACGTAAAACTCAATGATTTTTGCCATAAATCCCCCTTGTAAGAGCGAGCCATGGGAAGGACATTCTTGCCATCCATTTCTCTAGCCCTCACTTGCTATAGCGACAGCCGGGTTCGAAACGTTTCATTCAAGCGAATTTCTTCAGATCAGTTCAGACCGCTTCAGACTGGCTCTATGGACGTTTCCAGGGATCAGGAGCAAGATCGCACTCACTTGCGGGATTTGCTCACTTGCTCCGTAAGGAGCGCTGAGCACGGTAAGGGGGGTCGGAAAGCGGGGGAGTTTTCCGACCTCGAAAAATACCAAGAAAGAGGGTTTGGGCACGTCATTCAGCTGCAATTCAGAGACACGCCATTCAAGAAACTTCGCAAGACTGCCTCACGCATACCAAGCACACCCAAACCCTCTGCCCGGCAGCACCCGGGCTTCGCGGAATGCGGGAGCTCCCCCAAAGTTCAGAGCCGCTGCAGCGATGCTGATCAGCTCTTTCGATTTCGAGAAGGTACGACCTATCCCGTCAAAATGGTGCTCGACTATTTCAAATTTCTGAAATAGCAACCCAGTCGATCCAATTGCAGGTTTCTGGAGCCTGGTTTTGCTGTATCATTTGCTCAAGCCGCTAGCCAGACAACTCGGGGTGCCCAGTTGAAAATCGAACACCGTATGCGTGACATTTTTCGGGCTATCCTGCTGACGTTCGTCTGCAGCGGCTGGATCTGGGCTCAAACCCTGGCTACCAGACCGGCGGAACCCGTTCCGCCGCCTCCGGTTCTGTTACCATCGCCAGCTTTGCCGGAACTGTCCAGTTCCATTCCTTTGACGGCGCCAGCGGGTACTCCGCTGAAAGTGGCTCTGGATCAGGAAATCCGCATCCAGAAGGTTGGGCAGTCGATTCATGGAAAGATTGTTGAGCCGGTTTATTGCTTCGACAAGATCGTTGTGCCTGCGGGTACTGAAGTTACGGGTAGAATCTCGGGCATCGACGGGGTTTCGAAGATGCAGCGCACCGTCGCCGCCATGAATGCGAATTTTTCTCCTTACCGGCAAGTGCACATCGAGTTTGACGAATTGGTGATGGCCGATGGCCGCCACGTCCCCTTGCAGACTGTCGTCTCTCCCGCGTCCCAGGGTGTTTTGCAGTTTGTCCCGGCGAGTGCCAAACAGAATCCGAGTGCAGCTGCGGAAGCCAAGAATGCGGCCTCACGCAAGATCGGCGAGGCGCGGCAGGAAGCCAAGCGAGAATGGAATACCGCCATGCAGCAACTGCACGAGCCCGGGAAGATGCACCGTCTGGAAAGACTCGGCGTGGCGCAACTTCCATATCATCCCCAGTACATGGACGCGGGGACGAGCTTCAACGCGGATCTGCAGATGCCTCTCGATTTTGGAATGGAACCGCTGAAAACGGAGTCGTTGTCCTCGATTGGAAATCCTCCTCCGTCGGGCAGCGTGGTGCATGCCCTTTTGGTCACGCCGCTGGATTCCGCGACCGCGAAAAAGGGTGAGCCAGTCGAGGCTGTCATCAGCCAGCCGCTCGTCGTTTCCAATCAGTTATTCCTTCCCCAGGGCAGCCACATTAGAGGTTCGGTGCTGGAAGTGCGTCCGGCCCGCAGGCTGAATCGTAATGGACAGCTCCGGGTCGTTTTTCATCAGGTCGTTCCTCCCGATGGAATTGAAGAGAGAGTCGAGGCCAGCCTGGAAGGCGTTGAGGTTGCCAAAGGCGAACATCTTACTCTCGATGCCGAGGGTGGGGCGCAGGTGACCACTCCCAGGACGCGTTACTTGACCACTGGTATTGCCGTGGCCCTGGCGGCTTCCTCCATGTCTTCGGATCACGACGCGCGATTCCACGGTGGAGACGGGGGCGGTGACGCCGGTGCGGGAGCGGCCAATGGTGCTTCCGGATTTCGTTTTCTGGGCACGATCGTGGGAGCGCTCGCCCATTCGCGAGTGGTGGCCTCGGGCTTCGGCTTCTATGGCGCGGCGATGTCGGTGTATTCGCACTTCCTCGCTCGAGGGCGCGACGTGGTCTATCCCAAAGATATGTCCATGGTGATCGGGCTGGGCACTCGCGAGGCCCGATCCACGGCGCCGTCGCCGTCCGCCCCGGCGGATCCTAATCGTGCCAATCCGTAGCAAGTGAACGAAGGTCAAGAACGCGTCGGCGCTCCCATTCGTTGCCGCGACGAACTCATTCTTTAACTCGAACCTTACGGGCAGAGGAGCGAAGGAAATTGCGATTCTGGTGGCAACACTACTGCTACCTGGTCATTAGCACGGTCGTCGTTGCCGGGTTGTGCGCCGCAGGCACCGTGCTGCAAACGGGAAGTCCGCCTGGGTCGACCCCGACCGAAGAACATTCTTTCGGACGGCACTTGACGATTGAGGGTGTGCCGAACGCCGGCCAGGTCACTGCCAACCTGTATCGCGGCGGACAGCCGACTGCAACCGGTTTCGAAGCCCTCGCAAGTATGGGGATTAACATCGTCGTGGACCTGCGGGGCTCACGCGAAGGCGAAAGTCAGCGGGTTGCGAAGCTTGGGATGCGGTATGTCTCGATTCCCTGGCACTGTCCGTTTCCCAAGGACGAATCGTTCGCGCGGTTTTTCATTCTGCTTCGGCAAAACCCGGGGAAAAAGGTTTTTGTCCACTGTCGTCTGGGTGACGATCGTACGGGAATGATGGTTGCCGCGTATCGTATGGCCGAACAGAGTTGGACCGCTACGGAGGCGAGGAAAGAGATGGAAGCATTCGGCTTTTCTTTGTCTCACCATTTCATTTGTCCCGGCTTATCGACTTATGAGGAAAGCTTCCCCCAGCGGTTCAACTCCGATCCGGCATTTGAGGGTCTGCATGCACCCGCGGCGACTCCCACACGGTAGTGGGTTCTTTGATAGCCAGCTCAAAAGTAATCCTCAGGCAAGAGTTGGGTGGTAAGGCAACATTCCTGCCAAACTGTGGAAATCTTCGTAACCTGCTCATTATTGCGGTCACTCGAATGCCTTTCCCGTGTGACCTCCTGCCTACGGCCCTGTGACGACTTACGCTGAACTCCTCAGGGCTCCCGCTCGACAATCTGATTGAAAGCGTCCATGTACATGCTCTTCGGGATCAGTAGCGGCAGCAATAGGAATCGAACCTACGGGAGATTTATTCCAGCCGGTGTGGCCGCACCTGGCGAAACTAGGAGTCCAAATTTTATGCAGCCTTCAAAATCGGAAGCGGTTCTGCCCGCAAACGGTCTCTACGGAAGCCGTGTCCCCAGCCCTCGCCAGCAGCAGGTCATCGTGCTGGTCGCCCAGGGCCTCAAGAATAGCGAAGTTGCCGAAGCGATCGGCACTACAGAATATGTGGTGAAAAACCACCTGCGCATCATCTTTGACAAACTTGGACTCTGGAATCGGGTTGAGCTTGCGCTATGGTACGAAGCCCGCAGGCACGAAGGCCTCGTCTACAAGGATGATCGGGCGATGGCCTAAGAAGTTTGACGAGCCGTCCGAATCACTGGTCGCGGTGAACTGTCTCCATGGAGAAGGCTGGCAGACAGACGGCGATATATTCCGCGCCGCCCTCAGCCGGGGTGGAATACTGGATCCACTCGCCAGCATGCGCGATGACCGCCTGGCCTGAGGTTACGTCCATCTCGCCGTGCTTGTGGCGCACCCGCACCGTGCCCTTGAGCACCAGGGTGAACTCATCGAATTCGGGAGTCTGTCCGGGTTCTTCCCAGCCTTGCGGGCTGCGCATGTGGGCGACGCTTACGCCGGCCGTCTTGGAGTTAATGCGTCCAATGTATTCATCGATGAGCTTGGGCTTGGTTCCCGCGGCGGAAATGCGAGTGGGTTGCGCTACCAGGGTGGGCATAGGTGCTCCTTTTGAGAAGGATTACTGTAGCAAGAGGCGGCACAACATCGGAAGTCAAAGGACGGTTAACCACAGAGGACACAGAGGTGCACAAAGGGAAGCTCAAGTCTCAGGAACAATTTGATGTGTGACAGGAACAATTTGATGTGTGAGAGGTTGGCGGTTTTACGCGCCGCCTGCCGACAGGGCGCGGGTTTTTTCGGCGTGGGACTTGGCCAAAACATCGAGAGCTGGAATCGACACCGGCGCTATGGTTGAGCGCTCTATTGGCATGGTGCCGTTTCGAATGGCTTCAGCGAGCACCTCCAGGGCGGTGCCAGCGTTTGGCGGGACAAAGATTGTGGCCGTCAGGAGACCGCGTTTCACCCAGACTTGTCCGCTGTTGGGGAGGCCGTCGCAGCCGATGTAAGGCAGCTTCAGCCAGCGCTCGCGCGCCTGCAAATTCAATTCGTCCTGGAATGCCTTTCTCGCGCCGAGGGCCATGGAATCATCCTGGGCGGCGATCAGGTTGAGATGAGTCTGTTGGGAAGTGGACAATCGCAACCATGAACTCACGGTTCGTTGCGCGCTGGCCTCGGTCCACTGCGCTTTCATGAGCTTGACCTGTACTTCGGCGGGCTTGGTCTCGTACATGCCAAAGGTTCGTTGCTTGGCTGCGAGGCTCTCCGAGGGGCCCTGGATATAGAGCACGGCTCCGCCGCGGGGCAGAATGGCGGCAAATTGCTGTCCCTGGATGCGTCCGATTTCTTCGTGGTCCGAAGTGATGCAAAAA
>DATHPO010000279.1:0-5955 GCA_035483835.1 Terriglobales bacterium
ACGATCCAAGGCGCTCTGAAGAAAATGGGCTACAAGGGCTTGGAAGAGGTTCGCCAGGGTAAGTACTTCGAACTGACGTTGAACGGCGGACTAACCCGGGCGGAAGCGGAAGCAGAAGTTGGGCGCATGGCTCGCGAAGTCCTGACTAATCCGGTCATCGAAGAATTCCGCTTCTCCCTCGAGGAATAACTTACACGGAACGCTGTCGTCCTGATCTTTCAATGTCACTGAGCGGCGCAGTTCCTCCGCGCAGCGGGGGACTGCGGAGTCCAAGGAACCCTACCTTGCGTGGGTCCTGACGGGGCGTCAGGGAGTTCAATCGTAAGTGCGCGATAGTTTACCCGAACAAGAATAAACTGGCATGGGAGTTGAGCATGTGTGGCATTGTGGGGTACGTCGGTAAGAAGAGCGTGGTGCCTGTCATCATTGAAGGACTGCGTCGCCTGGAATATCGCGGCTACGACTCCGCTGGCATCGCCGTGAGCGGCAACGGCGACGGTCTCCAGATCCGCCGTGCCGAAGGCAAGCTGCGTAATCTCGAAGAAGTTATCCGCCTCAAGCCTCTGGACGGCACCTACGGCATCGGCCACACTCGATGGGCTACTCACGGCCGCCCCACGGAAGAGAACGCGCATCCCCATCGTGACTGCACCGGGCGAATCGTAGTCGTACACAATGGAATCATCGAGAACTATGTCACGCTGAAGAGAAAGCTCATCGAAGAAGGCCACAAATTCACCACCGAAACTGATACTGAAGTCATCGCGCATCTGGTTGAGAAGTACTTCGCCAAGACCAACGGCGCCCGTCCATCCCTAGAAGAAGCCGTGCGCAAAACGGTCAGTGAGCTAACTGGCGTGTTCGCCCTGGGAGTTATCTCAGCGGATGCTCCGGACAAGATTGTTGCAGCCCGCAACGGTCCACCCGCAGTAATCGGCTTGGGCAAGGACGAATACTTCGTCGCCTCCGACGTGCCGGCAATTCTCTATCACACGCGCGACCTATTCTTTCTAGGCGATGGCGACTTAGCAGTAGTAACCCCCGAAGGCGTAAAGCTCACCGATTTCGTCGGAAACCCCGTAACCCGCCAGGTCCAGCACGTCACATGGGATCCAATTGCTGCAGAGAAGGGAGGGTTCAAGCACTTCATGCTGAAAGAGATTTACGAGCAGCCCCGGTCCGTGCGTGACACCACCCTGGGCCGCATCTCGCAGGAGACCGGCCACGTCTTCCTAAGCGAAATGGAAATCTCGGATGCGGAATTCAAGGCTACGAGGAAAATCAATATCGAGGCTTGCGGAACCAGTTGGCACGCCGGAGTCGCGGGCAAGTTCATGATTGAAAGCCTTGCGCGTATTCCGGTTGAAGTTGATTATGCCAGCGAGTGGCGTTACCGCGATCCCATCGTCGACGCCGACACCATTACGATGGTGATTTCGCAATCCGGAGAGACCGCCGACACCATCGCCGCCCAACGCGAAGCCAAGGCCAGAGGATCGAAAACGCTCGCCATCTGCAACGTGGTAGGTTCGATGATCACGCGCGAAGCCGCGGGCACGATTTACACGCATGCAGGTCCGGAAATTGGCGTGGCATCGACCAAAGCGTTCACCGCTCAACTCACGGCACTTTATCTGTTTGCGCTTTACTTGGCGCAAGTGCGCGGCGCGATGAGTAAAGAGCAAGCCACGCAGGCCGTTCATGAACTCACGTTAATTCCGGGCAAGATCGAGCATCTGCTGACCCACGACCGGGCATGCGAAGATTTGGCTAAGCAGTATGTGCGCGCGCAGGATTTCCTGTTCCTCGGCCGAGGCATTCACTATCCAATCGCTCTCGAAGGCGCGCTGAAGCTGAAAGAAGTCTCATATATCCATGCGGAAGGTTATCCTGCTGGCGAGATGAAGCACGGTCCCAACGCCCTGATCGACGAGAACCTCCCCGTCGTAATTATCTGTACGCGCGACCCGGCGAATGAGCTTTCGATGGTGCGCTACGAGAAGACGACTTCAAACTTGAAAGAGGTGAAAGCCCGCTCTGGCATCGTCATCGCACTGGCTACCGAAGGCGACGAAGAGATCAAAGAGGCCGCCGACCATGTGCTGTACATTCCACCCGCACCCGAAGCGCTGTCCCCGATTCTCGAAATCGTTCCGCTGCAATTGCTGGCTTATCACATCGCCGTGCGCCGTGGCTGCGACGTGGATCAGCCGAGGAATCTGGCCAAGTCCGTGACGGTAGAGTAGGTAGACTTCGGGCTTCTTACGATCAGCACGATGGAAATTCCCTAAAGCGGTGCTGATACTGCGAACGGACGCGAGATCCTTCGACTGCGTTGTCGTCCGCTTCGCGAACGACAACTCCGCTCAGGATGACAAGGTGGCTGATGACAGGGTGTTGGCTGACGAAGGGGTTGGTTGATATAGGCTTGCCGTGTCGTTGGCATACTTTCCCTCATCTACATAAGCGATGCCATTTCAAAGCTTCACCGCGCGCCTGCTCCGCACTGTCGCCCTCTCTGCACTCACCAAGCATCTGGAATTTGAAATGAATGGTACGCTACGCTTTGGCTTCGTTGCCGGGCAATGGCTATCGTTCAAGACGAACACGCCCGATGGCGAAGAGATCACCCGCGCTTATTCAATTTCATCGCCGCCATCGGACGACAACCGCTTCGCGCTTTGCTTGAACCGGGTGCAGGACGGCTTCATGTCCAACTTTCTTTGCGACATGAAGGAAGGCGACGAGATGCACTGCCAGGGACCGTTTGGCGATTTCATCCTGCGCCCGCCCATGCGCGATACGATTTTCGTCGCCACGGGGACCGGGATTGCTCCTTTCCGTTCCATGCTGCGTTGGCTTTTAAGTTCCGGTCCGGAGTCGATGCCTGACGGGCGAGGGCGCCCGTCCTCCATCGATGTTCAAGCTCAACATCAGCTCTACCTTATCTTCGGAAATCGGACTGAGAAAGACACCTACTATCACGATGAGTTTTTGCGCCTGGCACAAGAGCACCCAAACTTTCATTACCTGCCTACTTTAAGCCGCGGCGGAACTGACTGGCGCGGTCTTCGTGGCTATGTGCAGGAGCATGTACCCGCAATTGCGCAAGGCCGCACCGACATGCACGCTTACATCTGCGGTCTGGACAAAATGGTCCAAGCCAACCGTGACTTGCTGAAGTCGTTGGGCTGGGACCGCAAGTCGATCCGGTATGAGAAGTACGACTGAAGGCAGAGCTGATGGATAGCGTCGGCATCACACGCGAGGTCACGATCGGAAATCGCGAATAGATTGGATATTTCCTGGCTGTCGGGTTTGTGCTGAACCAGCCACCTATTTCGCAACCAGCTTTGCAAGCTCGTCTTCACTGCCTAATACAAATACCTTCTTGCCAGCCATTACGCCACGCAGAAAGTGATTCTTGGCAGCGAATTTCGAGCGGAATTCGGAAATGGGAAAGACGGTCGGGTTGATCTCCCGGCGGAGCGTCTTCTGGGCTGGGCCGAGGGCGGTCACTACATCGCTGAAAGATGCTTTCCCGATGACCATGAGGTCCACATCGCTGTCGGCGTGCTCGCGGTGTGTCGCGATCGAGCCGTATACGAAGGCAGCTTTAATTTCAGGCTCCAGGGTAGCGAGCGCCGAGCGGATGGCGTCGTGGACACCCACGGTCTTAGTGATCAGCCTTTTGATCTCATGAAAAATCGGGCTCTGTTTGTTCGCCCGATAGAGAACCTGATTGCCCTGGACGCGGCGCACGATGAGTCCCATGTCCGTCAGTTGCTTGATTTCGCGCTGCAAAGCGCCGTGCCCAGCGCCCACGGCTCGGATGAGCTGGCGCAGATAGAAGGATTCGTCAGCCTGGCCAAAGAGCAGGGCGAGTAGGGCGCTGCGGGTGCGGCCAAAGAGAGGGCGGTCGGGTGCGGACATTGTACTCATTCTAGGTACTATTGTACTCGATAAGAGTACATCAATCAAACCGTTGTCACACGGAAAAAGAAGGCCCTTCGCGATGCTAGGGGAAGCGGCGACGATGGAGCGATCTCATGTGGGCAGTGGCTTCCCTTTAGTCTCCGGCCCTGCAAACGGAGTAACCACTAGGCCAACGATATAAATCAGCGACATCACGGCAGCAGCGGTTCCGATTCCGCCAAACATCGAGATCAACCAACCGGCAAAAAGAGGCCCCAAACCCGCGACGCTTCGCGAGCTATCGAAAACTAACGACATGGCTGTGCCCCGGACCCGTGTTGGGAAGAGCTCGGGCAAATAGATCGTCATCCACGCGAATTGGCCGCTGCTGAAGAAACCGTTTGCCCCAGCCATAATGAGTATTGCGGTCCGCTGGCGGATCAGCAGGAAGTAGCACAACGAAAGTACAAGTGCCCCCAAGTAGTAAAACCAAATGGTCGGCTTGCGACCTAAGGCATCGGCCAAGAATCCGAGCGCGAGAAAACCCGCAATCGACCCCACACTGAACATCAGTCCAACCATAGAAGACGACAATCGCATTTCGATTTCTGCATGTTTTGTCAGCTCGGCGGCGAACTGCGGAATCCAGGTGGATGCAGACCACCAACCCACGACAGTAGCCATAGACATCAGCAGCAACAGGCTGACACGCCGGCGTAGTTCTGGGTCGGACAAGATGCGAGCGATCGTAAACTGCGCTAAGGCTCTATCTTGAGGAGAGCCACGACCCATCTGAAGTCGCTCCTGCGCGTCTTGTCGATTCCGGCTGGCCGCGATCCAAAGGGCGGGCTCGTCAACGCAGCGGCGGACGTAAAGTAGCAAGAAGGCTGGTAAGATGCCGACCACGAACATGTAGCGCCACGACCACTGACCTAACGGGCTAAGCAATAGCCAAATGCCCGATGCCACCAGAAGGCCCACACCATAGGCTGCGTGGAGTGCACCACCGGCTCGGCCTCGCGAAGAAGGCGGCCAGAACTCAGCAACAATGGCTGCACCCGGTCCCCACTCAGCACCTAACCCAAGCCCCGTAAGGAAGCGAAAGATGAGCAGCGACCAGTAACTCCAAGACATCGCGGCTAGCCCAGTAAAAACAGCGTAGCACAGGATCGAGAGCATAAGGGTGCGCCTGCGACCGAAGTAGTCCGCAACGACACCCGCGGCGACTCCGCCCGCCGCCCATCCAACCATCGTCACCGCTAGCAGGACGCCGATGTAGACGGACGCTCTAGGCAGTCGGTCAGGCGGGAGGAATTGGTGAACCGCAGGGCCCATTACGAGTACTAGGCCATAGGTTTCGTAACCGTCGAACATCCACCCCAGCCAAGAGGCGATCAGTGCCCTCCAGCTAGGTTTGCCAATCGAGGAAGACCAGTGTTCCGCTGCGTTAGTTGCCGCCATTTGCATCCGTCGTTATACCACGCTAGCGCTCACACCCCGCGAGTTATTGGCCTAACATCGCGAGAGTATTCATTGATCCAGCGTGGCAATCACACTCACGGGAACCTCTTTCGCGAAAAGGCCGAAGCGAACGATTACGCCTCCCACTTCGACACCAGCTTTGTAAGGTCATTTTCTTTGCCTCGGACATAGGGTTTCGCCCCGCTGGGGCTTCTCTGGTTTCCGTCTTTTACCCCACGGCTTACGCCGTGGGCTGCATTCTTACACCGCTTCGCGGTTGCGGACTTATAGCTTCGTCCATCGCATCGACCAGATTCTAGTTCTCCACGCACACGCACCTGTAACGCGCAAGAGAATCGCATCCTACCTCCATGTTCCAGCATCTAAACCTTGACAACGATTCACTCAGGTCTTAGGATGGGGTCGTTCGTAATCATACATCTACTGATTACACAGGACTTATCTAGTTCAGGAGGAGCCAGTTATGGCCAAGATTATTGGAATTGACTTGGGAACCACCAACTCTTGCGTCGCCGTCATGGAAGGCGGCGAGCCGAAGGTGATCCCCAATGAAGAAGG
>DATHPO010000280.1:0-4606 GCA_035483835.1 Terriglobales bacterium
CTTTTGCAGGGTTTGGTATTCGGCCTTCTTCTGCCGGTAGATCACCATGCCGTTATCGCCAAACATAACATGGGCAAACAGCCATACTGTCAGCACCGCTACCGCAGCCGTGGCCAACCGCCGTCGCAAGCCATAGAGCAAAGTCAGCGTCGGACGAAGTCTGGCCATGGTGCGATCGGCCCAAGCTTCGGCCTGCGGAGCCCGCTCGACTAGCGTGCGCAGGCGACCTTCCGGCCTTGGCAGGACTCGGATTTTACCCTGACGTCCTATTCGAAGCTGCATGGCGTGGCTGCTGCGGACGAAAAAGTCGCGAGGATTCCCCCCCAGTTTTCCAGTGAACGTCTCTCCCCCTTCCGCCGTCAAGCGGAAGTTCTCTCCCCGATGCTGAAAGGAACCAACTTTGACAAATGGCTTAGTTTGCCGGCCACCTTCCTCCGGCGACCCTTCGAAAGTGGTAGTCTTTGATGCCGTGAACTAAAAGCTGAAGGCAGACTTTCATATGACCGACAAAAGAATCGTCATGACCACCGCCGGCTCCGTCGATGAAGCGCGCCGGATCGCCGAAACATTGGTCGACCGCAAGCTCGCTGCCTGCGTCAATATCGTCCCCAAGGTCGTATCGATTTACCGTTGGAAAGGAAAAGTGGAAGAGGCGGAGGAATGGCTGCTGTGGGTGAAAACCGCCTCCCCTTTTGAGCCCGTGCGCGATGCCATCCTGGAAATGCACTCTTACGAATTGCCGGAATGTCTGTCGATCTCGATCGAAGAGGGCAGCCAACAATATCTCAAGTGGCTCGAGGATTCATCGAAATAATTTCTCGGGCAGTGTCGTTCATAATTCTTAATACGTCATTCCGAGCGATGCGAGGAATCCTTGCCCCAGCGTCGCAGTCCGGGTAGCGGCCTACTTTGCTTCGGGCAAGAAACACGAACGGGAGCAGGCTAAGAGTCGAGCTTGATTTGCAGGTCTGCTTTCGGATCACCCAGATCGTGTCCGACCACAAGGCGGTGAATGTGGGAACACGCCGTGGTAAGGATCCATGTTGCCAGCAGCGGTACACCCCAGTTGATAACAGGCGAGTTGATCTCGGCCACAGGGCCGGGATAGAGATGCTTCTGATAAAGTCCGGCCAGATAGAAAGCGAGCAGACCTCCTCCAAAGCCAAATACAGTGGCGATCGCGAGAGCCACCAATGCTCTCCTCCGCCGAGCAACAAATATTGAAGTTGTGATAAGTGAGAACGCCAGAACAAGGCAGGCGGCCAGGACGGCCGGTATCCACCAATAGAAGATGATAATCGTAACCAATCCTCCAAATACGAGGGCGATCTGTGCGAAGCTGTCGCGAAGGCCAAAGCGAATGGCTGCATATGGCGCGGCCATCCACAGAACCATGCCGGGTCCTAAGAGAACCGCGAACACCGGCATCCACGCCTCAGGAGGCCGATGAGCTGCATGAACGCCATAGATCGGCATCTGAAGCGCGCCCAGCGCATGTAGGCCGAGGTAGAATGCAGATACAAAGGCGAGAGGCCGCCGCCACGCGACCGCTAGCACAATTCCTGCAAAGGACCGCCAGAACCACAGAGTTCCCTTCTCGGAGCGGTTCTCGAGGAGATCCCCAACGACGGAGGCAGCACGGATTCGGGTCGTAAGTCGAGCGAGAATCCACTCTGCTACGAGGTCACTACGCATTTGCACCCCCAAATAGATCGAGACCCTCGAGCAAACGCCTGTAGAGGCGCTGGGCGTTGACTATGGCAGCACGACCTTTTCTAGTAACAGCGAAGTACCGCTTGGCGCGGCCACCGCGTTGAGGCGAGGGATCGCCAATGCGAGATCGCACCAGGCCTTTTTCTTCCATGCGGTCGAGGGTGGTGTACAAAGCGCCGGGCGCTGGCTCGCGCCGGGTGCACTCCATGATTTCTCTGCGGATGGCGACGCCATATGCGTTGTCGCTCAGGCGGAGAATCGTCAGCAGAACCGTCTGTTCAAATTCGCCCAACGACTCCGGCATCGCCATATCAACTACAATGTAGTAATCAATTGCTTAGATGTCAATAAGAATTTTGTTGGTGAACATTCCTTGCTTTGCCCTGCATGTTGCGAGGACGCATTGCGTCTAAATCGCAGATAGGGCCTGGTCCAAGTCCGCGATAATGTCTTCCACGTTCTCGATTCCCACAGAAATCCTAACCAAACCGTCGGTGATGCCGATCTGTTTTCTTCCCTTATCGCCTAGAGCTGCATGCGTCATGGTCGCCGGATGCGAGATCAACGTTTCTACTCCGCCCAGCGACTCCGCCAGCGAGCAGACGCGGACTTTTCTCAGCATCTTGTTGGCATTTGAAAGCGAGCCCGTCTCAAACGAGATCATGGAGCCGAAGCCGGTCATCTGTTTCTGTGCAAGTTCAAACTGCGGATGATCCGCCAACCCTGGATAAAAAACCTTTTTCACCTTCTTATGTCGGACCAGGAATTTCGCGATGACTCGCCCGCTGCGATCGTGCTGCTCCATCCGCACCGCCAGCGTCTTGACCCCGCGCAACACCAGCCAGCACTCAAAAGGAGAGAGAATCGCGCCCGCCGTTTTCTGCACAAAACTCAACTGCTCGGCCTGCTCGGGCCGGGTGCAGACGACCACACCACCGAGACCATCACTGTGCCCGTTGAGAAATTTCGTGGTCGAATGCACCACCATGTCCGCGCCCAGCGCGATCGGCTGCTGGAAGTAGGGCGACATGAAAGTGTTGTCCACTACCAGTTCGACGTTCTTGTTGCGGCAAACCTTGCTGATGGCTTGGATATCGCTCAGTGCCATGAGCGGATTGGTCGGAGTCTCCAAATACACCATGCGCGTCTTCTTGCGAATCGCGCGCTCTACGTTTCTGACCTCGGAGGTATCCACGTAAGTGAATTCGATTCCATACCCAGTCAGCACCTGATTGAACAGCCGGGGCACGCCGCCATAAAGATTATGGCCGCACACCACGTGGTCGCCAGACTTGTACATGGTGCAAATGGCATTGATCGCGGCCATGCCGCTGGCGAAGACGCGCGATGTGATTCCACCTTCGAGGGCCGCAAGATTCTCCTCCAGACGAGTACGTGTAGGATTCGAAACTCGGGCATACTCATACCCTTTGTTTTTGCCGATCTCCTGCTGCACATAAGTGGAGGTTGGATGAATGGGCGCCGAGATCGCGCCGCTTTCCAGATCAGGCTCCTGCCCAACGTGAATGGCGCGAGTAGCAAAACCGGGAAGCTTATTTTTCGACATGATTTGTTGTTTGTGGTAGAGACGTTGCTTTCGACGTCTCGCTAGATGCCGCCTTCAAAGATTTTCTTGGACAGATAGCGCTCCGCTGAATCTGGAATCATGGTGATCACGCGCTTTCCCGAACCCAGGCGGCTGGCGATCTGCAACGATGCGAAAACGTTGGCTCCGCCGCTCGATCCGGCCAGTACCCCTTCTCGCGCTGCCAACTCTTTCACCATGCCGAAACTTTCAACATCGTTCGCGACCAGAACTTCGTCGCACACGGACGCGTCAAACGTCTTGGGAATAAAACTTGATCCAATCCCTTCGACTTTATGTGGGCCAGCTTGACCGCCTCCGAGGACCGAGCCTTGGGTGGTCACCGCGATCGCCAGTATCTTCGGCAGACGCTCCTTCAAGTAACGCGCAACTCCGGTAAACGTACCGGCAGTTCCGGCGCCAATGACGACGGCGTCGATCTGCCCATCCATTTGCTCGAAAATTTCGTGGGCGGTAGTCTCGTAGTGATAATCAGGGTTAGCAGGATTCTCGAACTGGGCTGCCATAAAGGCATTGGGATCTTGCGAGGCTAACTCTTTGGCACGGTCGATTGCTCCTTGCATGCCCTCGGCGTCCGGGGTTCGGGTCACCTCGGCCCCGAGGGCCCGCATGATCATCACTTTTTCCTCCGAAAACGTTTCCGGAACGAACAGCGCAACCTTGTAGCCGCGATTCACCCCAATCAGCGCCAATCCGATTCCGGTATTCCCCGCCGTCGCTTCGACAATCGTCCCCCCCGGCTTAAGCCGGCCCTGCTCTTCCGCTCGGCCAATAATCCCGATAGCCGCGCGATCCTTGACGCTTCCTCCGGGATTCAGATACTCCAGCTTGGCATAAACCTCAGCCGAACCGGCCGGCACAATTCGCTTGAGCTTGAGGATGGGAGTTTCGCCAACGAGCTGAGTAATATCGTCAGCAATCTGCGGGCGGGAGCGTTCAACGGTTGTCTTCTGCACTCTACAGGTTACGGAAGCCGCGCGAAGCCGTCAATCGCCCCAAAGGGCCTAACCCTCTGTCGCAAACCGTCGCCGATTAGGGCGCGTGCTCCTGCCCTGGATAATATCCACTGCGGGTGCGGACCACGAGTTTGCCGTATCCCTTGGCCTTCGCTTCCACGTGGATGGCGCGGTATCCTCCAACACTCTTCGGGGTCGTGGGCTTGTAACCGATTGTGTATTGGTTTCGGATGTCGTGGGCAACGCTGCTGCTGATCTGGTCCACTTCATCGAGCGTGCGTGGTAAGAACGCAATTCCTCCGGTTCGCTGAGCAATGGTTTCGAGCGCCCG
>DATHPO010000281.1:0-45028 GCA_035483835.1 Terriglobales bacterium
CGCAACGGGTGGGATCTACGACGCCCAGACGCGGATGGCCTCGTTCAATTTCGTGGAGCCGTATCTGCGGTCCGTATTTGGTTTTCTTGGCGTGACAGACGCGACCTTCCTCACCGCAGGTGGGACCAGCGCGCTGAACCAAGGGAAGGACCGGAACACATTTCTCGCACCACACCTTCAAGCCGTGCAGACGCACGCGCAGACCTTCTAAGAGAGGACACTCATGAAAACTACTTCGATTGTTGCTCGCTATTTGCTGGGCCTGATGTTTACGGTCTTTGGGTTGAACGGATTTCTCAACTTCATCCACCAGCCACCGCCCACGAATCCGCTGGCGTTACAGTTTTTTGGCGCCATCGTTGCATCGCACTTTGCCGCGTTCTTCTTCGCGGGGCAGGTGTTTGGTGGGCTGTTGCTGCTCTTCGGCCGATTCGTGCCACTTGCGTTGACTCTGCTGGCTGCGGAGCTCTACAACATCCTGGCGTTTCACCTGACGATGTCACCGGGCACCATCGCGCCGGCCCTGGTCGCTTGCGTCTTGTGGATTCTGGTTTTCCTGCAGTACCGCGAAAGTTTCAAGGGCATCTTCAGCGCGAAGGCTGCGACGCAGGCATAAATTGCGTCGCAGTATGAGAGGAACCGTACTCGCGTGCTGAGTGCATGATCGGCGATACGGCACTCGAATGGCCCAAGGGCCCATTCAGTTAGCGAAATCAACGCAGACTAAGCCTAGCATCGTGTTCTGCCACGGACTCTGGGCCGATGGCTCCTGTTTTAGCAAGCTGATCGTCCCCCTTCAGGCGGAGGGGTATGAATGTATTGCGGCGCAGTACGGCCTCAACACAACGGCAGAGGACGTCGCCTTGGTGAAGGCAACGATATCGGCCGGGTCAGCAGCCCTCTCATCCTCGTCGGCCACTCCTACGGTGGAAGCGTCATCACAGGCGCCGGAGTCGACGATCGCGTTGCCGGGCTGGTTTACATCTGCGCACTCGCTCCGGAGGCCGATGAGACATCGCAGACACAGCAATCTAACTTCCCGAGGACCGACGTCTTCTCACAGATCGAAGTCGTGGATGGACGTATCTGGCTTCGTCGCGAAGGTACGAAATATTTCTGCGGAGATCTTTCGGAGCAGGAGCAGAAGCTCGTTTGGGCGACTCAGGGCGTCCCCAAACCCGATTTGTTCGAGGCGAAAGTCGGGGGAACCGCCTGGAAGTCGAAGCCAAGCTGGTATATCGTCGGCAAAAAAGACCATACCGTACATCCTGATCTGGAGCGTTTGCAACCGCCTATGAGCTCGACAGCAGCCACGTCCCAATGCTCTCCCAACCGGAACGTGTCATCGACGTGATTCGCACCACAGCAAAAGCCGTTCAAGCCGCCACGGCAGCAGCGTAGAGTCACCAGGGACTTTTCGCCGGGGGTGCCATCAACCTCAGTAACTGTTCAGTTGGGTTGTGATGATCTGTCGTCAAGTCCGGCTGAACAGTTATATGTTTGAGCCCGTTTTTTTTACATTGGGCGAGGCCAGAAAAGAGCTTCGAGATGCTAAGAAAAATCGAGGTGGAGCGCTTCAGCCTCACCACTTCCAGCCATTTGACGAAGTAGTGGCTCGTGTAAATGCCGCCATCGGTCATCCAGATATGGCTGAATTTGGGAGATTAACTCACGAAGCGCGCTCTTTCGCCGAGTTGAAAAGCGCGGTTGAGAAGGGCTTGAGCAATGCAGGACTGATGCTGTTTATGCAACTTGACCACGGCGCGATTCTGCGCAAAGAAACGGGCCGTGAGACTCCGAAGATGATTCGCTTCGTTATTGGCAATCCCCTCATCATGAAGGAAATGGCCAGGCATGTTCCGGATGCGGGCTCTTACGCGCCGGCTACCGTGCTTGTAGATGAGCGCGCCGATGGCGTGCATTTGTCATATGACAGGATGGCGAGCTTCTTAGCCCCATATGGCAATCGCGACGCGCTAGAGGTCGCCCGGAATCTGGATAAGAAAATCGAAGATCTCTTACGACAAGCTGCAGCTTGAGCAAGGTGAAAGGAATAAAGTACCGAAAGTCGGCGTGTCGGAAGCGACCGTTACAACCAGGAACATCCCTTCGACAAATCCCGGATACGGACAAACCGGAACCAGCGGCCTAAAGAGGAGAACGGGAGATCCTGTTGCAGCCAGAAATCTTCCGCCTTGACGTCCTGAGTCTAAGCATACGGCGCCAGGCTACTGCCGTTCGCATGTTCCTGGGCTTCTTCGGATTCGGCATCCTTGCCCTTGAGATAGGGGAGCTTGAATCAGAGCACAGTTACTTATCGCCATCAGTCGGCAATCTAAAGATCAGAGCTCAAATCATTTACTCAGAGACGCGCTATTCGACGACTTGAATACCGCGAGTGCCACGCGAGCGACCTGTTCCAGCGCTTTTCTGTCTGATTTCAGACGGGCCATTGCCCGCATGCCTTGAATGGTGACCACAAAGAAGCGCGAGAGGGCGACCGGATCGTCGTTGGGTGACAGTTCTTCCTGCCGTTGTGCTCTCGCGAGAGCCTGGAGGAAGATTGCTTCGACTCTAGCCTGGTTATCCCTCAAGAAGTCCCTTACGACTACGTCCTTAGGGTCACGCTGCAGGTTAGCGCTTAACAACAGGCAGCCTCGTTCATGTTGTTCCCGTGTTTCAGCGGCGAGGCCCGATAGAAGTCTTGTGAAACCGTCTCTAACGGACGGACTCTCGTTCAGCATCTTCTGCATCTGACTATTGGTTTGATCCCGGTAATGTGCCATCGCCTTCAGAAACAGGGCGCGCTTATCGCCAAACGTGTCATAAAGACTCTGTCGGGCAATACCCATTTCCTTCATCAAGGCTTCCAGCGAGGCATTTTCATAGCCCAAGCGCCAGAAGAGATTCATCGCTTTGGCTAAAGCGCGCTCAGGATCGAATTCTTTGGGACGGGCCATAACTGGACCCTCCAGTCTACAACTCGCGAGATTGACACGCATTATTCTAGACTATATAGTCTGGAATCACTCTTCGAACAGGCCGACCATAGACAGAGAAAGAATCATTGCGTGTGGAGGGAATTCAATGAGGGCGGATGTGAAACTACGAGTGTTACTCGGCTTTTTCTTGGCGGTGTCAGTAACCGCAATAAGCCAAACCAAGTCTAACCAGGCCCAGTCCATACCCGATGCGATCGAATCCCGATTCGGTGAAATCGATGGCGTCAAGATTCACTACCTGGCAGCCGGCCATGGGCCTGCCGTGATCCTCCTCCATGGCTACACCCAAACCTCGCGGATGTGGAGGCCATTGATTCCCAAACTCACGGATAAGTTCACCGTGGTTGCCCCGGACCTGCCGGGAATTGGCGATTCCGACATTCCCAAAGACGGCCTTGATATGAAAACCGCAGCCATTCGCATCCATTCTCTTGCGAAATCCCTCGGGATTAGCAAAGCACGGGTCGTCGGGCATGACATCGGTCTGATGGTGGCGTACGCCTATGCAGCGCAGTTTCCGAGCGAAGTCGAGAAGCTCGTAGTCATGGACGCCTTTCTCCCCGGAGTGCCGGGCTGGGAGTTGGCATATGACAACCCGAATTTCTGGCACTTTCGGTTCCACGGCCCCACGCCTGAAGCCTTGGTGCAAGGCAGGGAGAAAATATATTTCGCTTATTTCTGGAACGACTTGGCTGCCGACGGGACACGCTCGCTTTCAGAGGCAGACCGCGCGTCCTATGTTGCTGCTTATTCGCGTCCCGGGCGGATGCGAGCAGGGTGGGCATACTTCGCTTCATGGCCCGACACCGCAAAAGACTTCGCGCAGATGGCGCAGACGCAGTTGACCATGCCTGTCTTGTCTATCGCGGGCGAAAAGGCCAGCGCCGCGATCCTTAGCCCCCAGATGAAGCGCGTAGCAACCGATGTCAAGGTGATCGAATTGAAAGGCAGCGGTCATTGGCTGATGGAAGAGCGACCCCAAGAGACCATGGACGCGCTCGTCGAGTTTCTCTGAGCTGTGAACCCCCCTTTGCAGCCAATACGGAGGCATGTTCATGAAAGGATTTCGTTGTTTGCCCTTACGTTTTCTCATCGCCACGTGCAATGCAACCGCACCGTCTGTTCCCGAACTGCGCATGACTCCAACCGAAATCATGAGCGGGGACAAGGGTGACAGCCAGATCGGAAGTTCGAAACTTGCCGGAGTGCATACCAAGATTCTGGCCGGCAACCCCAGCGCTGCAGGTTTCTATTCCATTTTGTTATTCGTCCCGCCGCGCACGACGATTCAAGCTCGTTCGCATCGTGACGACCGCATGGCGACAGTCGTGTCCGGGACTTGGCACTTTGGATATGGAACACATTTTGACGAGAAGGCTCTGAAGACACTGTGGGCAGCGTCTATTCAGAGCCCGGAGGGGGCAATCATTTCGCGCGCACCGCCGAAGAGCCCGTGGTCGTACACATCTCCGGTTTTGGTCCTACCGACACGCGCTATTTCAACCCCGCAGACGACCCAAAGAAATCGGAGTAGATAGGAACTCCTGCCAAGGCGCGTGATCCCAAAGGAGACGGGTATGGTTCTGGGAATGAGTATAGAAACTTTCACGGTGGTTCACGTGTTGATTAGCCTCGTCGCAATTGCATCAGGAATCGTCGTGATGTACGGGTTCCTCAGCAACCAAAGGCTCGATCGTTGGACGGCCATTTTTCTTGTTACGACAGTGTTGACTAGCCTAACGGGGTTCCTTTTTCCGTTTACGGGGGTGACGCCGGCGATTAAGCTGGGAATCACCTCACTGGTCGTGCTCGCTATTGCCGCTGTGGCACGTTACTTCCTGCACCTCACTTGGAGGAAGACCTACGTGATTGCAGCATGCACGGGGTTGTACCTCAACGTATTCGTTCTTGTGGTGCAGTCCTTTGAAAAGGTCCCGTCGTTGAAAGCCCTTGCTCCAACTCAAAAAGAACCACCGTTCGCAATTGTGCAAATCGCCGTCTTACTGTTCTTTGTTGTCCTGACCACATTTTCAGTGAAGAGATGCTGAGCGATAGTCATCGTCGGCTTGGTAGGCGAGGTTAAAGCCCCGGACGACATCCTCAACACCGTCGGGCCCGAATACGGTTAATGGCGTCGAACGTCCGGCTGCCCAACTAAGCATCCTGAATTCGCCCAAGTCACCGATATGGTCGGAGTGAAAATGGGTAAGTAGAATCGCAGAAATACGTTCCATCGGAAAACGCCAGAGGTTGAGATTGTTTGCCGAGCCGGGACCGGTGTCTACGATGAAAATACGATTTCCGGCGATGACAGCGGCACATGATTTGGCGCGCGTTTTCGAAGGGCGCGGAGGCGACGTCCCGCATAGAATAATCCGAATGCCGTCCGTCGAAGGAAGGATTGTGTCGGTATTCCTGATCCGGCGGCTGGCGCCTTGCAAAAGGAGCCAGTCTTGAACGCCTGGTATCAACCAGAACAGCCCTGCCGAAGCTATCACCAGGACGACGAGCGCGACGGCGACTGATGCCAAGGTTTTCTTCATCACATGCTGAAACCCTTCTGAGGTTTCCTGTAGCCTAGATGGAAACTTCGTAGATTTCTCGCCAGTTGTGAAGATTGTTGTAGATCAACCTACTACCGAGAATCAAATCTGGGTCACTCAGGGGTTGGGCTAACGGGAACGCGGGGCTGACTATCATTGCTACCAAAATATGGGCTATTTGATTTTCCAAGAATACTGGTAAAATGCAGGTGCGCACGGTCGCAAGTGACTGGTAGCGTTGGCAGTTAAAGCAGAAATTTGCCAGTGTTGTTGGCAAAATTTAGGCGGTGGATGTTAATCCCCCCTCTCCGCCAGTTCGTCCAACATCAGTCATCTAGCTCCTGCTGATGTTTCGAGGACCCCGGGTTTGCCTTCGTCTGCTTCCTCACCTAAGTCTCCAGCCCGATCACGGCAGAAGACCAAGAACGTCCAGTTCGCTGCCCGTGCCCACATATACTTTCCCATTCATGACGGTAGGGATAGAAAAGATAATTCCGGGTCCGAGCACGTCGCGCGTTCCTGACTGATTCGTGTTGTACAACTCTTGGGAAACCTTGGTGGCATCGTATGCGTGCAAGACCTCAGGCGGGATTCCCTGGTTATTGGGTATTCTTTCAATCGCCCACACGATTCCGTTGGCCGCTTCGTTGGCTGAAACGCATGGCGTACTTCCCCGAACGAATTTCGTGGGCGCTTGATAGACCGGGCTCTTGGAAAGCAAGCCGTTGGACAAAGCGTACTGGCCGAGAAAATCTTCTGTCCCCGAATAATAAACTGTGTTGCTCCAATAGGCCGCGCTGCCCCAATAGCCGGTGGCGGAGCCACGCACAGTTTCGATTACGCGATTCTTCTGGGCATCGAACTTGCCCATATTCGAGCGATTCACGACGTAGATGAGTCCTTCTTTCCCCGCGGTGATGATTTCATCCGGAAACTTCCCCTTTTGAGTCGGCACCAGCATTCCCGATCCCGATCCCAGATCGAGGTCATCCTTCGACAATTTGAGTTGATCGAACGGCGTGAAATAGTCCATCACACTGAGCGAGGCATTGAATTTGAGGAAGGTATCTCCCCAGTCGCTGCCTCCTTTATTGATGTCGAAGGTCCCGTTGCCCGTGATCAAGTAAATGTTACCGGCTGCGTCAACGGACGGAGCCGCACCGCTCTGCCAGACCCCTCCGTCAGAACCGTTGGGCGTACTGTTAAAGACAGCTGTCTGCGCCAGACTTGTTGCCCCGTAGCCTAAGACCCAACCGTGGAATGGCGCGATATCGCCGAACGAGGCCCAGCCAATATAAAGAACTCCATTCAGCAACAACAATCCCGGCCGCTGAGATTCATGTTGAGCATTGAAACTCACGACACCGTGGTTATTTCCTGCGCCGGTCCCCTTTACCGATGCTTTAATCTGAACTGGTCCCCCGAACTTTTCTGCTCCGCTGGTAATGTCCAAGGCATGGAGCCGGTTCACATACTTGCCGTTCTCTTTCGTTGCCGCGACTAGGTAAAGAGTCCCGCTGCTGGGATCAATCACCGGCGTCCCCGTGATTCCAATAATCGAAGCAAAGGGACAAACTTTGGCGCCCGTATCTTTGCACGGAATCGGCGTAATCCCTTTGCTGGGATTGATGAAGCTGTCGTGCCACAGGGCCATCGTGTTTACGCCGTCCGCATCGAACGCGTACACGCTGTCATTCTCGGTCGTCACATAAATGACGTTGTAGGTCCCTTTACCGGCGATCGCCACGTTGTAGACGTATAGTGGCTGGCCGAAGATTTGCCCATCCACGGGAAACGAAAACACCTTTCCAAAGGTTTTGGCATTGACATTCGTCGGCGTTAGAACTGTTTCGTCGAGGTTCTGCCCGGTCCGAGCCAGATCATTGTGCCAGGTGAGCATCCCCGAGTAGGTTTGAGCCTGCGCAAGCCGAACGCCAAAACTCCAGAAGCAGGTAACCGCCAGGAGCTTGCACAGTGGCCGGAAGACTCGATCGGGCGAGACTCCACCGGAGAATGAGTGAGCACTTCGCATGGTTTCCATGGCATCCTCGAGTGGCTGTCAGAAGACTTGAGAGTGAGAACGCGTCCGCGGTTCGCAGGCCAAATCCTTGTGGGGTCCCAAACTGCCCGCCATTGTGAACTCGCCTGCGGCAGCTGTCAAGGCACGGGCCTCCGATGGCCTGGCCGATGATTCCGGCATTCGTTGCCCCATCACTATCTATAGCAATTTCAATCCGGTCACGAATAGAAGAGCGGCCACTGCGGGACGCAAAGCTCCCTCCGGAATGCGACTGGCGATAAAGCTTCCCATCCAGACACCGGGAACTGATCCCAGCAGAAGACCGAATACCAGCGGCAAGTTCACATCTCCGAGGCGCCAGTGGCCCAGCGCGGCCACACCTACGATGAGCACCCCGTGAAATACATCGCTGCCTACCAACCGGTTCAACTTCTCGCCGGGAAACATGAGCAAGAGAGTCGTTACGATCAGGCTGCCGCTTCCGACCGATGTCAAGGAAACCAGCACGCCAACAACGAACCCGAGCAGTGGGACTTGCCAGCTTTTCAGACTCTCATCCGTTGCGGACCGAGTGGCCGTTACCGGTAGCCAATGATGGATGTATGCCTTGAAAATAATTCCCACTGCGACCAGAATAAGCGTTCCTCCCAGCAGTCGAACAATCAGGTGGTCGACAAACTCCAGCCCCGCAGACTTTTTCAGCGAGCTCAACAAGTAGAGGCCGAGCAAAGCTCCTGGAACGCTTCCGCTCGCCAGTCGCCAGACCAGCTTCAAATTCACATTCCTGTGGCGATAGTGGACCGCCGCGCCCACTATTTTCGTTAGTGCGTTCCACACCAGATCCGTCCCAACGGCTACGGTTGGTGCTGCCCAACCGGTCCAGAGCAACAGCGGAGTCATCAACGCTCCGCCGCCCATTCCGGTCAGGCCAATCAAGAAGCCAACCAGCAATCCTATGGCTGCCGCACTCCATGGCATATATGTGCCTCACACACAAACTTGTTCACGCCAAATCCCCCAGGACATCTCACATTCGCGAAGCCAACCCACGGGCATGGCGTATTCGTCGGTGTCGTGACCGGAGGATTCGTAAGGATCCCACCACAGAATCCAAATCTCTTCGAAAAGCGCGAGCATGGAATTTGTCCTGTTCAGTCACGCCGGTTACGCCCACGGCTTAGACGAGACAATATACCATATAGTCTATCAAAGTAGTATGGATTTTTAACGGCCGCGGTGATCAAACTCTAATTCGGCTTGTGGGCGGACCAGATCTCTGCGTATGCAGATCAGATTTGCCGCGAGGCAGGATTCCGCCAGTGTTCCGCTCCAGTTCGGGAAGCGTTGGTTGGCGATCGGGGCAAAAAATGGCCCGCCGCAAAGAGGGGGTCTCCGGCGGGCTGGAAGACGAACATGGCGCTTATTTCAGCAACCTAATTCCGCTGTAGAAGCATTCTGCCTATCCCGCGCGAAAAAGGTAAATTGCAATGATGACGAATCTACTGTGCTTAGGTTTAGATGGCTGTACTTTCGTACAGTCGGATAGCGCGAAAGTTTAGGACTTTTTAACAGAAACCCCGATTCTCTCGGCCATTCTTACCAGCTCAGGTAAAGAGTCCGCGCCCATCTTTCGCATGAGTTGGCCACGGTGGACCTTGACCGTGGTTTCGCTGGTTCCAATTTCGGCGGCTATCTGCTTGTTGGGAAGGCCGGAAACAACCAGCGGCAGCACTTCTCGCTCACGGGGGGTCAGCCATTCAAAACGATCCTTCAGGGTGGCAATTTCATCCTCGCGTTGGCGTCTAGCCCGATCGCGTTCCAGCGCGACGTGAATTGCATCCAATAGATCCTGATCGCGGAATGGCTTGGTCAGGAACTCGACCGCTCCCCCCTTCATAGCCCGGACCGACATTGGAATGTCCCCGTGCCCGGTAATAAAGATGATCGGAATGGGATTGTCAGCCTCGGCCAGCTTCCGCTGGAAATCGAGCCCGCTGATGCCTGGCAATCTGATATCGAGGATCAGGCAACTCGGCGCACGTGGTTGTTTGCTTTGCAGAAACTCCTGCGCCGAGCCGAAGAGCTCAACCTGCAAACCGACCGAGCGGATCAGGCTTTTGAGCGCATTGCGGACTGACGCATCGTCGTCGACGACGAACACGATGGACTGTGGTTCAGCCATGCGTTCCTGTCCGCGTTAGATAATCCGCTCTGGGCAACGTGAACTCGAAGGTCGCTCCGTATGAAGGCCCAGGCTTCGCCGATAGAGAACCGCCGTGAGCTTCCACAATTGAACTGCTGATCGATAGTCCTATTCCAATACCCTCGGGCTTGGTGGTAAAGAATGATTCGAACATACGGTCGCTGTTCTCGGGATCGAGTCCTTTTCCAGAATCTTGAACTTGAATCAGCACAGACTCTCCGTCCTTGGCTGACTTGATGAGCAGCGTCCTCGGCCGGTCGCTGATTGTAATCATGGCGTCGATGGCATTCATGATCAAGTTCAGTATTACCTGCTGCAACTGAACCCGGTCGCCGAGCACGGCGGGCAGGCCGGTCGCCAGCCTCATTTTCGCGCTAACACCACCTCTGATCAGCTCGCTGCGGACCAGAGCCAGCACCTCCCGAATGACTTCATTCATATCCACTGGCCGCAGTTCAGGGGACGCCTTCTTCAGCAGCGTTCGAATTCTCGCGATCACGCTGCTGGCCCGATTGGCTTCCTTCATGGCGTTGGCCATCGCTTCTCGCGCTTCGGCCAGGTTAGGTGGTTGAACGGCGAGCCAGTGCAGCGAGGCACTTGCATTTGTGGCGACCGCTGCGAGGGGTTGGTTGATCTCATGCGCGATGGATGCCGTCAACTCACCCATAGTCGCGATCCGCGCTACGCGAGCCAGTGCGGCCTGCGACTCCTGCAACGCCTGCTCGGCCTGTTTGCGTTCGGTGATGTCTTCCGCGATCCCGGCAAGCCGATAGACTTCGCCTTTTGCATCGCGGACTGGAAAGCCGCGATCCGAAATCCAGCGTACGCTTCCATCCGGACGAATGATGCGGTACTCGTGTAAGAAGGGTTGGTGACTAACGAAAGTGTGCCGGGCGGCATCGCGATCCTCGGGATGGACTGCGTCCAGGAAGGACTCTGGAGATTCGTACAAACTCTGGCAAGTGTTGCCCCACACCTGTTCATAAGCGGGACTCACATAAAGAAGGCGATGGCCCGGCACTTCGGTCAGGTAAAACACCTCGTGGATGCTCTCTGCCAGCTGGCGGAAGCGCTCCTCCGTGGCAAACAATGCCTTTTCCGCGCGCACCCGCTCGGTGACGTCGCGAGCCATGCCGCGGACAATAGGGTGGGGCACGCCCTTAGTGCGAAGGGTGTTGTTATATTCCCATATCCTTCGCTCCCCGGTCCGCGTGAGCACTGCCATCAGACCCTTGTCCGCGCCAACCGTCTTCATTCTGGCGAGGTAGGCGTCGAACTGTTCGCGATATTCAGGAGCGATCAACTCTCGCATCGGGATGGTCAGCAGTTCGGCGACTTCGTACCCCAAGATGCGCGCCGGACGGGGATTAGAGGACAACAGTCTGCCTTCCAAATCATGGGTACACAGCAAATCCTGGCTGTTCTCCACCAGATCCCGATAACGATCTTCGCTTTCGCGCAGTGCATCGAGCGCTCGCTTGCGCTGGGTGATGTCGACAAAAACGCCTACAGCTCCTCGGACCTTGCCTTCGCGATCCAGGAGTGGCGCCGCGTTGCCGAAAACATCGCGCGAGGTCCCATCGTCGAATAGCAGAGTGACCTCGGATTCGCGAACTTCCTGTCCCATGGTCGCGGCCTTCTGAAGTGGCAACTCGCTGGCAGGAAGTTCCTGTCCGTCCCTGACTACGCGGAAGGTCGAGGGCCGCTCTCCCTCCGGCGCGGACTTGGAAATGTTGGCGCCATACGGTAACCGCAGCAACTCATACGCGACGCGGCTGCCGGTGATCGTTTCGCCGGCGGGATCACGGGAAATCAGAGCCATTCCCGGGACCGCATCCAGAATCACCGCCAATTCTTCGGCCCGGGCCTTGGCCTCGGCTTCGCTCCGCTGCAGAGCTTCTTCCGCCTGCTTGCGCTCTGTGATGTCGTGCGCAATCTTTGAAGCCCCCACCACCCTGCCTTCCAAATCCTTCATCGGCGAAATAGTCAACGACACATCAACTCTCTTCCCCTGCTTCGTGACGCGGACGGTTTCGTAATGTTGAATGTGCTCGCCGGCTCGCAACCGTTGCAAAATCCGGGCTTCCTCGCCTAGCAGTTTGGGAGGAATGATAATCGTGATCGGCTGTCCAACCGCTTCCGCTTCGGTATATCCGAAAATGCGCTCGGCGCCGGCATTCCAGCTGGTGATCACTCCATTCAGATCCTTCGAGATGATCGCGTCGTCGGAGGATTCCACGATGGTTGCGAGCCTGGACAAAGCCGCTGCCGCCTGCTTGCGCTCGGTGATGTCTTGGCAAGTACCAATTAGGCGCGCCGGCCGTCCTTGTCCATCATAAAAAACCTTCCAGTGCTCCTCCAAGACTTTGACGCGGCCGTCTGCCATAACAATCCGGTATTCGACCGTGGAAGGCGCACCCTTTTCGAGCGAAGCCTCAAAAGCCGCATCCACTTTCGCACGATCCTCGGGATGAACAAGTTCCACAAAGCCTGGACGCCGGGGGTGAAAATAGGAGGGGTCGGTCTCAAAGATGCGGTGTGTCTGCTCGGACCAGGTTATGTCAAGACTCGGCAACTCGGTTTCCCAACTGCCCACTTTTGCCACCGCTTGGGCCTCGATCAAGCGGGCGCGTTCTATCTCCAATTGCTCCGCGATCTTGTGCTGCTCCCGCTCACTGGTTTGGAGGGCTTCTTCCGCCCGCTTACGCTCCCCGATGTCGCGGGCGATCGCCTCAATCGCGGGGGACCCTTTCCATAGAATGGGAATCGCAGCTGACTCGACATCTACAAATGAACCATCGAGAGCGATAAGAACATGCTCCATTGGAGGAGCAGGAACACCTTTCTGGTGACAGTCCCGTATGCGGCTCCTTACGGATTCCAGCGAGTTGGAATGAACGATCTCGCAAAGACGCTTGCCGACGATTTGCTCCGGCTTTTGCGCACCCAGCATTCTCACGCCGGACGGATTGACAAACAGGAATCGCTCTTCGCTGACTACAAAAATCGCATCGGGGAGTGCTTCCACCAGGTCGCGGTAGCGATCTTCGCTTTCGCGCAACTCCTGTTCTGCGCGCTTCCGCTCGGTGATGTCGCGGATAGCGCTCGAAACCAGCACACCTTCCGCCGTCGCCAACGGACTCCGGCTAATCTCTATCGGGAACTCGCGCCCTTCCTTGTGCAATCCGTACGTTTCCAAGTCGGTTTCCACCGGCGGTACCCGAGCCTCGGTGAGGTTGCCCGGGTGCTGACCGCGCAGGCGCTCGGGGACCAGCGTCTCAATCTCTCGTCCCAACAATTCATCCCGCCGATACCCAAATAACCTTTCAGTTTGGGTATTGACGAGCACCATCCGGCCCGCTTTATCCGCCACCACCATCGCGTCCGGGGCCGCCTCCAGCAGCGCCCGGAACCTGCCCTCCGCCGCTTCCGAAGCCTTCGCGGTTTGAATCAGAGAGAGGATTTGAGGAACGGTGAAGGGAAGCAGTACCGCCGTCGTGACCGATACCAAAGCGGTGAAAATCTTAACCCCTGCGGAAAGCACGTAAACCGGAACCCAGACGGTAACGACTTCCACGAAATGCGTGCCACCGCAGGCAACGATGAACGAGCCGAAGGCCAGGAACATCCAGTGAAAAGGTATGTCGCGGCGTCCTTTGTGCACCAGATAAACGAGTGTTCCGGAAATCATTACGTACGACAGACCAATGAGGGAGTCGGCAACCACGTGAGTCCACACCAATCCCGGCTTGCCGAGGTAGCAATACAGGTGAGGCAGGAAATTCGCAGCCAGAATACGATCTGCGAGGGTCGGCCAGATCAGGAATGGACCGACTGCAACCGCCAGCAGTGCGGCTACGCCACAAAGCACCTGACGCGTGGGGAATTGGGGCGGTTCGAATAGGCCAGAGCTCATGGCAGGCGCTGACATACGACCTCCTTCCGATCACTTGCTCGGGCTTGCGCCTCCAGCAAATGATGCACAAAAAGTCGACGATAGCGATTCGATTCTGATTCAGTGCGCGTCCCGCAAGATGGATTATTGAGGAGTAGGACGCGCTGACGGACATGGAAACCGCGAGTGCGACGTGGAGTCGGTCGCGAGCGGCCGGCCAGCGGCATGATTGCGGAGACTGTCAAAACAAATCTCCCACAACGGTCTGGCGACAAGTCCTAGCTTTGGGTGCGAACCATCGAACTCACAAACACACTCCTGCACCTTATGCTTGCGTGATGCTGGCCAGTCGACTTTCAGGTCTTTTGTAGCCAGTCACAGAGCAAATGATGCAACTTCCCGTATAGCTCAATGTGTCCGCACGCTTCACATATACCCGCCGAGACCGCCCCTGAGTACGTAGAACCGTCCGGGGCGTCTTGACGTGCAAAATCTAACCTCACCAGACCGTTGATCCTATTGGAATGTTGACATGGTTCCGAAGCCATCCTCCCCCTCGCGGCAACCGGGCGGTGCTACCTCAGCTCTGCTTCAGACGTCGAGCCAGAAACGCAAATCAATTGGTTGCCTACAGAATGTGCCGCTAATCTACACCTAAAGCTCGACTTGTCCAAGAGATTCTTCTCGCCCTGAATCCCTCCGCTCGGACCTGACTCCGTGGGATCGCCCTAATACTTTCGTAAAGCCTTTCTTTGCCAACGTAGAGCGCCTTTGTACCAAGGCGACATGGATTCGTCACCATACGTGATGCTACGTTCGCGACAGTAGTGGTCGTCATCCTGGGACAGGTTCTGCATGCAAGACCAACACGCTGAAAACGGCTTTGATGAGATCGTGGGCGAAAGTTCGCAGCTGAAGCAAGTGCTGCGATTGTTGATCAAAGTAGCCCAAAGCGACGCTCCAGTCCTGATTCTGGGTGAAGCGGGATCAGGCAAGGAGTTGATTGCCCGAGCCATCCACCGTATTAGTGCGCGGAGAAACGAGAGTTTCCTGAAGGTGAACTGCGAGGCTGCCGGCCGTATGCCGGAGAGCGATCTGTTCGGACAAGAGCGAGGAACCGAAGGCGAGAGTCGGAAGATCGGGCATCTTGAACTGGCAAACCCGGGAATAGTCTTCCTGGATGAAATCGCGGATGTCCCGATCACCCTTCAGGCCAAGCTGCTTCGGTTGCTGGAACGGCGGGAATTTGAGCGGCTAGGAGGCACCTACAGTATTCGGACGAATGTTCGCCTGATCGCGACCACCAAGTACGATCTGGGAGAGCGGGTTGCCGAACAAATGTTTCTTGGCGATCTGTACGACAAACTGAATGTATTCCCCATCCAGGTTCCGCCCCTGCGCGAGCGGCGCGATGACATTCCCCTGCTGGCACAGTATTTCCAGCAGAAGTTCGCACGCCGAATGAACAAACCCGTCGAAAGTATTTCCGCTGAGACTACGAGTTGGCTCACGAATTCCGACTGGCCAGGCAACGTCAGACAACTTGAGAACTTGATCGAGCGTTCGGTGGCTTTGACGGATGGCGTCGCATTGCAGGTTTCACCCGCGGGGCTACGGTCATAGCCGGAAGCTTGAAGCCGGTTAGCCGCAGTTAATTCTGCACAGATCTAAATCACAACAAAATCCTCTCCGCCGATGCTTCCACACCGGCGGAGAATTGCCAGCCGAACTATTCGGCCGGGGGTGGTAGCGTCAAAGGCGCGGACAACCGGAAGCTGAGCGCCGACTCGGCCGGGATTTCAATTTGCTGGTTGCCAGTCAACGTCCCTCCCACCAATCCGGCGCCGGCGCCAACGAGCGCTCCAATGCCCGCTCCTTTACCGCCGCCAGCGATCCCTCCAATCAACGCGCCCCCGGCTGCTCCTCCGCCGGTCGCGACAGCGGTCCTCTTGCCTTTGCCTTTGACCGTTTGAGCTACTACGGCAGTCTGGATGTTATAGGTTTGCCCTCTTACTGTTACGCTCGTGAGTGCGAGGTCGAGTTCGCCTTGACCTTTTATCTTGCCCTTCGACTTGGCCGAGACCACCGTGCCACTGATGGTTGACCCGGCGGGAATTGCTGACCTTCCTCCAACACTGACCGGTTGAGCCAGGGTACCGATAAAGGTTTGGCCCGTCTGACTGGTCTTGGAACTCAAAGCCTGTCCCACCGTGATGGTAAGGGTGGTTCCTGACGGCACAACAATGGGTTGAGGCTTGGGTTTCTCTACCGGCGGGGGAGGTGGTGCCATCGCCTGCGCAGGTGCGGGGGCAGCCGACGCATCGGGCTGGACCGCAGTCTGATCATCCACCCCAGCAGCTCCCGGTTCTTCCCGGGCGATCTGCTCTATTTTCTGCTGGGCCGCCGGGGTCTTCACCTGGCCGGTCATCGTGACTTTGGCTTCCTTAGCCGTCACATTGACCTGGGAGTCCTTCGTGTCCGGATCCGCAGCGATCTTGGTCTGAATGTCCTTCGCGATGGTATCGTCGCTGGGCTTCTTGGAGCATGCGATCGACAACCCGAGCAACGCGGTCAAGAGAACGATTGAAATAGTCAGCTTGTGTATGCGCATAGTTCCTCCTCCGTTGAATGGCTTATCTGAAATCTAGATCTCCGCAGAGAAAGTGGAGCATTTGGACCCGACCCCAGCACGCGAGCTGATCCTCCAGTTGCTCAAAACTGCATTGGATTGCAGGGCGTCGTTGCTGATGGATCAAGGGTAGCATGATCGCGAGCTTGTCAGAACACTCACGGACCGCCAGCACGGCAGACTAACACCAAAATACCAGTGATGTCACTAGTAGTTCTTGCAGTGGGACGCTCGGTGGAGGCACTTTAGCATCGTTCCGTAACTCCCCAGCCTCCGTGTTAGTCTTTGGCGTCCGTGACCCGGCATCGGAACTAATTCAGCCTCTCTCGTCCGGACCAACCGCAAAAATGAGCTTGCCTCCGTTAGTCCGTGAACATTCTGGCCTTGCCCGGAGTTTGAAAATAACATGAGAAGAAGAGCTACCATGAACAACCGACCTTTCGTTCTGCTCACTTTGCTTCTTTTAACGACGCCTCTTTTCGGGCGGGATAAAACCGATGTGCTGGTAATGAAGAACGGCGACCGCATGACCTGCCAGGTCAAAGGACTCGACTCCGGTGTCCTGTACGTCAGCTTTGATTACATCGATGGCACAACCTCTGTGCAATGGTCGAAAGTGGCGCATCTCGAAAGCAATCAGTTGTTCATCGTGAAGACAGAAGACGGCGCGGTGTACACCGGCAAACTCAGCACTGCGGAAACACCCGCCGGCCAGCCCGTAAAGATTCAGGTCGTGGAAACTCCGGAACATGAAGAGGTGCTCGAGCGAACCCAGATCGTCAAAATGGCCGAGACCTCCGACCGCTTCTGGCAACGCTTCAACGGCGAGATCAGCTCGGGAATTATCTACTCCAAGGGCAATCAATCCACGCAATACAACGTAGGCTCGGAGCTCGCTTACGTTCGCGAACGATGGAACGCCGCCGCCAACTTAAGTTCGAGCCTTGCTTCCAGCACCGGAACCAACGTTTCCACCCGCAACGACCTGCAGTTGGGCGTCTCTCGTCTCCTGCGCTGGGACAATTACTTTTACGCCGGCCTGGGCAATTTTCTGCAGAGCTCGGTGCAAAGCATCCGAGTGCAAACCACTCTGGGCGGAGGCATCGGTCGTTACCTGAAGAACACCAACAACGCGACCATCTCGGTGCTCGGGGGATTGGCTTGGCAGAGCACGGTGTACGACCCATCCATCACGCCGATCGGTCAGCAAAATCTCGGCGCGGCGGTGATTGCCGCTAACGCGAAGTTTTTCAAGTTCAGCAAAACCAACCTGGATATAAGCGCCGTACTGTTACCGGCGCTCTCTCAACCCGGTCGGGTCCATTTCAATACCAACGCGACCTATTACGTGAAGCTCTTCAGCAATCTGAAATGGAATGTGTCGTTCTACGGCAACTGGGATAATCAGCCGCCCCCCAACTTCTCCGGCAGCGATTACGGTTCCAGCTCAGGGCTGAGTTGGACATTTGGCAATCGCTAGGCGTGATTTCGCGTCTGAAAGCCTGGCCTTGAAGGCGGATTATTGCTTTGGCGGCTGCGGCTTCGGATCGCGAAGCGTCCAGGAGAACCCAAACACAAAGGTCCGCCCCTCCGGCCGCGCCTTCGCCAGGTATTCATCCTCATACTTGAAGAAAAGGTTCAGCCCCTTCGGCGGCAGAATGAAATTGCTCTGCACACCAATGGCGTGAACCGAGTAGAACGGAACCGGAGCAGTAAGCCCCTGATTCGCACTAACCTGCCATTGATCGTAGCCGACGACACCGAGCTGCAGCAGTCGGCTGAAGTCTTTCTTCAGCGGAAGAATCTGTCCCAATCCCCACTCATCCGTGAAGGCTTGCCCCGGCGTTATGTTGATCTGTCTTTTTTGCCCGTGGATCTCCCAATCCGTGGCCAGATTCAAGCTCGTGCCCTTATTTTTCGTCACGTAGAACGTGGTTCCAGTCGCGAAGTTGTTTCCCCAGTATCCGGAACCGACGTTATTGCTGGCTCCGGGAGAGAACTTGCCCGTCGGCGCCACAAAAGCATAGCCCACCCAAACATCTGCTCGCTTGAAATTCCATGCGAGGTTAGCCGGCTGCACCCATGTGTCAGCCATGCCTTCGCCACCGCCGTTGAGACCGAATTGAGCCGGCGTTATGTCAGCAGTTAGCGAACCGTTTGCCAGATTCAACGCAGCCATGGTGAAGAAATGCCCACCCAGAACCTTCTTCGCCGGCACGTAATAGAAGATGTTTTCAGTTACCCAGAAGCCGTACGTTCCCGTAATCCCCGGAACCGAGTTACCGCCGGAATCTTTCAACGAATCGGCGGAGTAGTTGATGTTTAAGCTGGCAAAGGTAAATCCGGGATCGGGCGCGATGCCTGCATTGAGCCCATATTGCCCTGGCACGTATTGCCCTTTTTGCTGGGCCACTGAGAATGGCATGCTTACGATCAGGCAAACAACGATGAATACAAACTTTATTTTCATATGATTCAATTCCGTTCCCTAGGCTTTTGATCTTCGTTAACAGGATCCTGCAACCTTTCCGCCGGTCCGCAGTCGTTCCAGATTAATAGTCGATTAAAAGGAATTGCACGACTAGCAGAAGCACTAGTTCAGACACGAAGAAGTTATTGATCCGGAATTTCGCCGCACATCCTTGACGCATCAATAAGCTCGAATAAGGTGAGTATCAGATCCACTTCGCCTATCTAGCTGGAATCGTGTCGGAGAGTTCTTTCGTATCCACTAGCGGCTGCTTTCCGGCAGGAAGACCGTTTTGATGAAGCAAGTAAGCCAGTAGGTCGAGCGACTCCTGAGTCGTGAATGTCATGCCTGCATATTGCGCCATTGGACCTTTGATCTCGCCCCACACCGTCAGCAGCTTCGCCCCTCCATACAACTGCTGCCACGATGTGCCCTTCAGCGATGGACCCACGCCGCCTTCCAGATTCGCGCCGTGGCAAGCTGCGCATGACTGAGCGTAGGTCCTGGCTCCTGTCGCCGCCTGCTCATCGCTGTACCATCCGTCCTTCTTAGCCTCACCGTCCTCGTAGACGTGCCCAATGTTGCGATGGCATCGAAGACAATCCACAGCCGTGCCGTTGATCACTTCTTGGTGGACCAGAACCTTCATCCGGCTGCGCGCTCCACCGAAGGAATCCAGCTTATGGCATCCACGGCAGGTGATGTAACTATGAGAGGTCAGATAATTCTCAAACGTCGCCCGCAGGAACGGACGACGCTTTTCCCACTCTTCCCGGGTAGCGATCGTCTTATGGGATTCATTCCAGAAATCTTTCGCGCCGCGATCCGCCTTGAACAAAAGCAATTTCACATACTCGACTGGCGTCGTCCGACTTGACTCGTAGGGGATGTGACATTGTCCGCAGCTGGCGCTCACTCCGACCGGGTTGATGTAATGTGGCCCTCGTTTATAGGCAGCAGAAGCCCACGTCATCGAATGGCAGAACGTTCCGCAGAATCCATTGGAGCTTGACCAGACTACCGTCGAGTCAGTAATGGCGACCAGGACAACGCCCAGTACTACAAACGCCAGACCCGCCAAGCCGAAGGAAACCCAGCGTCGCCGCTTTGGTCCTTCGTCGGTAACGTTTCCAGGAGCGGGGAGATTCTCCACATCCGATTTATAGCGCGGATTGAAAGCGTCCCCAAACTGGCAGTTCTGCTAGCGCGAACCACAAATACTGACTGTCGTGAAGGACCGAGCGCGTATGATTAAAATCCGCAAGCCACCATGCTCCCATTCAAGCTGGTTTATAGCGACGACTATTATCTTCCTATCGGAGCGCACGTCTTTCCGGCTGAAAAGTATCGTTGGATTCACCAGCGCCTGCTTGAGACCGGCGCCGCCGAACCTTCTGACTTCGTGACGCCGCAACTCGCATCCGATCAGGATGTGCTCCTCGTGCACACCCCTCAGTACGTGAACAAATTGAAGACAGGAACGCTCTCCGCGCGCGAAGAGCTGGAGATGGAAGTTCCCTACTCACCCGAACTGGTTCGAGCCTTCTGGCTGGCGGCTGGCGGTTCAATCCTGGCTGCCGACTATGCCCTGAAAGATCGCATCGCTTTCAACATCGGCGGCGGATTTCATCACGCCTTTCCCGACCACGGCGAAGGCTTCTGCATGATTCACGACGTGGCCGTCGCCATCCGCCGCATGCAGCGCGATGACAGAATCACTCGCGCCATGACCGTGGATTGCGATGTCCACCAGGGCAACGGGACGGCTGCGATTTTTGCCGGCGTACGCGTCCCGACGGGGCCGCTGCCTTCAACCTCTGCTTCCACTCTGAATCCTGCTGCACCCGCCAAGGTCCGCAACGCGCATGCGGGAGACGTATTCACCATCTCGCTTCACCAGGAAAATAACTATCCGATGTGGAAGCCGCCATCTTCGATCGACGTCGATCTTCCCGACGAGATCGGCGATGACGATTATCTGGCGTGGCTCGACAACGCCCTCAGCTCAGGCCTGCGCCAATTCGAACCGGAGTTGATCTGCTACATCGCAGGCGCGGACCCCTACCGTGAAGACCAACTCGGAGGTCTGTCGTTGACCATCGACGGACTCAAACGCCGTGATGAATTGGTTTTTCGGGTTGCCCGCGCTCGCGGTATCCCGGTGATGGTGACCTTCGCCGGCGGCTATGCCCGGCGGGTTGAAGACACCGTCACCATTCACTGCAATACGGTGATTGCCGCGAAGGAAATCGCAGCCGAGTTAGATTGAGAGAGACTCAGCGCTCTTTGTCGGCAAGGCAAAGCAAGGACGAGCTTCAGGGCTTGGAAACAACAGCTTCTGGGCCGGCCTCGACTGTGACTTCCACCTTGGCGCCCTGCTTCAAACGCACTTCGTCGCCCTTCTCGTCAGTCAAATTGTTGACGATACGAATTTCTTTGTACAGCTCATCAGCACCTTCCACGGCGATTTGCGCCTTTTCCGGGTCGCTCGGATGCGGGGACTTAATGATTTTTTCGACAGTTCCAGGCAGAGTGGCACTCGGCTTCTCAGTCATGGATTCTCCTTCGAGATCGGAGTGGCGTAGTAGTAGTTTAACATGGGAACTCGTGTTTCGGCCGCGTCGTGACACCGTGCGCTCTGTATTCCGACTGTTAAAATAGACGTCTAAGCTATGTTCGAGAATCTTTCAGAAAAACTCCAGCGTGCGTTCAAGACCCTGCGTGGCCAGGCCGTCCTCAATGAAGAAAACATTCAGGAGGCGCTGCGAGAAATCCGTCTTGCCTTGCTCGAGGCCGACGTCAACTTCAAAGTCGTTAAGCAGCTGATCGACCACATTCAAGAAAAGGCTATTGGCCAACAGGTGGCGACCGCGCTTTCACCCGGCGAGCAGGTCATCAAAATCCTGCGTGACGAGTTGATCGAAATCCTTGGCCGCGATACCGCGCGTCTGAAGTTTGCCTCACAGCCGCCAACGGTAGTGCTGATGGCCGGACTGCAGGGCTCCGGCAAAACTACAACTTCGGGCAAACTTGCAAATTGGCTTAAGAATGGCGGGCATCGGCCGCTGCTGGTTTCGGTTGACGTTTACCGTCCCGCCGCCCGTGAACAACTCAAGGTCGTGGCGCAGGCGATCAAGGCGAACATTTACGAGGGCGCGAACGTCGAAGCCAACACCGCAACCGTCGAGCGTCTGGCGAAAGAAGCGCGTCGCGAAGCTATCAATACCGGCTCGGATGTGCTCATTGTTGACACTGCTGGCCGCCTTCACATCGACGACCAACTAATGGAGGAGATGCAGTCGCTTAAGCGGATGCTCAATCCGCAAGAGATCTTGTTCGTTGCCGACGCCATGACCGGGCAGGACGCGGTGAATTCCGCCGATGAGTTCCACAAGAAGCTTTCGCTCACCGGCGTCGTGCTCACCAAGATGGACGGCGATGCTCGTGGTGGCGCTGCGCTCTCAATCCGCCAGGTCACGGGCCAGCCCATCAAGTTCATCGGCGTGGGCGAAAAGTACGACGCACTCGAGCCCTTTCATCCAGATCGCATCGTGTCCCGCATTCTCGGCATGGGCGACATCCTTTCACTGATCGAAAAGGCCGAGCAGAATGTCGACAAGAAAAAGGCGCAAGAGATGGCCAGCCGCGCCCTGTCCGGCGACGGTTTCTCGCTAGAGGATTTCCGCGATCAACTGCGTCAAGTGAAAAAGATGGGATCGTTGCAGAGCATCATGGGAATGTTGCCCAGCATCGGTCCCTTCGCCGGATTGCAGAAACATGCCGACAAAATCGACGAAAAGCAAATTAATCGCGTCGAGGCCATCATCAACTCGATGACGGTCTACGAACGCCTGCACCACGAGGTTATCAACGGCAGCCGGCGCAAACGCATCTCGCGCGGTTCAGGCACGAGCGTACAAGAGGTCAACAACTTGCTGCGCCAATATGCCCAGATGCGCAAAATGTTCAAGCAGATGGGCAAGGCAAGCTTCGCCCGCAAATTGGCCGGGATGAAGTTGCCGGGGATGTGAGAACGGTGGCCTGTCTATTGTTCGGCCTGCCGATCTTAATAAGGACGATCGTGGCGTGGAGCACTAAATGACCACATGGGACCGAACAAAGCCGCGTATTTTTGACCCCAAACTAGGAAAGGCGGTTCTTTGCGCTCCTCATACTCTCACTGCCAAGCCCACTCCTTCCCAAACGCCGCGACAGACCAAGAAGAAAAAGTCCAAATCCAAATCCGTATCCGTCTGGTGCCTCTCAGGGGGGCTTCCAGACACGAACCGGCGTCGGCATTGATGCCGCTGATTCGAGGACTGAGCGAGTGCTATAATTGCATTTGCGACTGAGAGAGCTGCCCTTGCGGCTCGCCGGGATACGAATCCCGCTCAGCCGCCTTTTTCTTGTATGCATATTTTGTATGTCGACGAGTCGGGCGATGGAGGCCTGACATCCGGCAGTTCACGTCATCTTGTGCTTTGCGGAGCCGCTATGCACGAGGGACAGTGGCGCAAGCTGACTCAGCGACTTGATGATATACAAAAAAACAACTTTCCCACAGCTGGATCCTTACTCGAGCTGCATGCCAGCGAAATGCGAACCGGCTCTCGGTCCTTTCGAGGATTGCCTCGCACTGCCCGCAACAAAGCGATAAACGAGGTGTTCGATGCTATCGCAAACGCTACCGGTTTGACCCTGTTTGCCGCAGTTATAGACAAGCCCGAATTTATGGCGAAATACAAGGGCAAGGTGGATCCTTATCGCGGCGGCTTCGAGGGTCTTTCCACAATGTTCCACCTCTTTCTGCAGCGGAAACAGAATCAGTCACAGCGTGTTGGCCGCGGGATCGTTGTATTTGATGAAGCGCGCCCATCTCTCAGCAGAGAGATTCGCCGGCTACTCGCTGAATTCCAAGCTGGAGGAACCCGATGGGCGTCTTTGCAGTGCATCATCGAGACGGCTTTTTTCTTCGATTCCAAATCTTCGAGACTTATGCAAATTGCCGACTTCGCTGCGTATGCGGTATACCGTTGGTATGAGCACGGCGACGATAGCTATCTCAAGCAGATCTACAATAAGTTTGATCGGCACGGTTCAAAGCTGCACGGGTTGAAGTGTTATCCGCTCGAATCGACGAAAACCCACCCGCCGCAGTTAAATCTATGAAATGGCGCTCGCTCGACGAATCCGCGCACGCTGAAGACATTCGCCCTCTTCGCGAGCAATTTGTCGAACGCAAGGAACTGATTGCCAAATACGTTCCACCGGAAACTCAGGCAATCCACGCTAGAGTCGTCGCAGAACTTAAGGAACAAGGATTCGCCAGCCGCGCGTTTTCGTTGGGCTTCACGGCTCCCGCCTTCCAACTGAATGATCAAAACGCGAAACCGGTGTCCTCCGCCGGCCTCCTCGCGAAAGCCCATCTTGTCATCTGCTTTATTCGCGGTCGCTGGTGCCCTTTCTGCGTCGGTCAACTGGAAGCCATGAATCTAATCCTGCCGCAGATTCAGCGTGCTGGAGCCTCATTGATCGCGGTTTCCCCGCAGACTGTGTCGCAATCCTTCTTCATGGCGGACCAACACAAGCTGCGTTTTCTACTGCTCAGCGATCCGGGCAACCACGTGGCTCGTCAGTTTGGGCTCGTGTACCGCGTTCCCGATTATCAGCAGGCGGTGTATCGGCGAGTTTTTATTAACCTGCCCTTCACCAATGGGGACGAAAGTTGGGAGCTCCCGGTTCCTGCGACCTACATTCTCGACCGCAACGGTTCGGTGCTGTTTTCGTCGGTCAATGCTGACTACACCGAGCGCCCCGAACCGGCTGAGATTCTCAGTCAACTCACCGCGGATTAGTTCCTCGCACAAGAAAGGCGAAAGAGTGGGGCACCGCTCAGCGCATTTACTTGAGGCCTTCCACCAGATATAGGTCACCCAGAGTTCGATGAAACCCGTAAACATAGGTCTTGCCGTCCGGTGTGACCAGAATCGGTCCGATCGTTGAAACACCCGTAGGATCGACCGGAACAATCTGCTTCCAGAGCGTTTTCTTCCCCGTGGCTAGCTCCAACTGATACACCTTGGCCGGTACCTCGCCGGTCCGATAAAGATAGATGGAGCGCCCGTCCTGGTTCCAACGGATCGGTATGTCTCCCGGCTCCAGTCCATTCACCACGCGAGGCTCGCCGCCAGCGGATGGATAGAAATATCCTTTTTGATCAGGGCCTATCCCAAGGACCGACTCGCCATCCGGCGAAATCGCAAACGCCACGGCATCCACTCCTTCCGGAGAAATCGCCTTTGGCTTGCCTCCGGAAATATCTTGCGCGTACAGCCGAACCCCATGACCCGGTTCGTTGCCCGAGAACGCAAAGCGCTTGCCATCCGGGAACCAGCGCGCCCACTGATGGTTAATCGAATCGTTGGTCAACGGCTGGGTTTCACCCGCCCCGGTCGGTAACAGGCGAAGTTGTTCCGGCGAACCCGGAGTCTGCACGATCACCCATTTCTGGTCGGGAGAAATCCCATTAGCAGCGCCTTCGCCGAGTCGAATGGCCGGAGAGCCGTCGGTGTTGCGAATGTAAACCGCGTAAGTCAGCTCTTGTGCGTTGCCGTACTGCACGCCGCCGCCAACGCCCTCCTCATCAAAGAGAACGGTCTTGCCATCGGCAGAAAGGTCCGCAGGATAGGAGTAGTCGAGCCAGGAAAGATCCCGTTCTTTCGTCGCGCCTTCCGATAGAGTCATCACTTCGCGTCGTCGCCCCGCGCGAGCCAGCAGCACCCGCCCATCTCGCCAGATGTCGAACACAACCAGCGTGCCGGGTATCCGCGTCACCAACCGCTCTTTCCCGTCAATGCTGATTGCGGAGAGGTAGTGATCGACACCCAATTCGCTGGCGGTGAACCAGATTTCGCCGGCAGGTGACCACGCAAGACCCTGCGTACCGTACCAGTAACGAGTCAGCATTTTCTTTTTGCCGGACAGATCGACCACGGCCACAGCCCCGCCGTCGTCCCCCTGATTGGGATGGTCAATGAATGCCACGTAATCGCCTTTCGGCGACACTCGCGGATAACTGATCCAGCCGCCGCTGGTCTCGTAGAGTACCTTACCGATGGGAAATTCCAGCCGGTCGCGGCCACCCACATTGCGTACAACTGCCAAACTATTTCCGTCCGGAGACCAATCCGCCCATTCCACATTCTCGAGTACCGGGCGGGGTGCCCCACCCGCTAACGGCGCCCGCGCGAGTGTACCCATGTTTACCCACGTTCCTACGGGACGGCTGTCCAGCGAAAGCGCCATCTCGCCTGTCGACGAAACCGCCAGAAGCTCGGCGCGTCCCAATCCCAGCGAGCGCGATTCGACCGTGCCCTGCCGTGCGGCAAATATTTCCCCGGGGTTCCCTTGCCACGCGGCGCTGTATAAGATCGTCTGCCCATCCGGCGCGAATCGGGCCGAGCGAATCTCGCCGCGGCGGAAAGTGATCTCGTGGTACAGCGGGGCACTGGCTCCTGCCGATCCCCATAGGCGCTTGCCTGCGATTAATCCAGCTGCAAGAGCAACCAGAAAACCCAGGCAGAACAGCACGGGCAGAAGCGGACTCCGCCGCCGTGTCTCGCTTGGAACCTCCACCGCGCCGCTGGTCAAAGCTGCCGGGGCAACCGCTTTCACACCCGCACGGGAAGAATCGGTATCACGTTTCAGCCGCTTCAGGTCGGCGCGAATCTCCGCCGCACTCTGGCAGCGCAGCTCGCGATCTTTTTCCAGCGCCTTGTTCAGGACAACTTCCATCTGCACCGGCAATCCCGGATTCAACTGGACCGGCGGAGCAGGAACCTTATTGAGAATCGCTTCAAAGATGATGGCCGAGGTCGCTCCCGAGAACGGCTGCCGCCCGGTTGCCATTTCGTAGAGCACTACCCCGAAAGAAAACAGATCGGTGCGATGATCCAGCGTCTCGCCGCGCGCCTGCTCGGGAGACATATAGCCAATGGTGCCCATCGCCGTGCCCGGAGTGGTGAGTTGATCAGCGCTGACCGCGGTCGCCGCGCCCACGGTTGGGACCGAACCATCCACGACGTTGCTGCCTTGCGGAGTAAGTTTCGCCAACCCAAAATCAAGGATCTTGGCCTGACCTCTTTGCGTGACAAAGATATTCGCCGGCTTGATGTCACGATGCACAATCCCGCCGGAGTGAGCCGCATCGAGCGCATCCGAAATCTGAATCCCCAGCTCAAGCAACTGCGCAATCTTCAGCGGACGCCCCTCAATCATGTGCTTCAGAGTCCGGCCATCCAAATACTCCATGGCAATAAACGCTTTGCCATTCTCCTGCCCGATGTCGTAGATGGTGCAAATGTTCGGATGGTTCAGAGCAGAAGCAGCTTGCGCCTCGCGCTGAAAACGGCTGAGGGCTTGAGGATCTTTGGCGACGTCGTCGGGAAGAAACTTGAGGGCGACAAAACGATGCAGCCGAATGTCCTCGGCCTTATAGACAACCCCCATGCCACCGCCGCCCACCTTTTCGATCACGCGGTAGTGCGAAATGGTCTGTCCGATCATCGTTCAGCGATCATGGTTTAGCGACCATGGTTTAGCGATCAACGAATAGAGCCCGCTCCGTGCGCGACCATCTTAGGGTCGAAGCTCTGGCAAGTCAATGCACTGACGGGATATTACGCATTGAGGGGATTTTGCTACAACCCCGACTACGTGCAAGCGGCTCAAACACGGTGGTCTCAATTGGCGGGTTTACTAACTTGGGCTGGAAGTGGCGTGAAGCAAGATTCTAAATTGTGTTGACTTGTCAACTACCCAAGCGTAGCTTTGTCTCTGTTTTTTTGCAGTCTAGGGACTGTCGCCGGTCGATCGCTGGTCAATAAAGGATGCAAGAATGGCTACTAAGAGATGGATTCTTTGCATATTCACCATGTTGTCTAGTCTGAGTGTCCTCGCATGGGGGGACAATCCGGTGCCGGTGTTGCAAAGTCTTAGTTCCACCGCAGCCCCGGTCGGCAGCCCGACATTTGCGTTGCAACTTTATGGCAGCAATTTCGTGTCAAATTCGGTAGTACGTTGGAACGGGCACAATCGCGCAACCACATACGGCGGTTCGGGTCAGCTAACGGCTACGATTCTTCAGTCTGATCTCCTGAGCATAGGTAACAACCTGGTGACCGTCTTCAACCCGGCGCCGGGCGGAGGTGAATCTGCACCCCAGCCGTTTACGACCTTTGTATCATTAATGGCCAACGACTTGGTTTATAACTCCACGCAACAGCTGCTTTATGCCTCTGTCCCGAGCATCGTCGGGCCTGCAATGGGCAACAGCGTTGTGCCGATCGATCCAGCGACAGGGATCATTGGCAACTCAATCTTTGTAGGCAGCGAACCAAACAAACTGGCCCTCTCCAGCGATGACCAAGTGCTGTGGGTCGGACTGGATGGTGGCGCGGCCGTTCGGAAAGTGAACCTCGTCACCCACACAGCCGGCTTGAGCTTCCCATTAGGTGGCGGAACTGGGTTTTACAACCCGCCCTACACAGCCAAAGCCCTTGCTGTCATGCCGGGACATCCCGGCACTTTGGCTGTGTGCGACTCCGCTGGTCAGGTCGCCATTTACGACGATGGCGTTAAGCGCCCAGCAGAAGTCGCTTCACCATCCGGGGCTTTGAATGGAATGGCATTTAGCCCCTCGGGGGTTGACCTTTATGGAGTGGGCAGCGGATATGTATCGTTTACTGTGGACAGCACTGGGATCACCAGTGCGACGCTTCTCAATTCAAGCGAGACTTCGAATGACCTGCGGTATGACAACGCACGAGTGTATTTGACGAACGGGGCGGTGCTTGATGCTAACAGCGGTGTTCAGCTTGGCGCGTTCTACATAAATGACCAACAGCAGGCCTCAGGCCCGGTTGCACCAGATTCAACCATCGGGCGTGCTTATCTTCTGTATTCACCGGTCGGAAGTTCCACCAGACAAATCAACGCTTACGATTTGAAGACTTTTGTGCTGAAAGGAAGCGAGCCGATCGGTGAGGTCTATACCGGCTATTCCAGTACTGCGGCATCATTGGTCCGTTGGGGGTCTGATGGCTTGGCGTACATCGATAGCGACAGTTTTACCCTGAGCGGTCAGCTGTACATCCTGCACTCGAAGTTAGTCCGCGACCTTTCCAAAAAGCCCGCGGACCTTTCCATTAGTGCACAGGCTCCTGCCACGGCCGTCACCGGTTCGACCCTGACTTACAATCTCAGCGTTACGAATGGTGGCCCATACACCGCCCCGGAGGTCGTCGTCATCGACACCCTTCCGTCTGACACCGTCCTCCAATCGGTCAACGCCTCGCAGGGCTCGTGCAGCGGAACCGACGTCATCCGTTGTGATCTGGGTACTCTTGCAACAACTGCATCAGCCACAGTCACGGTGAACGTTATCCCGCTTACCGCCAGGACATTGAAAAATGGGGCCCAGGTGAGTTCGCCGCAAGGCGATCCTAATCTAAAGAACAACAAAGTGACCTCCACTACTGTCGTGAGCGGCAGCGAATATTACGCTGTGCCTTCGCTTTCCGCGATCTCCCCCAGCTTCGTGATGGCTAGTTCCGGAGATTTCACGCTTACCGTGAACGGCAGTGAATTCACGCCGCAATCGAAGGTTCGGTGGAATGGGACTGCTCTGAGTACCTCATATGTAAACGCGAACCAACTAACCGCAAGCGTGCCCAATTCACGGATCAACGCGATAGGTTGGGGTTGGATCAGCGTCTCCAATCCCATGCCCGGTGGCGGCACTTCCAGCAATCTGGCGCTGACGGTTTTCCGCGAGATTAGCCTGGATATGAACCACTTGCTTTATGACCCCTTCACGCGCAAGATTTACGCCACCATTCCCAGCACTGCGCCCCAGGTAACCGGCAACAGCATCGTCGCTATCGATCCGACTACTGGTCAGCTGGCGTCTCCAATCAATATGGGCAGTGAGCCGAACCGACTGGCCGAATCCGACGACGGAGTGTTCCTCTACGCGGGGATCGACGGCGCCCTGAGTCTCCGACGCCTGAATCTAATTACCGGAGCACGCAGCGTGCTATACCCGTTGAAAGCGCAAGGCACGCCCTCGGCGGCGCGCGACCTTGCAGTGATGTTCCAGCACCATAACAGTCTGGCGGTGGACCTCGGGTCGTGGAACGGCATTGGTCTTTTCGACATTTCCGGTAATACTGGGACAATGAGACCAAATCTGACAGGTCCCTATACTGGGTCAAGCCTTGCCTTTGGCAGCGCTTCAACGGTTTACTCGTATGACATCGACACTTCCGGTGCTCTTTTCTACCGATGGAATGTGACCTCAAGCGGACTGACGCAAATTGATGGGACAACCCTGAACGGATTAGGTGGGTTTAACGGCGGGTTTAAATTGAGCGGGGGCCTGGTATATGGAGTAGGTGGTGGTTTTGCCAATCCGAAGACCACAACTCCCGAGCAACTGGGGCAATACCAAGTGGATTTGGAGGGCGGCTTTGGGGGTGCGATCGCCGGTGATTCTGTGGCACCCGATCCTTCCATCGATGGGGTATTTTCCCTTGGTACGAACTATGCAGGCACTGAATACGTTGCGCTTGCGGCCTATGATCGGACCCGTTTCGTTATGGACGGATTCACCCCGTTCACCTACCTCACCGGCAACGATCTCGTCCGCTGGGGGCAGGACGGGTTGGCCTTCCTCGTGCCGCCGCAAAGCACTCCCGGTACCGGCCGGTTGGTACTCTTACGAGGGCCGTTCGTTCTGCCGAATTTGGCAAATCAGAATCCGGTTCCGACGTTGATCTCGTCTTCTCCCTCGAGCGTCCTTCATGGTGGTGGAAACTTCTATCTTTCCGTGACCGGCACAAGCTTTGTACCGGGCGCTGCGGTCCTGTGGAATGGCGTCCAACGGACAAGCACCTACGTCAGCGCGACCAAGGTCCGAGTGGCTATCCCTGCCGCGGATATCGTCAATGCGGGCACAGTGAACCTGACGGCGGTAAATCCGGGCACAGCCGCGTCCAATGTAATTGTGTTCACCATTAACTGAAGGCCGGAAGCCCTACCAGCCCGACTTTTTTTTGAGCTTGACCCTGCATTTCTACTCGGATAACATATAAGAAAACACATTAGCTGTTCGATAACAGCAGTGAGCGATTCCGGCTCTTTGACAATTTGAAGTGTTCCTCGCAGGGCGCGTCCCCCCTCGCAAGAACACCCACTTTCCGCCGAGAAAGCGTACCCGCTAAATCCTTTAGAAGGGATATTTTAGAGGGCACAGCAAACTCGCTGCCTGTTTTCAATGACTTACAAAGCAGAAAAGCTGGGAAATATCCCTTCCGTAAGTCCTTTAAAAGGGATATTTTACGAGGGTATCTCGAAAACAGCGTCTTTGTTTTCATAGATCTGGCAGGAAAACGTGTTTTTTCGGTATATACCCGGTACTGAATAGTAAACATCAACGCGAGGTCAGCGACCGAGCCCACACGCAACTAATCAAGTCGAGTTTTTGTGGATCGGGTCTCCGCGCAGCCAATTCCTACTGCGCCTTGCTAATCCCGCCAACTTCTGCAAAAATAACTGTTTGTCCAACCCCTGCCAGCAGAAATAGGAAAGGAACCAAAGTTCTGTGTTAATGATTCGTCTGTCGCGCACCGGTGCGCGTAAACAACCGCAGTATCGCGTGGTCGTTATTGAGAAGGAACGGGCGCGCAATGGCCGGCCGGTGGAGGTGGTGGGAACGTACAATCCCCGCACCGATCCTGCCAGCATCGAACTCAAACGCGAGCGCATTGATTACTGGGTATCGAAGGGCGCCAAGATGTCGGATCGGGTTGGCAAGATTGTGGCCAAGCCCGCTCCCAGCGCCGTCCCCGCCGCCTGATTTTGGCGGGCGTGGCACTAGCAGTTTCCAGCCCACCCGATAGGAACCGCATATGAGCCAGCAAAGCGGGGACGTGCGAGCTTTGATCGAGCAGATCGCGAAGTCGCTCGTCGACGAACCCGATCAGGTTTCGGTGAGCCAACTCGAAGGCGACGTGCTTGAACTCAAGGTCGCCCCGAACGACGTGGGCAAAGTGATTGGGAACAAGGGCCGGGTGGCACGCGCCTTGCGTTCCCTCATCGACGCAGCCGGAGTTCGATTGCACAAGCGTTTTACTCTGGAGATTTTGGAATAGGAGAGTCAGGAATCGCCGGCGACTTCATCACCCTGGCCCGCGTGCGAAAAACACAAGGACGCCATGGCGAAGTCGCGGTGGAGTTGCACACGGACGTTCCCGACCGGTTCAGAATTGGCCTGAGGCTTTTTGCTCTGGCGCAGGACAACAGCCGGCGCGAGTTACGGGTCGAAGAACTCTGGCCGCACAAAGCGCTCCTGGTTCTGAAGTTCGCGGGAGTCGATTCCATTTCGGATACGGAAGCTCTGATCGGCTGCGAATTGCAAGTCCCGCGAAGCGACCGGGCACAGCTTGACGAGGGATGGAATTACGTCAGCGACTTAGTCGGATGCGTGGTCTTCGATTCAGGTCGCGAGATTGGCAGAATTGAAGACGTTCAGTTTGGCGCGGGCGAAGCGCCGCTGTTGATAGTGGGCGCGGGAAGCAAACGGTACGAGATCCCCTACGCCGAGGCGTATCTAAAAAGCGTAGACCTCGAGCGCAAGCAGATACAAATGCACCTGCCCGAGGGAATGCTGGAACTGAACGCGCCGCTGACGGCCGAAGAAAAAGAGCAACAAGCTGGTTCACGAACGAAGAAAACATGAATTACAAAGGACACGAAGTTACACAAAAAAACCTTAAGCTCTGAGTTCTTGATTTCCTTCGTGGACCTTTGTGTCCTCTGTGGTTAAAGCTCTTGGTGTTCCGCGATGAAGATCGACATTGTAACGATCTTTCCCGACTTCTTTCGCGGGCCGCTGGATCACGGCATTATCCGCCGGGCGCAGGAAGCCAGCCTGGCGAAAATCGAAGTCCACGACCTGCGGGCGTTTGCGCATGATCGCCATAAGACCGTGGATGACCGCCCATTCGGCGGCGGCGAAGGCATGGTGCTCAAGCCGGAACCGATCTTTGAATGTATTGAAGCGCTGAATGTCGCGTCCCTAGAAAGACGGAACGACGCTCGCGAGAGTGTGGTGTTGCTTTCGGCGCAGGGCAAGCGATTCGATCAGAGTGTGGCCAATGAACTCGTCGCGCTGGAACGGATTGTCCTGATCTGCGGCCGTTATGAAGGCGTCGATGAGCGGGTGGGCCACTATTTAGCGGACCGCGAGTTGTCCATCGGCGACTATGTGCTAAGCGGAGGCGAACTGGGAGCGGCGGTGATTGTTGATTGCGTCACGCGGCTGATTCCCGGCGCGGTGGGCAATCAGGCATCGACGCAGCAGGAATCGTTCACAAGGTTCCCCGATGCGCAACCTGGGAACGGCCCGAGTTCGACGTGCACCTCGGGCGGATTGCTGGATTACCCGCACTATACGCGTCCCGCGGATTTCCGAGGCATGGGAGTTCCGGAAGTGCTGGCGTCCGGCAATCATGAAGAGATACGACGCTGGCGGCATCGTACAGCACTTGAGAAAACGCTGCGCAACCGGCCCGATCTTTTGGACAAGGCCGTGCTCAGCGATGAAGACCAGAAATTGCTGGCCCAGATCACGGGCAAGAACTTATAGAACAGAGGACAAGAGTATGTCGAACCTCATCATTGAAAAACTGCTGGCCAAAACCAAGCGCACCGACCTTCCGAAATTCGCACCGGGCGATTCCGTCCGCGTACACGTCAAGATCAAGGAAGGCGACAAGGAGCGCACGCAGGCCTTCGAAGGAGTGGTGATCTCGCGTTCGCGAGGCCCGCAGGCCAGCTTTACCGTGCGCAAGATCAGCTTTGGTCAAGGGGTCGAGCGTATCTTCCCCGAGAACTCCCGCGTGATCGACAAAGTAGAGTTGGTCCGTTCCTCCAAGGTTCGCCGCGCCAAGCTGTACTACTTGCGCGCGCTGCGTGGCAAGGCTGCCCGCCTCAAAGATGTCGACCGCGAGCACGCGGCCGCGGCAGCACCGGCGAAGTAGTCGGCTGAGCCCTACACTCTGGGGGAACCAGGCGGCTGGAAACTTGCCCCTGGTTCATCCCCTGGCCACACGGCCGTCAACGCTAACCCCACAACGATTCCCACCGTGACCTCAACAAAGCGATCAACCGCAACGACCCAGGCCTGTTTCGTGCGCGCGATGAGCATCACAATTGCTAATGTAACGCTGGCAAGCCGGTACGCGTCCTCAAGACGCAGCGCGGCGCAAATCAATCCGATCACGAATACGCCTAAGCCGAACACGATCAGGTTTGACCCGAAGTAGGTCGTCAGCAGCGCGCCCATCAGCGCACCCAGCGCGGTTCCAGCGAAGCGCTGTTCGGATACGGTACGCGCTGCGCCGAGGGTCGACTGCATAATGATCAGAGTCGTGATCGTGGCCCAATAGGCTTCGGGAAGCCCGAGAGCGCGGGCCACGATCAGCGATGCAACTGCCGCCACCGCGGTTCGAGCCGATTGCACCAACACTCGCCGGTTCACTCGATGCGAGAGACTGCTGCTCGTGTCCGGCATGTTCCCTCCTGCACGGCGTGGCCATTCTAGCTGACTGCGAACGAAGTTAGTTGGATTGCAAACCGGAGTGCAAACCGGAGTGCCAACCATAGATTCGCGCACTGCTCGACGGAACTCTTTTTTGAACTTGCTCCACAGGGCCGAACTCGGCGAAGATGCAATTATCTCGATCTTGTCGTCTTGCCAGTTCGTGTCGGCCAAGCTCAAACTCGCTCCCGAGAAAACGATCTCAGCTTCTGCTGCCAAGCTTCGTCTACTGAAGCGCCTGCATTGCACGGTGAAATTTGAGAAACAAGCCTGGCAAACGGGCGCGCGACTGATCGCGGGCGTGGACGAAGTCGGCCGAGGTTCCCTGTTCGGACCAGTCGTTGCCGCCGCCGTCATTCTCGATCGCGGCTATCGCATTCGAGGCCTGCGCGACTCCAAGCTGCTGCTCGCCGAGCGGCGCGAGGTGCTAGCGGAGCGCATCCGCGAACACGCCGTTGCCTGGGCCATCGCGGCCGTGGATGCTGCCCGCATCGATCAAATCAATATCTATCAGGCTTCGCGAGTTGCCATGCGCGAGGCAGTTATTCGTCTGAAGCCCGGCCCAGATCATTTGCTGATCGATGCCATGCGCCTCGATTGTGAGCTGCCGCAGCGAGCGATCATCCACGGCGACGCGCTTTCCGCTTCCATTGCTGCCGCCTCGATTCTCGCCAAGGTGGAACGTGATCGCATGGTCCGCGAATGGGATCCGGTGTTTCCCGTGTACGGTCTGGCTTCGAACAAGGGATACAGCACGCCTCACCACCTCGCCGCCCTCCGCCAGCACGGACCGTCTCCTCTGCATCGCCAGTCGTTCGCTCCGGTCTGGAATAATCCCGTGCCGCAAGAGGTTCTAGCCTTCATGCTGGGGGAAAAGCCGGAAGGCGCGTTCGAAGAAATCACCGAAAGTGCTGGTTGAAAAACTGCCATTGCATCGGCATTGTGTTTCGTGGTCCATGTGCAGAAGTTTGCACGTTGACAGGCCCCGTACTTGTGCTCTAAAGTTGCGGACGCTCTACTACCGGGCATCGTTTACGCTCCAACCGGGTCCGATTAGTTCTGAGCCTGCTGGCCATCCAGCCTGGGAATTTAACGAATCAAGTTTGGCCGGCTCGTCAAGGTAACTAAGTGGACTTCATCAGCGCGCGAATATCTCCCTGCATTCTATTGGCGGTTCTGCTTGCGCCCCTCGGCTACTCGCAAGACTCTCGCAGCCCAAACCCTGCGACCTCAGCAGGAAACTCAACGTCCACATCTGCAAAGAAGACTTCGGCGGGAACGGACCGAGTAGTACTTAAAGTTGGCGATGTGGAGGTCACTGAGGCAGAGTTCGAGTCCAGGGTCGCCGCGATCGAACCGCAAACGGACCCCGATAAGGGCAGCGTCACGGGGAAGGACCAAAGAAAATTGGGCGATGACTACGCTTCTGTGCTGATGCTCTCGCAACAGGCCGTGGCCAATCACCTCGACTCTTCCCCAGAGGTTAGCCGGCAGCTCGCCATCGCTCGGATGCAGGTTCTGTCCGACGCCGAATTCGCCAGCCTGATGCGTCAGGCTACGCCGAGTTCCGAAGAAATTAGCCAATACTATTCTGTCCATCTGTCGGACTATGACGAAGTGCAGATTCGCAGGCTGTTCATTTGGAAACAGCGAGACAACTCCAAGACTGCGCAGGTTTTAAGTTCGCAGGCTGCCAGGGCCAGCGCCGACCAGATTCGCAAGGAGTATGCGTCGGGAACCGACGTAAAGAAACTCTCGGAGGATCTCAGGAAATCCGGCGAGGGCATGCTTGATCCGGAACCGCTGACTTTTTCACGTGGAGAGCTATCACCGCAAATGGAGAAAGTGGCGTTTGCGCTTAAAGAGGGCGAGTGGTCCGAGGTTGAAGATAGTCCGGCGCGCGTTCTTCTCATTCAACTGGTTAAGCGCGACCGCCAACAACTCGAGCAAGTGTCGGAGCGCATCGAAAAAAATCTGCAAGGCGAAAAGATGCAAGCGTTATTGGACGATCTGAAAAAGAAAGCCGGAATCTGGATGGACCAACAGTATTTTGGGACTGCGGTGGCTCCTGTCCCGGGCGCGCAGCGGCGTGTTTCTGTCCCACCGTCGCAGCTTCAAGAATCAGCAAAAAAAAGGGGAAGTGACAATGAAGATGAACGACAGAAGTAGAAGTTTCTGCTATTTTGCGCTTCCAGTACTGTTACTGGCGGCGTGCGTCTTTCAACCGTCGCTGGCCAGCGCCCAAATGACTTCGATGGGTGTCGACTGCTCCCAGATCAACGTTCCATCACTCATGATGCAGGACAACCTGCGCGCCGGCCGAATCCTGATTGAGTGCGGCATCGTGCAAGGTGGAGGGTCGACGGCGGGTGGCGTGACTCACAGGCTCACCGCTCCTCCCAACATCCGCGTCAGCAATGCATCAGGTTGTAACTCCTCCGGGGACTTGTGTGGGAGCGAAAGCATGGTCGCGGTCAGCACCGCGGATAAAGGCCAGACCATTGTGGTCAACTATAACGCTAACGGGTCGTTCAACGGCGGAAACTACTTGGCTACTTCCTACTCGCACGACGGCGGAGCGACCTTTACGGAAATCTACCCTACGGACGACGGCTCCCACGGTGAAAGCGTTTCGGATCCAATTGTTGTTTACAACTCCAAGCTGGGCAAGTTCTTTGGTGGCGACCTGGTGACTGGTTGCGGCGGCCAGGGTATTGGCTTGTGGAGCTCTAAGGATGGAAAAACTTGGACGGTTGGAGCTTGCGCCCATAACGGCAGCTTCGACGACCGCGAGTCGATGTGGTCAGACAACGAACCGACCAGCGGAACGTATGGCCGCATGTATATCTCATACAATGACTACACGACAAGCTGCGGTGCGGGTGGTTGTCTTTTCGTTACCTACTCCGACGACGGCGCCACTTGGAGCACACCGTTGCAACTCAACAACAATGGCATCTTCTACCGCGACGTGCAGGTCACCGGCTCGCCGCGCGGGGCAAAGTTGGTCGGGAAGAACAGCACCGTATTCATTGCCAGCATGGATGAGGGTGGCGGAGGGAACGCTACCCGCCAGAACCTTATGTTCCGATCAACCGACGGCGGCAAAACCTGGACTCAAGTGACTATGGGTCCGCGATACAACGCAGTCGGTGATGCGGGCTGCGCCACTAACTCGTATTTCTACCAAGTCAATCCCATCATCCGGCACATGGGCTGGGGGGAACCGGCAGTTGGCCCCAATGGCGTGGTCCACTACGTCTACGCCGGGGCAGGGACGAACGGCGACCATGGAGACATCTTCTACCAACGTTCGACCAACAATGGCAAGACCTGGTCGAAAGCAATCAAGCTCAACACTGACAAGGACGCTCCCAATAAGACGCAGTGGATGCCTTCGCTGTCCGCCACCTCGGACGGCAACGTCACCGCCTCTTGGTATGATCGTCGCAAAGCGACCAGCGCTTGCAACAACGTTGGGGATCCGGGATGCAACTACGAGCGCGTGGGCCGTCAGTCGAAGACCAACGGTGCTTCCTGGCTAGCAGACATCACGATCAGCACCAAAGTGATCACACAGCCAGCCCAGGACGACCAAAGCGTTGTGTCCTGTTATGCGGGCGATTACGACTACAACATGGCTTTGAACGCGGCTGACGCGGGGAACTCGACCGGGTCTGCGTATATTACCTGGACCGACGGCCGAAAGAAGGTTGGCGGCATAAATATGCAGAACGTGGACTTGGCCACGACGCCCGAGCCGTAGAACGGTCCGTTAACCTTAAGAGGGCAGCCGTTTTCGCTGCCCTCTTTTTGTTTTTGAGGACGATTGCTGTCCGTCACACTCTTCTCTTGCTAGTCGTCGTCCTGAAATTGGCGTGAGCCGGGTGAAGGATCTCGCGCGGAGTGCGACAAACTTGGGGGCCGTGCGACCGCTTTATTCCTGCCAGTCCGCGCGAGATCCTTCGTGGCCTGGCGGCCACTCAGGGTGACGTCAAGGGAAGAGAAAAACGAACAGAGGCGGCAATAGCGCCAATTACGATGACGTCAAGTAACGCCAGCACCGATGATATAGTTTCATGCTCCACGATCTTTCCGGAGGGCTGGATGCGATTCAGAAAGAGCACAACGATCTTGTGGGCAATTCTCTGTGCGGGCGTTGCATTTTGCGCTCAGACATCCGCGGCGCAGGCAACCTTGGCGATTCGTGGAGGAAAGATTTATCCCATCAGCGGACCGCCGATCGAGCATGGAGTGTTGGTCGTCGCCAACGGGAAGATCGTAGCGGTAGGTGAGGAAGGCAAGATAAAGCTTCCGCACGGCGCCACAGTCGAGGACGCGACCGGCAAGATCGTTATGCCCGGTATTGTGGACTCACACTCTCACATCGGAATTATTGCCAACCCAATGGCCGAGGACTCGGGCGATGCCAATGAGTCGAGCGGCCCGATCGAACCTGGTCTGCGCGCCATGGATGCGATTGATCCTGCTGACCCGAATATCCGCATGGCGACCGCCGGAGGAATAACTACCGCGAACATTATGCCGGGCAGCGGAAATGTGATGGGCGGACAAACGGCATACGTCAAGCTGCGCGGGAACACGATTGAGCAGATGCTGATCCCAGGAACCATTGGCGGAATGAAAATGGCGAACGGGGAAAACCCGAAACACTACGGCGCCAAAGATAAAGCTCCCATGACGCGCATGGAGGAGGCGGCGCTGGCCCGCGGAATTTACGAAAAGGCCACGCAGTACAAAGCGAAATGGGAGGCTTACAACAAAGCCATCGCGGCCGGTGACAAGACTGCGAAACAGCCGGATCGCGATCTCGATCTCGATCCGGTGGTCGAGGTTCTCGAAGGCAAGCGCATAGTCCACAACCACACTCACCGCGCCGACGACATTATGACGGCGCTTCGCTTGTCGGATGAATTCCACTACCGCCTGGTGGTGCAGCACGGAACCGAATCCTGCCTGGTAGAGGATGAACTTGCGAAACGGCACATCCCCGTGAGCTTTACGATCGTGGATTCTCTGGGAGGAAAATTTGAGACCATCAACCTTGACCTCGGGTGCCCAGGTAGGCTCGAAAAAGCAGGCATCAAAGTCGCACTCAACACCGACGATCCCGTTACCAGTTCGCGGCTCATCATTCGTCAGGCTGCGCTGGCGGTGCGCGGAGGAATGAGCGAAGACGCGGCATTGAAGGGGCTGACTATCTATCCCGCGGAAATGCTCGACTTGGGGAATCGCATCGGGACGCTTGAGCCCGGCAAGGACGCCGATTTCATCGTATTGAGTGGGCCACCTTTTAGTGTCTATACACATGTGCTCGAGACCTGGATTGAGGGGCAGAAAGTTTTCGATCGCAGCAAGCCTCAAGATCTGCGTTATGCGACGGGTGGATTCGGCCTTGTTGATCGCCTTCCAGCCTCACCCCGAGGAGGGAACTGATGCGCCCGCTTCGCTGGTTCACTCTGCTGCTCTGCGTGGCCTCGGGAACAAGCCTGCCAGCGCAAAGTATCGCGGTGTTTGCCGATCACCTTTACACCATGGCGGAAGGATCGCAAGGTGGACCAGGCATGGTGTTGATCCGCGACGGAAAAATTGAAGCTGTGCGCCTTGGCCCGCACCAGTCGTCGCCAGAGGGATACACGTTGATTAAAGCCGCTTTCGTCACTCCTGGCCTGATTGACACGGACACCACTGCGGGAATCTCCGGCGCCTTCAACATTCCCGCAGATCAGGACCAGGACGAGGCGACCGATCCTAATACCGCGGATGTGCGCACGCTCGATAGCTTCAATCCCAATGAACGGCTCTTGAAGGTCCTGAATCAATACGGTGTGACCACGGTGCAATCGGCGCCGGGGCCGCGCAATCCGATTGCTGGTCGCGCCGGGATTTTCAAGACTGCCGGGCCCGGCTCCACGCCCCCGACCGTGGAGCAATTAGCCGTTCGTCAGGAATCCGCCATGGTCTTTAACCTTGGGGAAACTCCCAAAGTTACTTACGGAAAGAAGGAAAAGGCTCCGACCACGCGCATGAAGACGGCAGAGATCATCCGTCATGCGCTGTCGGAGGCCAAGGCCTACGAGGAGAAATGGGACAAGTGGAAGAAAGATGGGGCTGACGTTACCAAGCAGCCCGCACGCGATATGAAGCTTGAAGCTCTGGTTCCGGTCGTGGACGGGAAAATGCCGGCGATCTTTAACGCATATCGCGCGGACGACATTGACACGGCCATCCGCATCGGCACTGAGTTTCATCTCCGGTATATGCTGGCTTCCGTGACCGAGGGCTATCTCATCACCGATGCGATTCGTCGCGCGGGTGTGCCGTGCCTGGCCGGTCCAGTCATGCAGCGCTTTGAATCGCTGGAGACTGCCAACGCGACCTTCGAGAATCCCGCAATTCTCAAGAGGGCAGGAATTCCGGTCGCACTGATGACTGGCTACGAAGGCTACGTTCCGAAGAATCGCATCGTGCTTTTCGAAGCAGGTGTCGCCGCCGCAAACGGATTGGGAATGGAAGAGGCGCTTCGCATGGTGACGGCGGACGCAGCGAAGATTCTCGCCATCGACGATCGTGTTGGTTCGCTCGCCCCCGGCAAGGACGCCGATATCGCACTCTTTGACGGCGACCCTTTCGAGTACACCAGCCACGTCGTCGCGGTCTTAACAACAGGAGAGCTGAGCTACCAGCGAAACAAATGAATTGGTCGCCGCTCCCCATCTGTGAAACAGTTTGCAGCATTGACGTTCTGGTGCGCCAAGCGTAGCGTCGAGTCTTCGGCTTCCGCATTTAGTTCCGTGCAAGCCGCTGAGGAGAGTTCATGCGATACGGGTTTCGGTGCGTTTTTGTATTTGTCTTAGGTCTTACTTTAGCTTCGGCATCTTGGGCACAGTGGTCGTCCGATCCATCCAAAAACCTTGCACTCGCGGACAGACGCAACGGAAACGACCAGGTGCAGCCAAAGGTTCGGCCGCTTTCGAACAATGGATGGTATGTGAGCTGGTTCGATGCTAATCCGAATAGCCCGCCGCCGATCGGCTACAGCGTCTTTTTGCAGCGCCTGAATCCTGAAGGCGTGGAGCAGTTTCACCACGACGGCATCGAAGTGGCCCACTTGGGCAATAGTTCGACCGAGGACTACGGCCTCGACGTAGACACGACAGGCAACGCTTTGCTTGCCTTTCTCGACACACGCGAAGGGGCCAATCAGCAGGTCACCGCGGCGAAGATGAGCCCAGCCGGAAAGGCTCTCTGGGGAAAGCTTGGCGTGCAACTCACCCATGGCCAGTCAGCTTCAAATGCCGCTCCCAAAATCGCCGGGACGAGCGACGGTGGCGTCGTCGTAGCTTGGACGAGCAACAGCAATGTTGTGCTGCAGAAACTCGACCCGAACGGTCATCCTCTGTGGGGTAAGGGAGTCGTGCTGTACGAATCCGGCTACAACTACGGCTTGGCCGACTTACACGCGACGGCTGGCGGGTCCGTGATTGTATCGTGGACCCGCGACCATGGCTTTGGCAGCGATCGTTACCTCTACGCCAACAAGCTTTCGGCCAGTGGAAAGCTTCTGTGGGGAAAAGGGCACGTACACGTACTCGACAGCGGTTCGCTTCAATTTGGCAATTACCCATATTTCGTTCCGGACGGAAAGGGTGGGGCCGTGTTCGCCTGGTACACCAGCAGTCCGTCTCTGCAATGTTTTGCGCAGCACATTCGCGCCGATGGCAGCGAAGCTTTCCCGCACAACGGTTCTGCAGCGTCGACCGATACGAATCAAGTGAGGGTTTCGCCAGCAGGATCCTACCGGGGAGGCACGGACGAGGTGTTTCTGTTCTGGACAGAAGAGGACTCGAACCAAGTACTCAACGGAGTGTACGGACAGAAGTTTAATAGCACGGGCACGCGCGAATGGGGTGATTCTGGCTTGACGGTTGTGCCTTTGGGGGCAGATCAGCAGATTTTCGTTCAGAATGTGCAGATCGGCACGGGCGCCCTCGCGTTCTGGGTGGATCAAGCTGGGTTCGGGTCTACAACCATCCAGGCGGCTCGGCTCAACAATGAAGGAAAGTTCGTGTGCAAGCAGTTCCCCGTCTCCTCGCTGCCAGCCAATAAGGCAGGGCTGTCGTCGGGCAAAGTTCCCTCGAGACTTTCAGCCGTGGCCTGGGAGGATGACCGCATTGGCAATAACGGCATTTATATCCAGAACGTCAACCCCAACTGTTCGCTGGGCCAGTAGCATCCGCGCTTGGCATTGCGAAATGGGTATGTTTCTCTGATTTGTACGGACGGCCAACTGCTCTAGCTGAGTTTTACACGAGGGCGGTGCCGACCGGCGCGCTCGCATTATTCCGAGCGAAGTTTCCGCAGGATCATCCACAACCGCAGGCGATTTCTGCGGCGGTCGAAATGACAGTGCGAAATTGAGTGTTGCTCTATTTTGCGCTCAATAGGTTTTCTTTGTGTACCTTCGTGTCCTTCGTGGTGGATCTTTTCAAAATGCGTTTACCACAAAGGACACGAAGGTACACAAAGGAACGCTGTGACTACGCCCCCCTTGCCGGCGTCATTCCCAGCTTCATGCGCATCTCCTTCGCCAAAGCGTCCACGGCTCGCATTTTGGTCTCGGCAAACAAAGGGAGATTCGGAACGTCCAGCACCATCTCACAAGAAAGCAGCAATGCCGTGATCGAATCCTTCAGTTCGTTGCGCAGTGCCTGTTCCGCCTCCTGCCTTGCCACCAGCAATTCTCGCTTGCGCCGGTGAAGCGCTGACCGCAATTCGCGAGACACTCGCTCGATTCCATTGATGGCGAAGTTCGAATAAACGGGCACGGCGGTTCCCATATGTTTCAGGATGGTGTCGACGTCTTCGGGTTCTGCATCCAGCAATAGTTGATCCATCACCACGGCTGAAAATTCGTGCGCTTGTAGTTGCGTTACGGCTTCGCGCAGCGTTGCCGCCACCTGCACAGGCTCAGCTGCGGTTTTCTGCAGCGCTTGCACACAGGTCTGAACTTTTGCCAGAGATGTAATCAATAGAATCATGCTCTGAGCAACTGCACGTGATGCGCCAGACCCGCCGATTGATAACACGCGACTTGCGCAGTCTTCCCACGTTCCCCGGTTTCATTGCGGGAAGCTCGGCCCGGATTCGAACCAACTAGGCTTGAAAGTCATACTCCTTCAGCTTGCGATAGAGCGTGGTCTTGCCGATGCCCAGCAGCCGCGCCGCCAGCAGCTTGTCCCCGTTGAGTTGCGTGATCGTGCTGAGAATCGTCTTCCTCTCCACTTCCGAAATGGGGATGATTTTCGCGGAACTATCTGTTTCGACCATGCTGTGGCCGTTGCCTCCATTGAGGGCACTGGGCAAATCGGCAACCTGGATTACGAGCGCGCTGTTCATGGCGCAGGCCCGCTGCAAACAGTTCTCCAGTTCCCGCACATTGCCGGGCCAGTCGTAGGCCAGGAGGACCTTCATGGCATCGTCGCTGAGGGTGCGCTCTTGTCCAAAATCGCGAGCCATCCGCTCCAGAAAATACGCCGCCAGCACTGGGATGTCTTGCCGCCTTTCCCGCAAAGCGGGAATGCGCAGGTTGAGCACATTCAGGCGGAAGTACAGATCGCGCCGGAAGGTTCCCTGCGCCACCGCCGCTTCCAGATCGCGATTCGTTGCAGCGAGGATTCGCACATTGATCGTCGTACGCCGGGTACTGCCAACCTGGCGAATCTCCTTCTCCTGAATCGCCCGCAGCAGCTTCGCCTGCAGATCGATCGGGAGTTCTCCAATTTCATCGAGAAACACCGTACCGCCCTCGGCCATGGCCAGCAAACCTTCCTTCGCCTGTACCGCGCCGGTGAAAGCGCCTTTTACATAGCCGAACAGTTCACTCTCGATCAACGTGGGAACCAGCGAGCCGCAGTCGACGGGAATGAACGGCTTGTCTCGAAAAGGGCCCGAGAAGTGAATGGATCGGGCCACCATTTCCTTTCCGGTGCCGCTTTCGCCCAGAATCAATACCGGATGATTGCTGAGCGCCGCCTTGGCGATCATCCGGTAGAGCTTCTCCATTTCAGGGGCGCGCCCCACGATGCTGCCAAAACCCAGCTTTGACTTGATCTTCTCGCGCAGCATGCGGTTCTCAGTTTTCATCCTCAAGTGGGTTGCAACCCGCTCCAGCAGAAGCTTCAATTCGTCGATTGTGAAGGGTTTGGTTACGTAGTCGTAGGCGCCGTTCTTCATGGCCTGCACCGCCGACTGTACGGTAGCATAACCGGTCACAACCACGACCTCGGCATCGGGACGGCGGTGCTTGATCTTGTGCAATGCCTCTAATCCCCCGCGCCGGGTAATTTCAGATCGAGCAAGACCACGTCCACGGCTTGCGAGTCGAGCAAGCGGTAGATATGTTCCGCCGACTCAGCCACCATGGTGTTAAAACCGAGGGATTGCGCTACTTCGCGGCACACATCGCGAACCGCGCGTTCGTCGTCGACGATCACCAGATTTAACAAGTTCGCCGCTTCAAGCTGCGGCGGATTAAACGCGTGGGCGATGGCGCTGGTCATAGGGATTTACCTTTTCCTTTCG
>DATHPO010000282.1:0-13774 GCA_035483835.1 Terriglobales bacterium
GCTCCGAGGCGGTTGTGGCGTCAACACCGTACGAGTCACGCCAAGAGGCACCACCCAACCCTGCGTCTATTGGCCTGGATTAGGGGAGCCGCTGTCGGACTTGATCTCCGTGGGACTCGATATTCTAGACTCCGCGCCATTCAGCCAAGCCCGCACCCTTCCCAATGCGTGCGAGCCTTGCGAGTTTCGGGAAACGTGCCACGGCGGATGTGCTGGACGCCGACGCTTGCAAGGCGCGCTGTTGCAGCCCGACTCTTATTGTCCGATCATTCGGGGGCAGCGCCCGACGCTGCGTATCCGCATGGCCGCGAATCGCGATCTGCCCAAATTGAGCAGTTCCTGTACCACCGTCGTGATCGCTAGGTCGTGAAGAATAATTTGAACCAGGCCCGTGCGATTTATTTCGCCTCCAGCCACTTGTCCGAGCCTGTCAGCTTGACTGCCACATCAGAAATAAAGATGTGCAGGGGCTTGCCATCGGCGGTGCCGCGATGCTCGGTCGAGACGAGCAGAGGACCTGCCTTTTTGTAGCCTGTCCGGGATGCGTTGACGAGACTCGGCTTCCTGGTGCCGCCGCGTTGGAACACCAGGTACTCGACGCGGTTGTCTTTGCCGACATAAAGATTCCAGGTATCGCCGGGCGTATAACCGCCAGCTTCCGCGGGATACTTCACCGAGACCAGCGTGGCCGAGCCGGCGCCTACCGGCAGTTTCTTCATACCTTCATCGGTGACGGCGGCGCTGGTGTCCCAGTAAGCATGGAAGGGGAAGAGAAGCCAGTAATTATCATTGACGAATGCTGGTTCGACTTCATTCTTCACCTGGTCGGATTGACTGCTGAGCTGCGAACTGTCGTACGAAACCTTGACCGGCTTACCTTCTTTATCCGTTCCTTCGTAGCTGATTTTTCCGGTCTTAGGCTCCCACTCCCACTTGTGAGCAGCTTTGAAGAGTCCGGTAATTTCCCCATTCCAGGTGTAGCGAATGGCTTCAATTTGCCCATACGAATCGATACCGTAGGTTTTGGCAATCTGTTCGAGAATTGGCGGGCGGCTCTGCGCCCAGGAGTTTGCAGCAAGGACCAGCACTCCGCAAAACAGAAGACCCATCATGGTTAAACAGCGGGCATTTCTCATAGAGTTCGCTCCTCGGTGATTTGAACGGATGAGACCTTGGATGATGAGCACAAGCCTTCGGATACAGGAATCGTTTGTGCGGCAGTTGCTTTCACTTATCCGGTCCGCTTAGCATTGGCGCGGCCGCCCCCGGGGATCCGGCGAAAGACCAGAATTGCGCCGGGCGCTGCCAGACATCCGTATTCCAGCAGCATGACCCAATCAGGAAGCGACCCCCACGGACGCCCAAGCGTGCGCAAGTGCCACATGACGTAAGTCGGGTAAATGCTGACAGTCCAGATAATGATCAGCAGCGTCGAGGCCGACGTGAGAAACGGCAGCAGCCAGAGAAGGTACCACGGGAATACGGCGGGTGCGCACAGAAGAGCGGCTGCCATGGGCCAGGCAAACATGGGCCACCCGAATTGGTCCCGAGACGACTCGGGCACTGCGCTTCTAATTCTCAGCCAAGTTGCAGTTACTAATCCGACGAGCACTGCCAGCCCAACCAGTAACTGCGGAGGCGCCACTCGATCGAGTATCGCAAACACGGGACCATTAAAACGGAAGGTCTGCACATACGTACCCAGGGAGCCGATCGGAATGTGGCCATGACTTAGAAATGGTAGGTACAACAGCACAACCACGGCTGCCGCCAGCACCGCGTGGCGAATGCGAACTCGCTTCCAGTAGAGAGGCAAGAGTACGATCGGCAAAAATTTCACTGCTATCGCCAGCCCAAGTGCGACGGCCGCAGTCGCCCGCCATCGGCGCACCAGCGCGGCGGCGGACACCGTCAACAATAACGCGCCAACAACATCAATGTGACCGCTTCCCGCCACCTCAATGGCCAACAATGGGTTCCAGGCGAACGCCAGAACCAGGTGGGCACCCTGCCCGGTGCGACACAAGACACCGAGCAACACGAAAACGATTGCAAACTCGCAAACTACAAATGCCACTTTCATCGCAAAAGTAGATTCGTGAATCGCGGTGACTGCGCGAAAGAAAAGCTGCGCCCCTGCCGGATATGGGCTCGGTAGATCCGGGTTGTTCAAGTTGCGCGTTTCCGCAGTATGCAGCCCCCTAACGGCAGGATCGCTGGGCACGACAAGATAGGGGTTGTAGCCGAGCCTCTGCAGGCGGCCATCCCAAACATAGCGATGAATATCATCATCGGCGCCGGCGGGCAGCCGAAGAAACGCAATGTTCCACGCGGCAGCCAGGACGAGCCCAATGACGACAACGCGCCGGGAAAACCTTGGCGTAGCGAAAAACTCGCGGACCGCCAAGAGGTACAAGATGCTCGCAAGCGTCAAAGAGGCCATGAAGTATGGCCCACCCCGATCGCCGAAGTTGCGTGAGCAGATGGTTAACGCCACGCACAACATGGCGCCGAGAATGTACACTCTCCACTCGGAGGTGATCTTCACAATTACAATTCTCCCGTGCCCGTCCGGAACTGTGCCACCACAAGTTCCCACTCCCAGCACCAGCCCTACAAGGCTCTGAATCCACACGCGTTCGTAACGCCTGTATAGTTTGACCGTTTCTTATCCCTTTTTCCAAGACATAATTCTGGGCATGGAACCCGACCAACAAGTGGAATGGGGATTTTTCGCCAGCTGTAGGTTTCAGAACCCTGAGTGTCGTAGAATTGGCCTCGTGATAGGCGACAAGCGACCAGTGAAGGAGCAGGTCAAGTCTGGATTTCTGATCGCGGGCAAACTGGTTGCCGCCTTTTGCATCGCCGCGACATTCATGGCTGGCTGTGCGCTCGCCCAGACGGCAGCAATTACATCTCAAATAGCGATTGGCTGGCTACTCATCATTGGAAGCATCGTCGTAATGGCTACCACTGTGAGGTTCTGGGCTGCCGGATTCTTTGGGTTCATTGCGTACGGCGCTCTGCGCTTTCTGGGAGGGACTTTATTCGCTAGTTCGTTACATTTGTCCGCGCTTTATATGCTCAGTTTAACGGCGAGTTTGCTGGGGATGGGCATTCTGTGCGTTCGGTTCGCCTCGCGTAAACCCCGCATCACCCGAGTCGAGGGCACTAGTCTCGTCATCTCCGCGATTTGCGTCCTCCTGGCCTTTCCTCTCATGGACTCGTACAAGAGCGTGGCGGTGCTCAATATCGGCAATGTCGCGCTTCTTTTGTCGTGGCTGGCAGGTCGAAGCTCGCCGCGTCCTCCGCATTCAACTCACGCAAAATCGTCTCACGTTTAACTGTCGAAATCGGCCATGGCGCTCATTGAGAATTGGCCGACCGGCCGTCCGGGTCAATGAGCGGTTGAATCCCACTCTTTCAGCCAGGCCGCCGTGCGTGGCGCCCTTGCCGGAGCCAGCCGCAACTCCTCTGCTAACCGAGCCAAATCGTCTGCAACGTCGATGTCATAAAAACGATCTGCGAAACCTACGGAAAGCTCAAGCGCTCGTGCGCGCGCCAGGAGTCTCTCCAGCGCGCTGCTGGTGCCCATTCCGTCGCCTGCAAAAAGCGTAGGATGAGAAGCCTTTGCCCCGACTAAATAGTAGCCTCCGTCGTGCGTCGGTCCAACGACCACGTCATGGGCGGCCAGCGTTTCGAACGCGTCTTCAAGAACAGAACGCGGCAGGTGTGGGCTGTCGCTGTTGAATGCAATGATGCGTCGCGGGGGTGAATTCGTTCGACGTGCGTTCGTTCGACGACCTTCCGCGAAGTGCGCAAACACCGAAGTGAGGCCCGCGGCAAGGCCTTCACCTTTCTGGGCGACGACACGCGCTTCACTGCGTGCCAACTGCGCCAGCTCGTCGACGTCCGAGTCCGGGCACATGATCGCAACTTCCACACCGGCCAAGGACCGCGCCAGCGCCAGCGTGTCGTCGAGAAGACAGCAATAGAAATCAGCAACAGCCGCAGGAGAAAGGCCGGGAGCCAGTCGGGTCTTGACCGCGCCCGGTCTTGGCGCTTTCGCCATGATGACGAGCGTTCGACCCTCGTTGGCTGAATGGGCTTTATTCTGGCTGGAGGCTTCCATAGCAGATTGTTTTTGCGAGGCGGTCGGCCCGCCTGCTGCCGGGTGCCCCGTTCTAAATTTCGCGCTCTTTGCCGAAATTTAAAGTGGGGATTTTTGCCCGGCCTTCGGCTTGTTCTTGCCTTTCAGATTGAGCGTCACTGCAGCGCGGATGAGATCCTTCAAGGCCCCCTCATCGACCTTGTCGCCTTCGTGGATGTCGATAGCGCGCCTGACATTCCCCTCGAGGCTGGAGTTGAATAGACCAGAAGGATCCTTCAACGCAGCTCCCTTGGCAAATGTAATCTTCACGACGCTCTTGTACGTCTCTCCCGTGCAGACGATGCCGCCGTGGGAAAAGACGGGAGTCCCCGGCGATGTCGCCCTGACCCACTTCCGTTCTTCCACGATCTCAGGGTCCGCCTCGTGTATGATTCCGCGCACTCTCGCGAGCATCTTCCCGCGCCAGTCCCCAAGTTCCTTGATCCTCTCATCGATGAATGCAGAAGCAGAGATGAATGCAGAGGCAGATTCCACCGCGACGGGCCTTTTCATGTACGCCTCCCAACTCTCGCACCTAATTTAACTGCGTTCAAGCGAACCTGCAACCTCCGCAAGTGGAAGCCTCTTCTGGTTCGGTAGCAGTTCAGAAAGATGGTGGCACCCCGCTTTTAACGATGATGAATTGTAAGCTCATAAATCAAGAGCGCGATAAAAGCAATTGCGCCGAGCAGAACAATCGCGAAAATCATTGCAACGGGCCAGAAAACCCAAGACCATGATTGTCTTTTTCTAATCTGTTGTATGGCGTTGTACAGTGAGACGGCCGTAGCGATTGTGCCCAGCGGAGTAAGAAAGAAGGCGGGCATAAAAGCGTCGCCCTCCGGTCCCCTGCATCCATGCCGGAGACAGTAAAGAGAAGGCAGCAGAATCGACAAGGTGAAAACGATGGCAATGAAATACGAGATTGCGAAGCCTAGCTTGCGTAACATAGACATCTTATTTTCGTTGACGTGCAGATAGCCACGTTAGTAAAGAAGCCTTAGCGCTTCCGCGAAGCGGGTGCCCCATCCTAACATTGGCGGAAAATAGTCCGATCCTAATCTGACCCTGAATTTGCGACGTTAGGGTGACGATTTTGACGTCTTGCCCTTCGCCCAACCCTATTCTTGAAACACACCCTAATGAGGAAAGCTACGATGGAATGCGGTCTCATAAATTACCCACGCGATGAAAACAATTGTACCGACAAGAACAATCGCGAAAATAGTTGCCAGAGGCCAGAAAACCCACGACCATGACTGTCTTTTTCTGATCTGCTGTATGGCGTTGCGCAATGAGAATGCCGTAGCAATTGCGCCAAACGGAATAAGAGCGAAGGCGGGCATGAAAGCATCGAGCTCACCCGGTCCCCTGCATCCGTGGCGGAGACAGTAAAGAGAAGGCAGCAGAATCGACAAGGTGAAAACGATGGCAATGAAATACGAGATTGCCAGGCCCACTTTGCGTGACATAGACCCATCCTTGAGTCTTATTCTCGCCGACGCACCGATAGCCACGCTGGCACTGAAGACTTAGCACTTCTGCGAAGCGCGATACTAGTGACTTCAACCAAAGCAGGCGTTTCCCCTGTCAAGCAGACGATTTCTCGCCCCCGAAGATGAGCGCCGATCGAGTGGCTAGGTTTATGCTTAGGATTAGCCATGGTTATAAAACGTGGGGGTGGCCCGCCCTTCTCGGAAGTGTAACCGCCGAGCGTGGCGGCCCATTCTAGTCGCGTTCTTTGCAACTAGAGTGGGTACGCCACAATCTCGGCGAGGTCACCCCTGCCCAGCCCGAATATGCCGCGTATAGTGAAAAAGCTTTCCGATTGAGCCATTCTTCAACACAAGGATTTCTGCCAATAGCGACATTTCTGTGTCCTCCCCGTTGTGGTGGTCATCAATTTTCGCTATGGGACGGGCGGCTCATCGGTGCCCGGTTGAGCGAGCGCCCCAGGTTCGTCTCCTAGTTTTGAACACGAGCCGAGTTCACTCCCTTCATGATTTCCGATCCGCCAGCGGCGCCCGGTTCGGCACTTCAACGTCGAACTGCTTGGCATACTCCGCGTGCAGGCGCTGCCAGCCGCTGAAGTTCATGGCCTCGGGGCCGACGATGCGGCCGATGGGCGTTCCACTGAGCAGGTGATCCAGAACATCGAAACAAATGTGCCAACCGGCAGCGCCCATGGCGATGAAGCGGTGACCGATGTTGGTCCACAGTGTCAGGCGTGTGCCGCCAGCAAAGGCTTCGAGTTCCCACCGCATATCGAAGCCACCCCAGTTGTACTCAAGCACCTCGGGAGCATCGGCTCGCGTCACGGTTGTTTCGGTGACGCGCAGCGCGGGCGCTCCCACGGTGGTGAGCTTCACCGTGGCTCCAACCGTGCCCAAGCTCCCATCGGCTACAAAGGGAGCCCACTCGCGCAGATGCGCCGGGTCGGTTATCGCCTCCCAGACTTTTTCCGGTGAGTGGCGCAGTTCTTTGACGAGAACGATCGTCCACTTTTCTTCGCCGTTTGGTCCCCGGTCCTTTTGGATCCGCGCCATGTTGGCCGGACCCGGAATGTATTGTTCGCGATCGATCATCTATTGCTCTTTACAGCGATGCTCCGTTATGAGATCCGTCGTTGGTCGTTGGTCGTTGGTCGTTCGTCGTTCGTCGTTGGCAATATGCATTTTGGCCAACACCCCTGACCGACGACCAACGGCCAACGACAGGTTGGGCGCCCCTGCCGAACTTGCCTTACCAACGCTTCAGCTGCGTCAGCTGGATGAGATTGCCGCAGGTGTCGTTCAGCATTGCGATGGTCGAGCCGGTTACGTCGGTGGGCGGCATCGTGAACTCGGCGCCGCGAGCCTTGATCCGCTCGTAGTCACCCTTGACGTCGTCGGTGAAGAACATGGCCGCGGGTTGGCTTTGTTGAAACATCGCCTGCTGATACTCTTTGGCAGCAGGGTTGTTGTTCAGCGCCAGCTGCAGCTCAGTGCCGTCCGGCTCGTCGGGCGAGGCCACAGTCAGCCAGCGAAATGGGCCCTGACTGAAGTCGGCCTTCTTGGCAAAACCCAGTACCTCCGTATAGAAGCGCAGGGCCTGGTCCTGGTTGTCCACGTATACACCGGTGATTTTGATTTTCATTCGTTCCTCCTTTGTCACGTTCGCGGTTTGGGCCGCGTCGTCTTCTTATTTTGTCTTCCGTTTCTTTGGTGGTTTCTTGTCCATGCGGGGATTCATGCGGTCTTGTTCCATGCGGTCATTATTCATTCGATCAAGGTGGCGTTCGAGAGCATCCACGTGAGCGGACCAGAACCGCCGGAACTGAGCCAGCCAGGCATCCATCTCTCGCAGTGGTTCAGGTTTCAGCCGGTAGAGACGGCGCTGAGCGTCCACAGTGGACTCGACGAAACCGGCGTCGCGCAGCACTCGCAGGTGCTTGGACACGGCCGGCTGCGACATACGAAGCTGGCGCTCGATCTCTCCCACCGACTGTTGGGACGAGACCAAGAGGCTCAATATCGCGCGGCGGTTCGGCTCCGCAATGATTTCGAATACAGATTCCACGCTCCTTATATACTCCACCGAGCATATACGTGTCAAGGCATATATAAGGGGTAAGAATCCCTATAGCAGGCCTCACGCTCCACGTGGCGTCCCGGCTCTTCGGTGCCGGAAATAATAGCGCACGATCAAGCTGAGAATGAACCAGGCGGCGCCGACCGTGCCCTTCAGCGTACCGCTGATCTTCGATTTTCCGATACGCGGGTGGTAGCTTACCGGGACTTCAACCACGCGGAATCCAGCTAGTGCGCCTTTGAGGATCATTTCAACCGCCCAGCCGTAGGTGGTTTCTTCGAGGGCGAGAGCGAGCAGGACATCGGCGCGGCCAGCGCGAAACGGGCCGAGATCGGTGATTTCCACTCGATAAAGAAACCGGATCAGGGCGGCGGCGAGACGATTACCAAACGCCTGATGCCAAGGCAAGGCCCCACCGGAACGCCGCCCCCACAGGCGGGAACCGAGCGTGATGTCCGCGCGCCCCTCAGTGATTGGATTTAAAAGAATTGGCAGTTCCGAGGGCCGATCGCTGTAGTCGCCATCCAGGAACACAACCACGTCAGGGGAATTTGCCGCGGCCAGCCCGGTGAGGCACGCTCGCCCATAGCCACGGCGCGGTTCCTGAATGACGCGGGCTCCCATCCTTGCGGCGATCTCGGGCGTCCCATCATTCGAGTTGCTGTCAACAACGATGACCTCCGTCACGAGATCGGACGGGAGATCCGCTAAAACGCGCGCAATCGCCTGCGCTTCATTATGAGTTGGGATGATGACGGACACTCGCACGGGAACTCGGTTCCGATCACCACCAAGGCGAAGATGGCCAGCGCTGCGCCAGCCACGCGTCAACGCCCCATCGCCGGCCGGCGCGTCCGATCGCGAGCCCGAGCGATGCCATCACCGGAACCAGCAGTTCCCAGATCCATGAGGTGCCCCACTCCGAAACCCAAAGGCTGCCGAGATACAGAAAGGCCACGAATGCGGCTGGCCGAGTGAGCAGACCGATGACGAGCAGGATACCGAGAGAGATCTCGGTCATGGCCTGCATGGGAGCCGCCATCGCGGCGTGGCTCGCGGCCAGCCCCTCTACCGCTTTCCACACGGCTGGCGAATGACCCTTCTCGATGTAGTAGTTGATCAGACTCGCGTAACCCGCCGGTCTGTAGAGTCCTTTACCCAAATTTTCGAAGAAGACCGACACTAACATCGCGCCGATCGTCACGCGCACGATTGCCAAACCGTTCGCAGCTTGCGGTTGGTGGGCCGCTGTGGTTCCGTCAGTTCTGGGTGAGGTTGCGGTCGGTGTCATGGTGAATCCTCGTCCAGTGGATGCTATACCAGACTGGAAATATTCGACAAATCTGGTCGCAGCAAACTATGAGTACGAATGATCACTAAAATGCCTTCCTGGCGGCTGTGGCTATTCTCAGGGATGTCAGTGAGGGTAAGGTCCTGTTAACGCGCACGCGGAGTTGGTCCTTGATCCGACGTTGCTGTAGACTCATCGCGATAAGAGGGTGACTCTTATCTTTAAACTGACTCTGTTCGCACTCTGCGTCCTTGGACTGCAAGCCGTTGCGGCACAAGTTACGGTTGGGTCTCCGGCCGCCAGGGCAACCACCGAAACCGAGCGGCCACAGCCAGGGTTAGCTCATCATTCGTGAGCAATCTCCAACAGTCGCGTAGCTTAGAAGGGTCGCGGAGGACCGACCAGCAGCGACTGCAAGCCAGGCCCGAAGCCGGTCGAAAAGGGCGATCCGCTTACTTCCGTGGTTGAGCCGTCCGCGTTGATCTGCAACAGTGCCACAAAGGACTCCGGGGACGCATCCTCGGTCAAAACAAGAAACCCACCACTCCCGGTTGTAAGGACCGTTTTGAGCCCGGCTACGGAAGAAATCTTGCTGGCGTTATTCACGGTTGTGATGTTGATGTAGGACAGGCTCAAAGGGCTCTCTGAGAACGCCAGCGAAGTGACCTGCTTCGAGGAATTATTACTCACGAACAGGAACTTCTCATCCACGCTGAGCCACACGTTACTGGAGCCTTTGCCATCTCCCAGGGTGCCCCCAAAATCAGTGCGTTTCCCCAACGTCCCGTTGGCACGAATAGGATAAATCTCGACGTGCGTCTTGGAACGGGTGGTGTCGCCGAAAATTGCGTACGCGCTGTCTTTGGTGATGTCTACGCCCGCAGCGCCCGCAGTCGCGGGGTAAGGACCGTGCTCCGTCAACCCGGTGGTTGCAAGCGAGAAAGAATCAACTTTATTCACGCCCGAGCCATAGCCGACAATCAGCGTCTTGCCATTAGGCGCCACCCGCATGCCGGCAATTGCGTAGGGGGTCGTGAAGTTGGCCAAAAACGTGAGAGTGCAGTCGGACTGGATCTGCCACGCACCGATGTTCTTGCTGGTGGTGAAGCCTGCGAGCAGGTAATTTCCAGCGACCGCCAGTCCGATCCCATGTGTCTTACCGGAACCTTGGGCATCGCTGAATTTGCCTACTATGGTTACGACCTTGTTAACGACCTTGTTAACGACCTTGAAGACAGTGATGTCGCTGCTGCCCGCGTCGCTGACGAAGCCGCAGGTTACCTGTTTAGTTCCGCCCAGTGCGATCCGCTCCAGACCTGCAAATCCGCCGCCAATGCCATTGCCGAGTGTGTCTCCAGACGACGGGCCTTTCAGAGCTGTGCCCGTGAACTTGAAAAAAGAAACGGTATTCTGTCCCTTGACATCGTTATTCGTCACTATTTCAGGGGCGCCCTTGTCGCTCCCCGCTCGCAGCTGAGCCGGCCAAATCGTAGCCAACGCTGTAACGAGAAGCGCAGCCAAGAACAACTTGAACAGGTTTTTCATGGGTTTTCTCCTATCCGCGGAACATGGCCAAACTTCAACGGGGGGAGTGTCCCTCTAAAGGAAAGCACTGTCAATGTGAAAGACTTTGCAGTCCGGTCCTAGCCACGGGCCAAGATCTTGGAGGATGGCGGAGGCGGCGTCTTCATATTCGGGCTTAGTTGAGTTTCTCGAAACTCGTCATCGCGTCGCTGACCCCGTGCCGATGAGCCGGTAAGCTTTCCTGGCATTTGACGCCGGCTTGCTGCAGTTCGGCGAATTCCGGCCGCTTGCGAATCGGATCAAATAATGTCAGCTGGCCAGGTGCGGAGTCGGCCGTTGGGGTGACGTGCTTCAATTCACTCGGGCCGCTTGAAATTCCTGCGGATTTGCTGGAATCTGTCGAATGGGCTGCCTCCCATCCGTCCTTCATTTAGGCGCACAACGGCGCTCACAACTGATCCCAAGGAGAAAAGGTGATGCAATTCGCCCTGCTAATCTACGAATCACCAGAAGGTTTTGCAGCACGAAACAGCGACGGAACCGACCCCTATACCGGTGCTTGGCGCGCATACTACAAGGCCCTGGTCGAGGCTGGCATTTACGTCGGCGGCGATCCACTTCAAGTGCCAGAGACCGGCACGACGGTTCGGCTTAAGGAAGGAAACCGGTGTGTACAGGATGGCCCCATTGCCGACACCAAGGAACAACTTGGGGGATTCACAATCTTGGAACTCCCGTCGCTTGACGCAGCACTCGATTGGGCAGCGCGCTGCCCAGCAGCCGCGGCCGGGGCCGTGGAGGTCCGGCCACTCGCGCCAGAAATGAAGCGGCGGATCACCGGATGAACGGAAGCGACGAGGAGAGCACTCATCGGGCGATCGAGCGCGTGGCCCGCGAATCATACGGCCGTCTCGTGGCCTATCTTTCTTCGCACACGCACGACGTAGCCAGCGCTGAGGATGCACTCAGCAATGCGTTGGTAGCGGCCCTGACGGCTTGGCCGCGAGATGGCGTGCCGCAAAATCCGGAGGCCTGGTTGCTGACGGCGGCGCGCCGCTCCTTTATCGACCTTGTGCGTCATCGGCGAGTCGCTGAAGCGAGTGAGCCCACTCTTCAGTTGCTGAGGGAGGAACGCGAGATGACCTTGTCGGCGGAGTTTCCAGATGAACGGTTGAAACTGCTCTTCGTGTGTGCCCACCCCGCGATCAATCCGACCCTGCACACGCCCCTTATGCTCCAAACTGTTTTGGGCCTGGATGCTGTTCGTATTGGCCAAGCCTTCCTGGTCTCACCCGCCACGATGGGGCAGCGCCTGGTGCGTGCCAAGACGAAGATCCGCAGCGGCGGCATTCGATTCGAAGTCCCGCAAGAGCGTGACCTGCCAAAGCGGCTCGACGCGGTGCTGGAAGCTATTTATGCCGCCTTCGGGATCGGATGGGATGACATGGCGGGCGTCGACCAGAGCGGCCGGGATTTGGCCGAGGAGGCGATCTGGCTCGCTCGTGTCCTTCTGCAGCTCATGCCGAGAGAAGCAGAAGTTCGTGGTCTGCTGGCTCTCATGCTCCACTGCGAAGCCCGCAGGGCGGCGCGGCGGGGGCCAGACGGCCGGTACGTTCCTCTTTCGGAGCAGGACTCACGGCAATGGTCGCTTCCTTTAATCGAGGAAGCAGAACGCCATCTCGCCGAAGCGGCGAGTCGCGGTGGCGCCGGCCGGTTTCAACTCGAGGCCGCGATTCAGTCGGTACACGCCGAGCGGGCCCGCAGCGGCCGGACCGAGTGGAAAGCGATCATGTTGTTCTATGAGCAGCTCGTCCGCATATCGCCGACGCTCGGCACGCGAACTGGACACGCCGCAGCGGTTAGCGAAGCGAATGGACCCGAATCCGGGTTGGTGGTGCTGAACGGGATCGACCCGGACGCCGTCTCCGCTTATCAGCCCTACTGGGCGGTTCGTGCTCACCTGCTGCAACGGCTGGGGAGAACATCTGAGGCCTCGGATGCCTTCGACCGCGCAATTGGCCTAGCTGAGGACCCCGCCGTGAGACAGTTTCTGCTCCAAAGGCGCGGATAACTTTTTTTATTTTCCCTGTCGAAGTAACCCCAGGCTACCCGTCACTCCTATAGAGGCGGCTTACCGGTCAAGTTGGCCACCGAGGAGGTGAACGATGTGTCCATTCTGTTTGGCAACCATGGGATTAGTCGTTGCCGGGGCGGTCTCTACCGGCGGACTGGCAGCATTGGCTGTGAAAGTTTCTCGCAAAAAGAACGAGGCAGAAGAAATCATCCAGACTCTAAATAACAAGGAGAAATGAAAATGTCGACGAACAAGGAACAAGGGAAAACGCATATCGCGATGAGGACACCGCCGATCGTGTCGCCGCAGGAGTGGGAGGCTGCGCGCCAGCAACTCCTCGTGAAGGAGAAGACCTTCACCCGCTCCCGTGACGCGCTGGCCGCCGAACGCCGGCGGATGCCTTGGCTGGCTGTGGACAAGAAGTACGCGTTCGATGGACCCAAGGGTAAAGTAAGCCTGCTCGATTTGTTCGAGGGTCGGCCTCAGTTGATCGTCTATCGCGCCTTCTTCGAGCCCGGAGTGTTTGGCTGGCCCGAGCACGCTTGCCGTGGCTGCTCGCTGGGCGCCGATCAGGTCGCGCACCTGGCCCATCTGAACGCCCGAGACACCACGCTCGTCTACGCCTCGCGCGCGCCGCAGGCCGACATCGCCCGCCTGAAAGCGCGAATGGGCTGGGAGATGCCCTGGTACACCATCGCCGACACATTCGACGTGGACTTCGGTGTCGATCAATGGCACGGCCACAACGTTTTCTTCCGCGACGGCGAGCAAGTCTTTCGCACATACTTCATCAACAACCGCGGCGACGAGGCGATGGGGAGCACTTGGGCATATTTGGACATCACGCCACTCGGCCGTCAGGAGCTTTGGGAAGATTCGCCTGAGGGATACCCGCAGACTGCGCCGTACAAGTGGTGGAACTGGCATGACAACTACGGATCCGAAGCCTCGCCTCATCCGAAGTGGGTCGATATCATAACTGACCCCGAAGGAGCTGCCGCCCGTAGGCGCGACGAGGAGGCAAAAGCGAGCTAAGAATGCCGCGTCACTTCGCCGCTTTCAAATAGCCCGTCGTCAGACGATTAATCCCACTACGAGCTCAACTCATCCCACAAGTGGCTATATGAATACAGTCTGGAGTGGCTATTGTAACCAGCCACTCTAA
>DATHPO010000283.1:0-17215 GCA_035483835.1 Terriglobales bacterium
CCGAATGGTGGCGATGTCGCCGGCGAAGCCAGGTAGATCACGCCGAGGATGTTCTCCACCGCAACCAGGGGAACGCACAACACATGTTCCGCCGGCGCGGGCGCGGTAGAGGCAGTTGTGAAGACGGCACAGCGTTCCCACCTGGCTCGTTGCGCCCACTCCTCCTGGATAACCATTTCTTGCTTTGCGTTGCCATCGCGGTTCCACGTGCAAGGCGGGTTGGGTTCCTCATTTACGTTCGGCTGCAGCACGATTGCACCTTGTGCCGCGGGGATTACCTCGAAAATCAGCCCCAGCAACTCGCGCTGTAGAGCTTCGACGTCGTGGAAGGAGTTGACAAGATTGGCGATTTTGAAAAATGCCGACAGGTCGCGCGCCATCCGGCCTATGGCCGAGGCGTCCGAGGGCAATCCCGAACGCTGATCGAGGAACAACGCGTTTAGCGTGCCGCTGGTCGTTTGTTTGCCCGCGCCCGATGATTGGGGGCTGGCGTCATGATCCGCGCCGATGAAGAACACAAACTCGCTGCTTCCGATACGAATCTGGTCTCCGTGTCGAACAGGCGTATGGCTTACCCGAATCCCGTTGACGAACGTCCCGTTGTGACTGTCGAGGTCGGAAATTTCATAACTGCCCTGGGAGACTTGGCGGATGGTGCAGTGCTTTCGCGAGACCTCGGAGTCGCCGATCATGACCTGGTTGGCAGCGTCCCGGCCCAGAGACAGCGGATCGTCCGTTATGGCCCGGACGGTTCCCTGCAGCGGCCCTGACATCGCGACCAACCTCGGATTCAAGAAGTCTCCCTCCTGCGGAACAGTCTAGCCTAGCCGAGTTTTCTTTGCGACGAGTCGTCGAATCGATTGGCGTGGCGCGCAACCGCCCGATCGGGATGATCCACTCAAGGCTTCTTTTGCTTGAGTAGATTTTTCGCGGGGAACCTGGCGGTTCTCGCCGGTATCCGATTGACTACCGCCTGCCGCTCTGTAAACCGTGTCGACGCTGTCGGCCAGAACTCATCTTGTTGCAAACGCAGCAGAATGGTCCAGTAAACAAGCCGGTCTCGACTTGGCACCACGCTTGCCTTAGCAAATGCGTCACACCAAGTATTCAGCGGAGGCGTTGAACACTTCGAGAGACAAAAATTCAGTTTGGGTTCCACTGCAAGGAGCCCCAAGGGAGGACGTCATGAAACGCAACCTTATCACGATCCTGTCGCTGGTGGTCATGTCACTGTTGCTCAACGCCACTGGTGCTTACGCTCAGTCCTACGTGAAGGCCAATGTGCCGTTTGCCTTCAACGTTGGCGCGAAACAACTCCCGGCCGGAACCTACGAAATCAGGGTCTTAAGCCAAAGCCCGAACGAGATCATGATCCGGAACCACGAGACCGGGACAGCCGCCTTGTCGATCGCCAGGAGCGAGGGTCCCCGCGACACGGAAAGCAAGCTGGTGTTCGACCGTATCGGTGACCAATACTTCCTGACCGAGGTTTGGAAGGGCTCAGGCGCGGGTGGCATGATCGTCCCCACCTCCAAGCACGAACAAGAGCTGAAGAAGGAGCTGCAGCTCGCCAAAGGATCCGCGGGCGGCAACGAACAGGTCGTCGTCGCTCTAAAGTGAAAGCCACCCAAACCACGAAGCCGGAGCCGACAGCTCCGGCTTCTGCATGTTTGGCGCGGCAAGCGCAAATCGACACCCTATCATGCCCGATTCTGGGTTGACGTTCCGGGGAGACCACATGCTCTTGTCCGCGTGCGGATCTGTCCGGCCACAGGAACGGGCTCAGGCAACGCTTCCGAACGATCACGAAGGCTCAAACAAATCCTTGGTTTATTCATCAGCCTTCGAGGATGACCTGCGCGATGGCGTACTCTTTGGTGTGGGAAAGGGAGAGCGCCACGTGAACTGCGCCGAGCTTCGCCGCGAACTCGGCAGCCTTGCCGTGAAATGCGATCGTGGGACGGCCTCCGGGCTGACGACAGACTTCAGCGTCGCGCCAGGTGACCCCGTGATTCCATCCCGTGCCGATGGCCTTCATCGCGGCTTCTTTGGCGGCGAAGCGCGCAGCGTAACGCTCGACGCGGTTGGCCTTCGACTCGCAGTAGCGGATCTCGGCCTCGGTAAAGATTCTATGGAGGAAGCGGTCACCAAAACGTGCAATGGAAGCTTCGATGCGTGGTACCTCCGCTATGTCGATGCCGGTGCCGACGATCATGTAGACAGTTTAGTGGACGGGCGTCTTATGGAAAAGAGATACAGCTTTTTCGTTTACGGCTTGCGGAAACTCGTGGCGTCGGCGTCTTGCCAGGGCACGGCTTCCGATTTCGACGTTTTTCCGCAAGCTGTTTAGTGCTGCTGCGCGCCAAACTTTTCAGACGCGCCGATAGTCTGGCCGCCAATTCTTGATGGATTTCTTGATATCGGCACGGGCAAGATTCCCCAACAGAGTCCGCTCGACCAGTGCAGGAAGCTCTTCGTCCGAGGCAAAACGCAGTCCGATTAACTGATCCTCGGTGAGCTTCGCGATTTGCGGGCGCAACGAATCGGGCAGCAACGTTGCCAGCCGGAGTCTCTCTTCCAGCCTTATAACGCGATCCTGAACTTTCAGCGCGTACTGCCGGATCCTGGTCACGGCAACAATCAGGGCTGTGTTAAAGACCACGATCCAGAAGTGCAGGAAACCGGGATGGCGCACCGCGAAGACAACGCTGATGATCCACGAGATCGCAAGAACCGGCAAAACGAAGAAGTGGAACGGAGGGTCGAGCCTCCTATGATTGGCAAGGTTTTGCGGAGTACGTTCGGCCATGTGTTCTCCTCTGTTCGCTGCGATTAAAAGTCTAAATCAGGACGGCGGAAAGCGCTGCTCGATGAATGGAGACGTCTGCTCAGAGCAGGCGATCGCCGCGATAGATAACCTGGCCATCGATCAACCGCGCTTCGGCCATGAGCTCATGCTCTTGACCGGCCCGGTTCCGTCGATGTGGAAGACTTCGTGTCCGTGAGCCACCAGCCAGTCGGAAACCAGCATACGGTGGCACCGAAAATACACGCGCTCGGCACACATGTAAGCTGTGCGTGACTGCTCGGCCAGTTCGATCAGTTCGGCGATGCCGCGCTGGAAGTCTTCGGTGAGCATGTAATCGGCGTAGTTGCGAAAGCTGTCGTTGCGCAGCGCGACGTTGGGCGAGTCGGCGCGGATCTTCTTGCGGCGGCCGCCAAGATCTTTGAGCCAGGCATACCGAATCCCGGCATCGGACAAGGTTTTCTCCAGCGATTCGCGATTGAAATGGGGCAGGCGGCGCGACATGGGGAAGGAACGGATATCCACCAAGGTCTCTATGGAGTGCGCTTGGAGCACTGCAATAAATTCGTCCGGCGGGCGGGTGGAATGGCCGATGGTGTAGAGGGTTGCCACTAGGTGGTTTCCACTGGAGAGAATTCTTGAATCCCGCGCATCATTCTTGAACGATTTTTGAGATTGTCTGCGCCAGCGCTTCGTCCTGCTCTGGAAACACTGTGCGTAGATCGAGCAGCACGCGTCCTTCTTCAACCCGCGCGATGACCGGCGGATCGGAAGCGCGCAGGCGAGTGGAGAGTTCGTCGGCGCTCATGCCCTCACAAGTTACTGCCAGCAATCGAGTAGGCAGAAGTGCGGAGGGTGCGGCTCCGCCGCCAATTACGGATTCGCCATAGAGCAGTTCAATCGACAAGCTGGAAGATTTTATTCTCTCTGCCATCGCTTGTGCCCGCGTTCCAATTTCTTCTTTCGACAGACGCATCATGCGTAGAGCGGGGATCGCGTCGTGATCGCCTTTTACATAGGCGAGCAACGTGGCTTCGAGCGCTGCATAGGTCAATTTGTCCACCCGAAGCGCGCGGAACAAGGAGTTCGACCGCATGCGTGCGATCAGATCGCTGCGGCCGCTCAGCATTCCTGCTTGTGGACCGCCCAGCAACTTGTCACCGCTGTAGGTGACCACATCCACACCTTGGCGAAGGCTGTCGAGTACACTTGGCTCCCCGTTCACCCCGATCGAGCGCAGATCGAACAATGCGCCGCTGCCCAGGTCCTCAAGAAACGCGACATTGCGCTGGTGAGCCAGACTGACCAGTTCTTCGAGTTGCGGTTGCTCGGTGAATCCGGTGATTTGAAAGTTGGACCGATGCACCCGCAGCAGAAGGCGGGTTTTCTCGTTGATAGCTTTCTCATAGTCGGCGATGCGAGTGCGATTGGTTGTGCCCACTTCGCGCAGGATGGCATTCGATTTCGACATAACATCGGGAATGCGGAAGGATCCACCGATCTCGACGAGCTCTCCACGAGAGACGATGACTTCGCCGTTTTCCGCCAGCGTGTTGAGGGCCAGTAGAACCGCCGCAGCGTTGTTGTTGACTACGATGGTGGAGATCGCTGGCCTGGCCACGCGGGCGGGGACGCCCGCGTCTACACGAGCGTCTACAGCTTCATCGAGGATTTTGCGGAACAGGCGATCGACATGTACGTCGCGCTTGCCGCGCTCACCTGTTTCTATGTCGAACTCAAGATTCGAATAAGCTCCCGCAGTTTCGCGGATGTACTCCAGCGCGGACGCAGCGATCGGAGCACGGCCCAGATTGGTGTGCAGAACAACTCCGGTGGCATTGATGACGGAGCGTAGTGAATGTTGTAGAGCTTGTCTCACCCGAAGCGTCACTGCGTCTTCGAGTCCCGAAAGCGCAAGATCTACACCTTTCCCATCGAGGCGCCCGGCAGCGATTTCCTGCCGCAGGGTTGCGAGCACGGCGCGGGCAGCGTCGGTAACCGCGGCTTGTCCTTCTTTCGCAGCGAGTGCGACCAGCTCTGGGTTGCGCTGGAGCTCGTCTACGGAGGGAAGTTTGCGGTACAGGCCGGTGCTCGAGTCGATTTTCACCGGCATTGATTATCCCACTGGCAGTGGCGTACGACCAAGAGCCTGGCTTGCTCGCCTCACGCGGCATCCGCATCTACGTGATTTCGGCGTGCGACGGGCGAGGACGCCCGTCTCCAATGTCACAGCTAGCCTACTTCCACCAGCCCGTAGCTCTTGTGCCAGCGAGTGCGCATATGGCGCAGGGCTGCGTCGATCTCGCCTTGACTGATTTCTGAATTCGGACCGGCCAGGACCATAGCGGCTTCGCGCTTGGCGGCTTCGAGCAATTGACGATCGCGAATCAGATTGGCCACCTGGAAGCTGGGCATGCCAGCTTGCCGCGTGCCGAAGAATTCACCCGGGCCGCGAAGTTCCAAGTCGAGTTCGGCAATCTGGAATCCGTCGTTGGTGCGGACCATGGCATCCAGGCGACGCTCTCCGTCTTCTGAAACTTTACCACCGGTCATGAGCACGCAGTAAGACTTGGCCGCGCCGCGGCCGATGCGGCCGCGCAGCTGATGAAGCTGGGCGAGCCCGAAGCGCTCGGCATGTTCGATGACCATCATGGTCGCGTTCGAAACGTCGACACCGACTTCGATCACAGTCGTGGCTACGAGGATGTCCATCTCTCCCTTTTGGAACACGCGCATGACCTGCTCTTTCAGGTCGGGTTCCATGCGGCCATGCAGCACGCCGACGCGCAAGTCCGGGAAGATTTTCTGGCTCAGCTCTTTGTACATCTTCATTGCCGCTTTCAGTTCGGTTTCTTCGTTTTCCTCAATGACGGGATACACGACGTAGGTTTGGTGTCCGGCGGCAGCTTGTTTGCGCACGAAATCCCAGACTTCCGGCGAACGTTCGTCCGATACGCAGCGGGTGATAATTGGAGTGCGTCCGGGCGGCATTTCGTCGATCACGCTGACGTCCAGGTCTCCGTAGAGCGTAAGCGCGAGGGTGCGCGGGATGGGGGTTGCGGTCATGACTAGAACATCCGGCTCCGGAGCTGCCGAGCTTTGCTCCGCCAGCACTGGCGAGGCGCCCGTCCCCACACGATCTGACTTCTTCATCAGCTTGAAGCGCTGCAGAACTCCGAAGCGGTGTTGCTCGTCTACGATCACCATACCCAGCTTGTCAAACTCAACTTTTTGCTCGATCAGTGCGTGTGTCCCGATGACGAGTTGGGCATTGCCTTGCGCGATGTGACGGCGGGTCTGGCGCTTGCGGTCGTCTTCCATGGAGCCGGTCAAGAGAACGACGCGATAGCCTGCGCTCTCGAGAATACGCCGAGCAGAGAAATAATGCTGCTGCGCGAGGATTTCGGTAGGCGCCATCAGCGCAACCTGATAGCCGTTCTCCATCGCGATGATTGCGGCTTCGAAAGCAACAATGGTTTTGCCCGAGCCCACGTCGCCCTGCAACAAGCGGCGCATGGGAAACGGCTTTCCCATGTCGGAAGCGATTTCCTTCAGCACACGTTTCTGCGCGCCCGTGGGATGGAAAGGGAGAATCTTCTTGATGGCGGCGCGGGCACGGTCCTCCAACTGGAAAGCGATTCCGGTTTGTGCTTTCTGTTCGTGACGTTTCAGCTCCAGTCCCAGCTCGACGAAAAAGAGTTCTTCGAAAATGAGCCGAAGATGAGCCGGGGTGCGGGAGGACAGCAGATCGTCAATGCTTTCACCAGCATCGGGCCAGTGAACTTTCTGCAATGCTTCTCGGGGCGGGATGAGGCTCAGATGACTTCGAACTGCTGCTGGAATCGGATCAGGCAAATCCGGCGAAAGATTCTCCAGCGCAGTGTGGATAATGCGACGAAACCAGCGAGAGGTCAGACGGCCTTGTCCAGCGGACTCGTAGATGGGCACAATGCGGCCGATTTCGAGCGATGCCGCGAGCTTTTGTTCCGCGGAATCGGCGCTGCCATCTTCAGCGGCTTCTCCGATAATTTCGAACTGAGGTTGGGTGAGCTGGAGTTCGCCGCCGCGGTAGTCCTGTTCAACCTTGCCGTAGAGCGCAACGATCTGTCCGGGCTTGAACTTGTCCCGCAGATAAGTGGCGTTGAACCAGATGCACTTCAGCCGCGTCCGGCCCTGCCCGGCGGTCATCTGAAAGATGGGCATTCGACGCGTACGGAAGAGGCCGGAAGTCCGCACTTCAGCAATTACGGTAGCCATTTCTCCAGCCCGCAGTTCAGAAATACCCCTCGGGTTCAGCCGGTCCTCGTAGCGAAACGGCAGGTAGTGCAGCAGATCGTCGAGGGTCTGAATGCCTTTGGCTGCCAGGAGCTCGGCAAGCTTCGGGCCGATACCCTTCACGTATTGAACGGAGGTGCTCGGTTGCAGCATCTGATGCGATGTTAGCAGGAGGCATCTCAGGTGCTATAGTCCGCGAGGCGTTTCCCACTCAAGGGCAGCGCCTCCGGGAACTCGGATCAACACAGTATGTCCAAGGCAGCGGCCAATTTTATTCACGCCCTGGTTGCGGTTCTCACCGGGAACGGCGCCTACTTTCTCCTGATGAAGTATCTGCCGTTACGGGCGCGACATGTGCCCTTTCAAATCGATCTCGGGCTGGTGGTGGATTTCTGGTTCTGCCTTGTCGCCTTCGGCATAATCAAAACCGTAGCGGGCCGGAGACGAAGGTCCAACCGAACCAGTTAAGACCTGCTATCTCTCAGAAATCCAAGATTCCTTCGCTTGCAGCATAAGCAACCGCGGCTGCCTGTCTGGATTTTGGACAAAGGTGCCTACGACCTTCATCCACGACAGGTTACTTTAGGAACCTCCGTAATCGCGGACGGGGAAGCTAGAATCTGGCCAGTAGCATGCAAAAGATTTCCATCCTCTATGATGCGAGTCAGGCGGTGCTCTCCACGTTTGAGCTGGATGAGGTGCTGCAGCAAATCCTGACCATTGCCCGCGACTACTTTCACCTGCAGAACGTTGCCATCCTTTTGCGCGAGAAGGATCAGCTCTATGTGCGTTGTCAGGTCGGCTGGGACGATGGCCACGACAAGGTTCGGCTCCCAATAGGAAAGGGAATCACCGGGGCCGCTGCGCAGCAGAAACGCCCCATCTACGCCGCGGATGTCACCAAGGACGCGCGTTACATTCTGACAGCTAAGAACACCCGCTCCGAGCTGGCCGTGCCGCTGATGGTGCGTGACCACGTCGTGGGCGTGCTGGATTGCCAGAGCGAAAATCTCAATCACTTCGATGCTGAGACCACAGACCTGCTGGCGCTGTTTTCCACGCAGGCGTCCATGGCCTTGCAGAATGCCCGGCTGTACTCGCTGGAGCGGCACCGGGCCTCGCAACTGGAAGCGATCAACGCGATTGCACAGCAGATGACTGCCGTGCTGGATCTGAAAGAATTGCTCTCCAAAGTGTGTATGAGGATCCAGGAGGCTTTTCAAGTCTGCCACGTCTCGGTGCTCTTGAAAGATGAGGAAGACCTGGTGATGCGCGCGAGCCACGGGAAGCTCACTGGACACACTCCGGAAGGAGGACGTCTGCCAGATGGAGCAGGACTTTGGCAGCGAGCCCTGGCAGCGGGAAAAACCATCATCGAAAATGATATGAAAGCGGTTCCCGACAGAAGCTTATATGTCGAAACCGGCTCAAGCATGTGCATTCCACTGGTCTCGTTTGGGCAGACGTTGGGTGTTCTGGTGCTGGACACCGCCCGCACCGACGCTTTTAACGCCTACGATACACAGCCGCTCGAATCAGTAGCGGATATCTGTGCCACTGCCATACAGAACGCTCACTACGTCGAGCGCGTAAAACAATTAGCCTATCTGGATGGATTAACCGGGATTTTCAATCGCAGGTTTTTCGAATTGAGGATTGTGGAGGAAATCGATCGCGCAGAGCGATTCGGCACAGGCCTTGCGGTGGTCATGGTGGACATCGACCAGTTCAAACGCCTGAACGATGAATTCGGGCATCTCCTGGGAGACGAGGTGTTGCGGCAGGTGTCTTCGATCTTTCATCAGCAACTGCGGAAGATCGACGTGCTGTGCCGCTACGGAGGCGAAGAATTCGCTATTCTGCTTTGCCAGACCAATGCTGTCCACGCCCTGGGAGTCGCTGAGAAACTGCGGAAATCGGTAGAGGCCTGGCAGTTCCCGGGCGTTCCCCGGCCGGTCACCATCAGCGCAGGAACCGCGAACTATTCCGAACACGGTTGCACCCGCGACGAATTAGTCAAGGCCGCTGACGCGGGCTTGTACGCCGCCAAACAGGCGGGGCGGAATCGAGTTTGCCTGGCCCCGCAACGCGGCTTGGCAAAGGGCTCCAGCAACTAGCCCCATTATTCAATCAGAATAGGCTGCTGGGTCCGTCAAATTCCTCTCTTAGTTCTCTCTCAATCTCACGCTGGTGGTCCCGCCATTCCCGTTGTACATCGCGCACCTGCCGCTTGTACTCTTCGGCGCGTCGTTGGGCTTCGCGGGTCTGCCGTTCAATCTCCGGCTTCAGCTGCTTCATCTGACGATTGATCGCTTCTTCCATTTCCGGTTTGAGGTGGGCCATCTGCGTCTCGATCTGGCTTATTTCCTCGCGGGTCTTGGCGTCGATCTCGGGGAGTTCGATGTCCAGACTTTCGCGGAAAAGATCCGATTGCTTTCGCTCGGGCAAAGTGATGGTGATGGTCTGCTCTTTCTTATCCCGAATCACGCTGATGCTGGCGGTGTTGTCCTTGCGCGAGCGCAAGGCGTGAGTAAAGTCACCGCTGTCGCGGATGGGCTCACCATTGATCTTGACGATCACATCCCCGGCGCGAAAACCAGCTTTGTCCGCACCGCTCCCCTTCTCGACCGAACGCACCAGGACTCCCTGGCCATTTTTGGCTCCGAAGAAATCTCCGAGCTGCGGTGTAAGGTTCTCCACCATCAGACCGCTGCGCGCCGAGGAATGGACGACGACGATGGAAACCGGCATATCCATCTCGGGCATGACCGGCATCACAGGCATTGTTGGCATAGTGGGCATGTTGAACTTGAATTGCTTGCCATCCGGACCATAGTTGTAAGAGTAGTTTTTCTTGCGATCGCCGAGCTCAACCTTGATGGTCATGGGCTGGCCGTTGCGGCTAACGCCGAGCGTCACCACTCGCCCGGGCGGAGTCTCGCGAATCATGCGGCGCAACTGCTCGACGCTTTGTACATCCGTACCATTTAGAGTCAGGATCACATCCTGTTCTTTGAGGCCAGCCTTGCCGGCGGGAGCATCCTGATCCACCATGGTCACTTCAACGCCACGCTCGTCCTTCAGGTGGAGCGGCGCCAGGCGGTCGGGAGTGATGTCCCGCGTGTCCACCCCGAGATAGGAACCGCTGCCCCAATCCTCGCTGGAGAAACCGTAATAAGTGTCAGTTGCCGCGGCAAACGAACCGTGGTCGGCAGCGTAGGTTGCTACTGCCAGAAGCGGCAGCGCGACGATCAGAGTCAGAATTGAGTTTCGCATGTTCGTCCTCCAAATCCCCAGGCAGTATCCTAGTGGTTGGACCGGCGGAAACAGATGTCCCCGGTCGTGGTGCGTACCTTGAGCACCGGACCACCGCCGTTCAGGCTTCCTTCCGCAGTGACGGTCTTTGGCCCGTAGTCGCCACCTTCAGTAGTAACTCGAATGTCCGGAAAATCTGACCGAATGTTGTGACCGTTAGCAACTTCGATCGAAGCACGAACGCTGATGTTCACGTTCGGAGCCAGGTAAACGGTGATGTCGCCGGCGGAAGTTTCAAGCTCGGAATCGTGGTGTTCGCCGTTTGACGCAACAAACTTTGCCACGATTCCACCGGCTCCGGTCTCCGCCCGCGCCGACGGTACTCCGTTCAATTCGATGGTGCCCCCGCCGGTTTCCGCGCGGACAGGGCCCTTAGCCGAACTCAACCGGATGCTGCCCCCGCCAGTTTCCATTTCGGCTGGACCGCCGATATCGCCCAGATCGATACTGCCGCCGCCGGTGCTGGCCTTCACTCGACCCGCGCAGCGCTCCACCTGAATGCTGCCGCCACCGGTCTCCAGCACCGCGCCCTGCATGCCGGAGACGATGGTTACGCTGCCCCCGCCGCTCTCAGCCTCGATCTTCCCCTTCGCGGAATTCACCTTGATGGAACCCCCGCCGGTGTGCAGGCTGACATCGGAAGCTACGTTGCCCACATCAATGCTGCCGCCCCCGGTTTCCGCGTTGATGGCGCCGCCGACATCGTCAACCCGAATGGTGCCGCCGCCGCTTTGCGCATCCAGCCGGCCGGTGATCCCGCTGGCACTGACGTTGCCACCTTCTGTCTCGACTTTTACCTCATCCATCTCGCGCGGCACGTTGACTACGAAGTCGCCGGAAAACTTGTGCGGCCTGCCGCCTTGCCAATCGCCTACGATCCACGCCGTATCTCCATGGACGTACGCGCTGATCTTGTAGTTCTCAAATTCACGCCGGGCCCGGTCTTCCGAACCGCTATAGGAATGATTACGAATGACGTAGTTGATGCCTTGCTGCGAACCACCTTCCACGCGCACCGAACCGATATCAACTTTGACCTTCAGATTCTTGACCATCGCAAGCGATCCCGTGATCTCTTGCGTCCAGTTACCGCCATCACCATAAACGCGGGTCTGTTGCGCGCTTGCCAGGGGCAAGCTCAACAACACCACCGCGACGAATTTAGAGAGTTGCTTCAACATTCACCGTCCGTCCTCATCCTCACATCACCGAAAGTGTCGGCTGGATAGGCATGTGCCCATCCCACATGCTTGTTTCTACCTCAATCAAATTCTGGTAGCTGCGCCAGCATAATACGAGCTTGCGACCGAATGTATTGGTTCTGATCGCCCTGCGCCAGCTTTTGCAAAACCAACCGCACGCTGCTGTCGGCTCGCACCGGCTCGAGAAGATGTAGAGCTTCGGTGCGAGCTCCCGGATTGGCATCCTGGACCAGGGTCTCAAGCATCGCATCCCGCACCCGCGGATCGCTCTTGACATACGGACCCAAACCGTCCAGCGCCTTCAGCCGCACTCCCGGATTCGAGTCATAGCGCAGCGCATAGATGAGCGCTTCGCGTACGTGCGTGTTGTTCGGCTCCTGCGTCAGCAGATCGACAGAATCCATCCGCACACCCGAGTTGTAGTTATTGCGCGCCGCGAACAGCAACAACTGCTGGATGCGCTGATCGTTGAGCGAGCCCTGCGCTTCCTGCGTGGAAACCGTGTTGTACTTGATGCTGATGTGGTTCGATCCGGGATCTTGAGAGATGGACTGAATGCCCGTAATGGAGGACTCGGCCGGGGCGGCGACGACGGGGATTGAACTAATTGAAACACCATTGCCGCCGACAACCTTGTAGGTCGTCGCGATGCCGCCGGCAAAACCAACAATAAAGATAGCGGCGGTCAGAGCGGGAGCAAAGCGAATCTGACGAAGCCACGCTGCGGGATCGAAAATCAGCCGATGCCAAAACCTTCCCTGCTCCGCGGTTTCAAGGCCTTCCTGCAGCCGCATGCGAGAAGCCGCAACCAGGTTGGGCGAAGGCTCCTCCACCGGCAACTCGGAGAGCATGGTGTGGAACTTACGCGTCGTCTTGAGCTCGGCAGTGCAGTCGGCGCAGCGTGCCAGATGTTGTTCGAGCTCGTAACGGGCGTCATCGGCCAATTCGTTGTAGACGTACAGGAGAACGTTTTCTTTAACCCACTCGCATTTCATAATCGCACCCCCTCAGGGGAAACCTCATCTCATATCGGCCAGCGCTCCGCGCAATTTCTGAGTCGCGCGAAACAAAGTATTCTTCGCAGTTTCTTCCGTCGTGTGCAGCACCTCACCGACGGTCCGCAGCTTAAGCCCGTGATAGTGCTTCAACTCAAAAACCATGCGCTCCCGGGGCGTTAATTTCTCCAGCGCATGGCTAATGCGTTTGCCCAGCTCACGGCGCATCAGATCGCGTTCTGGATTCGCCCCCGACCGGCCATCCGGAACTTGATCGAGTACATCGTACTGCTCCCCGGACGCATCGGTTGCAACCGGCGCATCTTCTTTACGCACCTGCCTCTTTCGCAAGTGATCGAGACAAAGATTGGTCACGATGCGGTAGATCCAGGTGTAAAAAGAGCACTCGAAACGAAAATTGCCGATGCTCTTGTACGCTTTCAGGAAAGCTTCCTGGTAAACATCCTGGGCTTCGGGTTCCGAGCCGGTGAGATGGAGCGCCAGCCGCAGCACTGCCTGGTCGTAGTTCCGCACCAGCTCCTCGAAGGCAACGCGATTGCCGCGCTGCGCCTCGCGGACCAGTAAGGTGTCGTCGATACGCCCTGAAGCCTGCCCAGCCATATGGCCCCGTAATTGGGGGTCCTGGATTCCGCCAGCTTCTTCCCTTGGATCCCGTCTTATTACCGGATGGGAACACTCGCCAACTGCAAATGGTACAGCCCATGCGCCGGCCGGCATATTTTCTTTGTCCTCGAATGCACCGGGACGCCATTGCCGTTCTTCCCGGTCGCATAGCTATGGACGGGCTGAAAGCCCAACCGTGAGCAGGAATTATAGAAGTCCGGCAGGATTTTTGCCGCCTAAGAACACAGGTAACAGGATGGAAGCACAAAGGTTATGTCGGCTGGCGAGGCTCTAAGGGGCGGTGCGATCGACCGCCCCGGTTTGATCCTTATTCGGCGGTAGCTTCCTTCTCGATCACCACCTTCAGATGGGCAGTCACATCCTTGTGCAGCTTAATGGGAATCATGAATTCGCCCAAAGTCCGGAGCGCCTCATGGAGCTGGACTTTGCGGCGATCCACGTTGAAGCCCTTTTTCTCGAGCGCGTCCCCGATGTCACTGGACGTGACAGAACCGAACAGCTGATCGTGCTCTCCGGAGCGGCGCTGGAAAGCAACCGAGAGACCGTCAAACTGCTTGGCCAATTCTTCCGCCTGCGTCTTCTCCTTGGCCGAGCGGCGCACCGATGCCGCCTTCATCTGTTCAATCACCGCTTTGTTGCCGGCGGACGCTTCAATGGCCAGCTTTCGCGGCAGCAAATAATTCCGCCCGAAGCCCTCGGCGACTTTCACCACGTCGCCGCGCGAACCGAGCTTAGCTACATCCTCTTTAAGAATGACTTCCATAAATGACTCCCGTTTTAAGATGTCTACAGGCCGAATGTTCACGGACAGGCAAAAAAGACCATCCGTGCGAATCCGTGTTCATCCGTGGCCGCTTTTTATGCTGCTCGGCCAGCGAATGGCAGCAGAGCAATATTGCGCGCCTGCTTGATCGCCAAAGACAGCCGTCGCTGGTGCGGAGTGCAAACGCCGGTCAGGCGCCGCGGCACGATCCGGCCGCTTTCCGCCACGAACTGCGCCAGCAGACGAATGTCCTTGTAGTTGATCGCCTCGATCTTTTCGACGCAGAACTTGCAAACCTTCTTGCGCCGGAAATACTTCCGTCCACCAGGGCCGCCCTCGCGACCGCCGCCAGGCCCGCCCGGACGAGACGGACGCCGCTCGCCGCGATCCGGCCGGTCACCGCCGGAAGATGATTCAGATGTTGATCTAGTTTCGTCAGCCATGTTGCTCCTTAAAATCAGTCGTTGGTCATTGGTCGTTCGTCGTTGGCATTCTGCGTCGGTTCGGGTTGGCCAACGACCAAAGGCCAATGACCAACGACGGCTCTTACGCCGTAGCCGCCGGAGCTTCCCCGGCAGGCTCAGCCGCTGGCGCTGGCGCTGCGGCTTTGCGCTTGGCATCCTTGATCGCCTTGATCTTATCCAGCCGCTTCTGCTCCTCGTCGATGCGCACGGTAAGGAACTTGATGACCGGCTCGGTCACCCGCAGGCGCCGCTCCAGTTCATGAATTAATCCGCCGCCGCCTTCGACCGTCAGCAGCACATAGATGCCGTCATGAAATTTTCGGACGGTGTACGCCAGCCGCCGCTTGCCCATGCGTTCCACGTTCTTCACCTGCCCGGATGAAGAGGCCACTGCCGCCTCCAGCGTGGAAATAAGTTTGTCCTGGTCCTCTTCCGCCATGTCAGGGCGGACGATGAACATTAGTTCATAAGTACGATTCATTCGTTATCTCCGTATGCATCCATGAGAATCCGTGCCTAATTGTTTTCTGTGTCGCCCTTGCGGTTGAAGCGATTCATGGCAGCAGCCGCGCCCTCTGTCAAAATAACTTTCACTGCGTCGGCTGCAACCTCGAGCATCTCGTCGACAACCTTGAGCTGCGCCTTACGAAATGGCGACAGCAAATAACTCATTCCATCTTCAACCTTGCGGTCCGGAGCCACGCCTATCCGGATCCGCAAAAAATCATTCGTGCCCAGCGAACTGAGAATGGACTCGATCCCGTTATGCCCCGCCGAACTCCGTTTCCGTTGAATCCGTATCGTGCCCAACGAAAAATCCAGTTCATCCTGAATCACGATCAGGTCTTCTTCCGGCCTGATGTCATGCTTCGTAACCAATTCACGAACCGAGATGCCACTCAGGTTCATGAATGTCTCGGGCTTGGCCAGCAAAACCGTTTCCGAGCCAATCACCACGCGTGCCGTCAGCGCGCGGCACTGACGATTTCTAACCTCGACCCCGTACTCGTTCGCAATCCGGTCGACCGCACGAAATCCCACATTGTGAGGCGTAAGCTCGTAGTCCTCGCCCGGATTGCCCAGCCCAACAATAAGCTTCACGTGTTCACCACAGAGGCACAGAGTCACAGAGAAAATCCAGGTCAATTTCTTATTCGTAATTCTCTGTGTCTCTGTGACTCTGTGGTGAAATATCCTACTTTTTCTCTTTCTTCTCGGGCTTCTCCGCCTTCTCGGCGGCAGGCTCCGCGCCTTCCTCGCCAACTTCCTGCTTGCCCTTCTTGATAACCTCGGGCTCGGCGGGAGTCGCTCCAGCTTCGGCAGCAACCGCTTCCGGCGTTGCCACCACTTCTTCCTTGACCGTGATGACTGTTGCCACCGGCTGGTTCGGATCGGTCAGGAACTTCAGCTTGTCACCGTGCGGCAGATCGGATACGCGCAACACTTTTCCAAACACCAATTCGGAAACATCCGCCTCAATGGACGCCGGAATGTCGCTTGGCAGGCACTCAATCTCCACTTCACGCAGAATCTGCTCCAGAATGCCGCCTTGCTGCTTGACCCCAGCCGCCTCGCCCTTCAGCACGATTGGGACATTGACGGTGAGTGTCTGATCCATGGCGATGCGCTTCAGATCGATGTGCAGCAATGCCCCTTTGATGGGCTCATATTGCCAGTCCACGATCATTGCCTTCGTCCGCTCGCCACCGTCGAGGGCCAGATCAAAAATAGTGTTGTAGCCGGTCTGCGAGTGCAGAATGCGCGACACCTGCCGCGGATCGAGGCTGACGGAGAGAGCCTCTTTGCCAGCGCCATACAAGACCGCCGGCACTTTTCCGCTAACGCGGACCCGTCGCGCATCATTCTTAGTACCCGCTTCCCGCGGTTGTGCTTCCAGTACGGTATTTTCAGTTGCAGTTGCCATAATTTTGATTCCTGTTTACAAAAATAATTTGCTGACGGATGTCTCTTCATGAATCGATTGGATCGCACGTCCAATTAATCCCGCGATCGACAACACCCTGATCTTCGGCTCTTTTCGTGCCGCCTCGCTCAGCGGAATCGTATTGGTGACCACGACCTCCGAAAAGTGAGACTGTGAAATGTTCTCCACCGCGTCCCCGGAAAGCACGGGATGCGAAGCGCATCCATAGACCTTGCTGGCGCCGTTCTTCACCAGAGCAGCCGCGGTTTTCACCAGCGTGCCGGCGGTATCGATCAGGTCATCGATCACCAGGCAAGTCCTGCCGTTCACATCGCCGATCACGTGCATCACCTCGGCCACATTCATCTCCACGCGGCGTTTATCGACGATGGCCAGCGCAGCTTCCATCTTCTTGGCGAAGAATCGAGCCCGTTCCACGCCGCCCGCATCCGGTGAGACCACCGTCAGATTCGGCAGATTCAGCTTCCTGAAATGATCCACCAGCACCGGCGACGCGAACAGATGGTCGACTGGGATATTAAAAAATCCCTGTATCTGCGGCGCGTGCGGATCAATAATCAACGCCCGGTCCGCCCCCGCGGTAGTCAGCAAATCCGCCACGACCTTTGCTGAAATCGGCGCCCGCGGTTTATCCTTGCGGTCCTGCCGCGAATACCCGTAATAAGGAACCACTGCCGTAATGCGCCGCGCCGAAGCCCGCTTCAGCGCGTCAATCATCAGGAGCAGTTCCATCAAATGCTCGTCCACCGGACGGCAAGTCGGCTGCAGCACAAAAACGTCAGCGCCGCGCACGTTCTCCTGAATC
>DATHPO010000284.1:0-8838 GCA_035483835.1 Terriglobales bacterium
GATAGTGGTTTAGCGACCCACATCGGCCCCGAGTCATGCGGAGCCGCTCGCAAGGGCGGCGTCGAAGCGTTGACAGGGGAACGCGCGGGCCGGGTAATCAGCCGCGAAAGAAATCCACTCCGGGACGCCGACGCTGTAGGAGGATGCGGAAGGCCCCATCGGGTGCACCGATATCGCGAGGTGTGCCAGAGTCCCGCGCGGTCAGAGACCCCGTGCACGTACGGAAGCACCTCGCTCGGGAACCGGGAGATCCCAGGTTTGCCCAGGGCTGCAGTGGCTCTGGGACGCATCGGGAAGTCCAAGGACGCACGCCGATGACGAACGGACTTGGGAAGTCGGACAGCCCTGCTGTACCTGCGAAGTCCCCGAACAACACCGGGCAACCGGTGGCGGAGGAGATGGAGGGAAGAGGGCTGGCCAAAGGGAACCTGCCTCAGCAAAACGCGTGCCGGATACAAAGCCGGAGCAACGCGCTCAGTGCGCTCGGGCGGGTACGTCAAGCAGCAGCAAAGGATAAGAAGTTGCGGTTCACGGCGCTCCTGCACCACATCTACAACCTGGACACGCTGCGGATGGCTTACTTCTCGCTGAAGAAGGAAGCTGCTCCGGGTGTGGACGGGGAAACGTGGCGGCACTATGGGGAGGAACTGGAAACGAATCTCCAAGACCTTTCCGCAAGGCTGAAGCGCGGAGCGTACCGAGCGAAGCCGGTGCGTAGAGTGTATATACCGAAGGCCGACGGGCGGCAGAGACCGCTCGGAGTAACGGCGCTGGAAGACAAGATCGTCCAGCGTGCGGCGGTCGAGGTGCTGAACGCTATCTACGAAACGGACTTTCTCGGCTTCTCGTACGGGTTCCGACCAGGACGCAGCCAGCACCAAGCGCTGGACGCGCTCTACACGGGACTGCTGACGAGGAAAGTGAACTGGGTACTCGATTTGGACATCAAAGGTTTTTTCGATGGGCTTTCCCACGAATGGCTTGTGAAGTTCGTCGAGCACCGGATCGCAGATCGGCGCGTCGTGCGTTTGATCCAGAAATGGCTGAATGCCGGCGTGCTGGAGGATGGGAAGCGAATACGCGTGGAGGAAGGGACGCCCCAAGGCGGAAGTGCTTCGCCGCTTTTGGCGAACGTCTATCTTCATTACGTGTTCGACCTGTGGGTCCAAGCATGGCGTCGGAAGCGGGCGCACGGCGAGGTGATCGTGGTGCGTTTCGCGGATGACATCGTGGTTGGATTTAACAGCAAAACGGATGCCGAGCAGTTCCGGGCGGAGCTCACGGAACGAATGAAGAAGTTCCACCTGGAACTGCATCCCGAGAAGACGCGACTTCTGGAGTTCGGTCCCTATGCGATCGACAGCCGGAAGTGGCGTAGAGAAGGGAAACCGGAAACGTTCAACTTTCTCGGCTTTACGCATATCTGCGTGAAGAAGAGAAGCAATGGACGGTTTACGGTGTTGCGGCAGACGATCCGCAAAAGGTTGCAGACGAAGCTGAACGAGGGGAAAGCCGAACTTCAGCGAGGGATGCACGAACCCATCCCCGAACTGGGCAAGTGGTTGCAAGCGGTGATGCGTGGACACATCCGGTACTACGGAGTGCCCATGAACCATAAGGCGCTGTGGACTTTTTGGTTCCAAGTGGGACGGCTCTGGCATCGCGCGCTGTCGCGGCGCAGTCAGAACGGTCGCGTTCTCTGGGATCGCATGCGGCGCCTGATTACTCGTTGGCTGCCTCTGCCTTCTGTCTGCCATCCCTATCCTCTGCGGCGCATGGGCGTCGTCACCTACGGCAAGAGCCGGATGCGAGAAAGCCGCTCGTCCGGATCCGTGGAGGGGGTCATGCGCAATCGTGATCCCTACTCCGACTCGAGTGTGATGAGTTTGTGGCACCGGCTTTGGGACTAGGGACTTGTGTGTACTCGTTCACGAAAACGAACGCTGGGCTGGGCGCCCCGGCCAGCGCGCGAAGATATGTCCGCGCCAAAGGCCACCATCTCTGTGGTGAATACTACGCCCGCGCACCGCGCACACGTCGAAAAAAGGGATGCGATGCCCAAAGCGTGACGCCCGGTCGCTGCCGATTACTGACGGGCTGCGTCCCTGTCGGTACGAACGGTTAACGTGCCAATGCCGACTGTCGTCGTTGCAGAAAGCGGCGGACGGCGTCGTCGCGCTCAAGGCCGATGGCCATCCCATAGGCGCTGTGGGCTTCGTCCTGTGCGCTGGTCTTGGATAGAAGTTCCGCGCGGGCTGCCCAGTAGGGTTGGTATTCGGCGAGCCGCGCGTCCGCGGCCATGTCTGGTATTGCGTCAAGGCCGGCGCTTGCGCCGTGCAACTCAGCAATTGCAAGTGCGCGATTGATCGCGACTACCGGCGAGGCGGTGAGCGCGAGAAGAGCGTCGTATAACTTGACGACATCTGCCCAGTTGGCATAACCGGTGCGGCAGCGATACACGTGCGCCGATTGGAGCGCCGCTTCCAGCTGATAGCGGCCGATAGAGCTATGAGAGCTCGCGCGCCGCAGAAGCTCCTCGGCCTCAAATATCATTTGCGAATCCCACAAGGCCGAATCCTGCTCGGCGAGCGGAACGTAGTCACCGTTGCGATTGCGCCGAGCGCGACGCCGGGCTTCGGCGTGCAGCATGAATGCAAGCAGGCCCAGGGCCTCCGGCTCGTCGGGCAAAAGTTCGGTCGCAATTCTGGCCAAAAAGAACGCTTCCTCGGTGAGATCGCGGCGCACGACATCTGTGCCTTCAGGGTCGGTCCAACCTTCGGCGAACGCGGCATAAACGGCGTCGAGTACGGTGTCGAGCCGAGCGGGAAGTTCCTCACGCTCAGGAACGCGAAAGGGAATGCCCGCCTGCCGGATTTTGTTCTTGGCCCGAACGAGCCGTTTGCCCATCGCCGCGGAAGACATGAGGAACGCCGACGCGATGGCCTTCGCATCCAGCCCAAGTATTACTTGCAGAATCAGCGGCGCACGAATGCCGGCGTCAATTGCGGGATGCGCACAGGCGAACATCAGCGCGAGCCGCTGATCTGGAATTGCGGCCGCGCTTGCGGCAGCCTCGAGCCCTTCGGCCATGACGTGCAACTCGTCAGCAGCGAGTTCATGGCGGCGCAATCCTCGATGCATATCAATGGCCTTTCGGCGCGCGACTGTGAGCAGCCACGCTTCCGGATTCGATGGACAGCCGTTCGGCGGCCAATCCGCGAGCGCGGAAGCGAAGGCTTCGGAGAGCGCGTCTTCCGCAGCCGCGACATCGCGCGTGCGCGCCGCGAGGAAGGCAACGAGCTTGCCGTAACTGCGGCGCGCGACGGCATCCGCCGTGCTGCGCGCTTGCGCATTGGTTTCAGGGGGACTCATACGCTCACGAAAGACTGCGAACATGTTCGCGGGCGATGCCGGAGACGGCCACCTCTGCAGTAACTATCTGGCCCGTTCGCGGCCCGTTGGCCATATGCGCAGTACCACGCCACTCGGTTGCCACCATGAAAAACGTTCTCATGTTTGCGCCTCCGAGCGCACAAGAAAAGCAGCCGCGATCCAAGTTGATCGTCTGCAGCACTTCGCCGCCTTCGCGAAGTCGCACGCAGCGCTTGTTGGGGACGTCCGCGTACCAGATGGCGTTCTCCGCATCGAGACAAATGCCGTCGGGAACGCCTACGCCAAGGTCAGCCCACACGCGCCGGTTCGACAAGCTGCCATCGCGCGCGATGTCGAAGGCCGTAAGCCTCTTGCCGTACGACTCCGCCACAATCAAAGTTGAGTTATCGGGTGTCACAACCATGCCGTTGGGGAAGGCGATGCCGGTCATCAAAAGTTTCGTTTCAGTCATGGACTGCTCCTTCGATCACCGGACTCCACGGATATTTTAGGCGTCTCGGGCCGCCGGCTCGTAGTCCTGCACGACATTTCCGTTGCCGAATACTCGCGATTTCACCAGCTTCAGCGTGACTCTTTCTTTGAGGCCATCGAACATGGTCCGACCCTTGCCGAGGATGATCGGATTCACCACGATCTGGAATTCGTCAATCAAGCCTTCCTGCGCCAATTGCGAGACGATGCTGCCGCTTCCCAGAATTACGATGTCCGGACCGGGTTCGTTCTTCAGCTTTCGTACTTCCGTCGCCAGGTCGCCCTTCAACAGCTTCGTGTTGTTCCAAGTCACTTTGCCTAGCGTTCTGGAAAAAACAATCTTCGGCATTCTGTTCATTCCATCGGCGACCGCGGGCATATTTTGCTTGGCCAACGGAGTAGGCCAGTAGCTGGCCATGAGTTCGTACGTAATCCTGCCGAACAATAACTCACCTCCGCCGCTGGCGTTACCCGCCACAAATGCGTTCCATTCGGCGTCCGGCTTATCCCGGTAAGCCCAGCGCATGTCGCCGTACGCGTCCACAAAGTAACCGTCCAACGACACGTTATTGAATACGCCTAATTTGCGCATGTCTCTTCTCCTTTTTTTTGAATGTTCGAATTTATTCAGGTCGCAGCGGACCGGCCGTTCCCGGATATCGGTCGCGCCGGATGCTCACTTTTTTATGTACTCAGAAATGTCGTTGGTTAGAAGCGTTCCCTCGCGCACGGGGCGCACTTCCACAACGCCATGCAGCGCGGTCGGAGAGCGGGATGCCCAGGCAATCGCGGCATCAAGATCGGGCACCTCGATGATGTGAAAACCGCCCAACTGTTCTTTCGAATCGGCATAGGGGCCATCGAGCACTTGGGGCTTGCCATTCGCGACGCGCACGGTCGTCGCCGACGAAGTGGGGAACAGCCCGTTGCTGCTGTTCAGAACACCCGCTTTCGCCATAGCCTGCATATATGCTTTGTAGGCGCCCAACCAGTGTTCCTGCTCCTGCTTGGTCAATTGAGGCCAACCCGCTTCAACCACATAGTCCATCAGCATGTATTTCATTGGAGCCTCCATCATGGATTTTAGGTCGCATCATGTGCTGCTATTGGAATGACGTTTGAGATTCTGCCATTTGGACAGCGACGCCAAGATGTCTTTGCCTCAGCCAGTTTGCCATATCACTTACATCCGGCGATGGATGCCAACACGACGACGGCGGTTCGGGCGACCGCGACTAAGGTGCAGACGCAGCTGTAGCGTCCCAACCACACCGCAACGACAGTCAACGCGATTTCGATAGCTAGCAACATTTCCCAGTGCATAAAACGTCTCCGTTATGCGGTTTGCAGCGAGATTGTGTACCGCCACTATGGTGACGTTTGAGGTCCGGCGATTTGGACACCCGGGCTGGCGCTGCGCCTCCTTCTATGCCCCTCGGACCTCCCATCCTTTGTGCTACGTTAGTTTTCCTATCCGACTGGGGGTGCGAGGTGTCAAAAACGCATCATTACGCCGTCGTCGTTAAATGGACGGGCAACACCGGGACCGGGACATCCGGCTATAAGAACTACGAACGACGGCACGAAATCGTTGGCGAAGGTCAGAAGCCGGTCATACCCGGTTCTTCCGATCCGGCATTTAGAGGCGACTCAGCGCGCTGGAATCCCGAGGAACTGCTGGTTGCCTCGTTGTCTGCGTGCCACAAGCTCTGGTATCTCCATTTATCCGCTCTCGCGGGGATTGTTGTCACTGCATACGTTGACCACGCGGAGGGTTTCATGGAGGAGACGCCGGATGGATCGGGGCACTTCACCCGCGTGATTCTTCGGCCCGAAGTCACCGTTGCACCTGGGACCGATATCGCGAAGGCGCGTGAACTACAGGCGGACGCGCATGCGAAGTGCTTCATCGCAAATTCCGTAAACTTTCCCGTGGAACACGAGCCGCGAGTAAAAACCGCCTAACGGACTGCTTGGACGTTAAATCCGGGAGGAGTGCTATGAAAAGTTTCGATTGAGACCTCGTGTTCGATGGATGGTTCGAACGACCGTGCGCCAAGGCTACTTTACGCCAGAGCCGAAAGTGCTTGTGGGAATTACCTGCGCCGCGCCCGAGGGGCCGGGATTTGGAGCCAACTTCAGCGATTTGAAACTTGAACTTGGCTAACCTTTGCTGGCACACGCGGGTAAAGCTGACTTTGGGAAGGCGCACACGATGAGAATCACAGTAATTGCGGCGAGGGGGGTCATCAAGCCGATTCGCAAGCTCCCTAGAAGATTGGAAACGAAACCCACCAGCCAAGGGAGCAAGCCTCCTGCCAGTCCTCCGAGCGCCAGCATCAGCGCAGCAAGTTGACGATTTTCGGCACCGCAATATTCAGAGAGCCACGACATCGCGATAGGGAAAACTCCCGCGAGACCTATGCCGGCGATGGCGCAGCCCGCGGCCACGCCGGGAATGTTCTGCGAATCGAGCAGCACGCAACAGCCAATTGCGCCCAGGGCAAGGCTCGCACGCAACAAGCGCAGCTCTGAAACCCCGTGCAGAATCATTGGAAGCAAGAGTCGTCCTAGAAGTAATCCGCCCCAAAAACAGGAAGGCATCAACGCCCACGCGTCGCTATCAGGCGATTGCAAGCGATGGGCGTACGTCGCGACCCAACCCGACAAGCAGTTTTCAGTTCCCACATACAGAAAAAAAATCAGGGCGAACGCAGGTGCGAAACGGTCCTGAAGCGTCTTGCTGAACGACAAATTCAGGGTCGGCCCTGCTTTTGTTTCGGCGGCGGCTGCCGCGGCGCTTTCGAAATGTGATGCCGCAAAAACCATCGCTAGCAGCGCCGCCACAGCCCCCAGTGCGGCCAACACCAAGCTCATTCGATGAAGGCGATCGCCCAATGCCACGAGTGATGGAGATGCAAGTGCGCCGATGGTCCAAATGAAATTCGCCAGGCTGAGCGCACCCGCGCGACCCGCGGGGTTGACTTCGCCAATCCACAAATTAATTGAGGTAATGCTTACGCCGAGGCCCGAACCATATAGAAAAACGGCTGCGAGACCGAGTGTCCACGGCCCGCGGACCAGAAGAAACGTTCCAAGGGCGATCATCGCGAATGACGTGACAAAGCAGAAACGGAAGCCGCGCAACGAAATCAATCGTCCGCACAGGATCGTCGATAAGAACGAGCCGGCAAACTGAGCGAGAAACAGATCCCCGGAATGCGCATCGTTCAGCGACCAGTGGGCCGCCAGGAAGGGAAGCAACGGACCCAGAAGGGTGGTCATGACACCCGTGAGAGTGAATCCTGCGTGGATAGACAACATGCGTGCCCCGGACGCGGGCGATGCGAGATCATCTGGCATGACGGATTTCGCACATCACGGTGTGGCAAGGATTCTGAAAGGCGGCGCACAGAATGTCAATTTTTCAGCAGGACGGCGCGCGAAATAATCCACGACGCGCTGCAAGTGTTGACGAAATTCGCCGCCTTAGCGGTGTGCGCCAAATCAGTCGTTGGAAATCTCCGCGAGCAAGGCTCGATTGGGTTTGATCTGACTTCTGGGATTTGGCTTCAGCGTCCAAGTGTCGCCTTCGAGTGAAATCTTTCCGATCTTTGTCGATTCGATGCACAGGTTGGGAGAGGCTAGGGGGCTACGGAAACAGGCGGAACAATTTGCTTGGGAGATTCAGGTGCTGGCGGTTGCACTGGGATGTGTATCGTCGGGTTCATCGTGATAACAGGAGCAATGGTCGTGACGGGTGCCTGCGGTGTGAGAACAGGAGCGGATGCTTGGCAGTCGAAACGGCAGCTTTGTTCTCGGCAGTCACTACGAGTTACTCGGGGTTGTGAGCGGGTTCTATCATGAGGACTCCAACCTGACGCTCACGACCGCAAGCACCTACACAGGAATGTCGAACAGAATAGCGGAATCGCGATGGTCGTTCCGGCCGATGCACTCTAGGACCTATTGGAAAGCTCTCCACTAAAAACGAACCGGGATCAGGCAATAGCTTTGCGAATATAGAGGCGACTGGAGGTTCAATCAAATAACGTATTTGTTCGCCGTAGGAAATCGAGCCTCCACCCGCCGCATAGGTTCCGATGCCATCTCTATCGCATCACGGAAGGCCATTTCTCTTGCCGGCGACAGACGCCCTTCCAACACATCCAGCTTGCGGCACAGCAGCATCCCGGCCACTAGGTAGATCAATTTTTTCCGAGCTTCGTCGCTCATCACGCGATATTATCATCTTCGCTTTATCTTCGCCTGGCGTTTCCCGCCCGTCTCGCCCGGCGGCGCTTCGCAAAAGTGATCAAAATTGAACAGTTCTCACAGATGGACAGGCGTATTTTCAATTGCTCAGTCGTAGGGAGGGGGCCATGGGGCAGTCCGACCAGCCGTTGTGGAAAGAACTGTACACGCAAGCATTCATGGACTCCGATAGAGAGAACGTGACGCTACTGCTTTTCGCCGCAGAGCTGGCCATGGTCGAACGCTCCCGACAACTTCTAAACGCCCCCGATCAACACGAAGAACGTACCGAGTTGGCCGTTGCAAAGGCGGCTTTGGAGACTATCAGGTTTCGCAAACTGGGTTGGCCTCCGGTTGCAGCGAACTGATTTTCACGTCGGGACGGCTGTTGGGGTATTGGATCAGTTTCCGGTAACGCGACCAGGACTTGACCGCGGGGTCTGTCGATAACAAATTCCGGTTTGGCGACAACTCGCCCGGGACTGTGAGAATGCCTTTTCGGGGCCGATCGTCATCCGTACTTGAGGTCGGTGCTCTGTCCGGCCTCGATAATATATCCGTCAGGATCCCGGATGTAGCAGCGCTTCTCACCGTACTTGGGGATCGGCTCCGTGATGAACTCCGCTCCTCGACTTTTCCATAATTCATAGCATGCTTGAATATCCGCAACGCGGAAATTCATAAAGCTGTTGATGTGATTTGGGTCGGGGACGCTGAGCG
>DATHPO010000285.1:0-12552 GCA_035483835.1 Terriglobales bacterium
CTGCGCGTAGGGGCCGGTCTCGCCTTCAAAACTTAACGCTTCCTTGAAATCGAAGGCAATCACGGAGGGCTTGGTGAACTTCAACATGAAATAACGCAGCGCGCCAACCGCAATTTGCGTCGCGATCGTCATGCGCTCAGCGTCGCTTAACTGTGGGTGGCGAGGATCGACTTCGCTTTTTGCAGAAGCAATCAGCGTGTCGATCAGATCATCGGCCTTTACGCCAAAACCCTTTCGACCAGAAACCTCAATGTAGGAACGCGTCTTGTCCTCGTCGGACAACTGATAACCCAGTTCGGCGGCACAACGCGGGGTGAGAGCGACCATCTCATAAGAAAAATGCGTGTAGTGATCAGCCTGCTGGTTGTAGCCAAGTCCGCGCAGAGCTTCAATGACGGTGTTCTGGGCCTCGGCTTGGCGGGCGTCGATCACGTTGTAAAGCTCCGCAACGTCTCCAAAATGCGGATGATCGGGCACGCCGTTGGTTGTCGAAATCCAGCAGTCATGACTATTGGGATAGCGATAGAACTTGCGATATCCGAAATCGCGCCCCAGCAGTCCGAACTTCCATAAGTGATAGGCGATGTCTTTGCCGACGTAGCCCACGGTGCCGTTGGAGCGGACAATAACTTTTTGGTCTTCTTCCGCAACCTCTATGTTCCCAGCGTCGTTTGCGTTCGCTTTTCCTCGCCGCATCACCCAACAGCCTTTATTTTTGCCCTCGGTCTCGAAGGAAAGCACGCCGGCGTCCTTGAGTTTGGTGAAAGCCGCATCCCAGAAATGCAGGTGCAGGATTTCGCTCTCGCGGGGCAGGAAGTCGTATTCGATGTCCAGCCGATCCATGGTTTCGAGATGGCGGCGGAGTACGGCGGTGGAAATCAAGTCAGCGATCGCGGCGGTCTCGTTTCCACCCTCCTCCAGGGCGTGCAACACCTGATGACGGGCATCTCGGTTCTGTTTGTCCTGCTCATACCAGCGGGAAACTTGCGCGTACAAGTCCCAACAGTAGTAATCGAAACGCGGCTGGCGGGTCAGTTCTTCGATTTCGGCGCGCGACTTTTTCTCCAGACGCAAGAATCCAACGATCACGTCTGCGACCTGCACGCCGGTATTGTCGATGTAATTCTGGACATCCACTTCCCTGCCCGCAAAATGCAGCAGGCGGACAAAAGTGTCGCCCAGGATGGCATTGCGGAGGTGTCCAATGTGCGCGGCCTTGTTGGGATTAATGCTGGAGTGCTCGACCAGAACCTTGCCCGCTGGGACGTCGGCCTTCGGCTTTTCATCGGCCGCGAGCGCGGCAGCGAGGACCTCGCGTTTAACCCGTACGTTGATGTATCCAGCGCCGGCAAGCTCCAGCCTCTCAAAACCTTCAATCGGGCCGATTCCGGCAACGATCTCTTCGGCAATCTTCCGGGGAGGTTTGCGCAGCTTCTTGGCCAACTCAAAGGCGAGTGGGAGAGCGTATTCGCCAAGGTCAACGCGAGGCGGCTGCTCGATGACAATCTTGGGTAAATCGAGATCGTAGTTTCGACACAAAAACTCGCGAATTTGCTGGGAAAGCCGGCGTTCCAGATGACGATACAAGAGTCCCTCGGGACGGTCGATGAAAATAGTGATTGTAGCAGAGCCGCGCGGCGCGGCGGTTTGACGGAGTGGGCACGCTTCCCTATGATGAAAATCAGTCGCGCGGTCGTTGATCGTTCGTCGTTGGCCTTAGTGGTCAGGCTCTTGGCCACGACCAAAGACCAACGACCGCCGACGAGGTCCTATGCGCATAGCCTACCTCGATTGTTTTTCCGGTGTGAGCGGCGACATGTTCCTGGGCGCGCTCGTCGATGCCGGCGTTCCGCCGCAACTTCTGGAAGAAACGGTTGCGGCGTTGAACATCGGGGCGAGGCTGGAGATTTCTCGTGTTCAGCGCAACAGCATAACCGCGATCAAGGTCGATGTGTATTCGAACGGTGAGAAGGATTTACCCCGCGAGATCTGGGAGCAACAAGACGAACGGTCGGGACACGCCCACGCTGGCCCCGACGATACCGCCCGTCCTCATGTTCATGATCACGGTCACGACGAGCATGGGCACGCCCACGCTCATCAACGGGAACCGGTTGCGCTGTTGGAACACAATTACGGCTTGCAAAACCTCGCTGAACCCAAGCGACGCTCCCATGAAGAAGAACAGAGTCACAGTCATCCGCATGAACATGGCCGCGGGCTGAATGACATTCGCGACATTATCTGCAACGCGACAATTAACGAAGAAGCGAAAAAGAGTGCCATCGCTATTTTCGAAGCACTTGGTGGGGCAGAAGCCAAGATTCACGACACCAGCATCGAGAAGATTCACTTTCATGAAGTCGGAGCAGTCGATGCCATGGTGGATATTGTCTGCGCGGCCGTGGGTGCCGAAGCTCTGGGCGTAGACGAAATTGTCTGTTCGCCGCTGAATGTTGGCGGAGGCACGGTGAAGTGCGCCCACGGAACATTGCCAGTGCCGGCACCAGCCACGCTGGAATTATTGAAAGATGCGCCAATATATTCGTCTGGCATTCCGTACGAACTAGTCACGCCGACCGGGGCCGCGATCGTCAAAACGCTGGCAAAACGGTTCGCGCCGTTTCCCGCGATGAAGGTCGAAAGGGCCGGCTACGGAGCAGGGACGCGTGACTTTGCCGGACATGCGAATGTTGTGCGGCTCACGATCGGCGAAGCGCAGTCGGAACTCTCGGCCGCGCTTCCCACCGACACCGTGACCGTGCTCGAAGCGAATATCGACGATCTGAATCCGCAAGTCTTCGGCTATGTTATGGATCGTCTGCTCGCAGAGGGCGCGCTCGATGCTTTTGGCGTGCCGATGCAAATGAAGAAGAATCGGCCGGGAATGCTGCTGACAGTCCTGTGCAGCCCCGAGGATGCATCCAAATTCACGCACTTGATTTTCACGGAGACGAGCACTCTGGGTGTGCGGTGGCGCGAGGAAAAGCGTGAGACGCTTCCGCGAGAGTGGGTCACCGTCGCGACCCGTTGGGGCGATGTACGGCTGAAGGTCGCGAGCAGGAATGGCATCGTAACGAATTATGCTCCGGAATACGAGGATTGCCGCCGCATCGCGACCGAGCGGCGCATACCGTTGAAGAGCATCATGCAGGAAGCAATGCAGCTTTACATGAACCGCCAGCGTTAACAAAATCATCAACCATAAAGGGCACGAAGGTTCGCGAAGGAATGCGTTAAAATCACAATTCCTTTCCGTTGCCTGAATACTCAGATGAATAAAAAGTTCTACATTACGACGCCGATTTATTACGTAAATGCGCGACCTCACATCGGCCACGCTTACACCACGATTGCTTGCGACACGATTGCGCGGCGGCAGCGCATGTTGGGTGCGGACACCTACTTCCTCACTGGCACCGACGAGCATGGGCAGAAGATTGAGCGCGCCGCGCAAGCTGCGGGCAAAACGCCGCAACAATTTACCGACGAAGTCTCGGCGCAGTTCCGGGCGTTGTGGGAGCGGATGGGAATCACTAACGATGACTTTATCCGCACCACCGAGGAGCGCCACATTAAGCGCATGCAGGAACTCTTCCGGCGCATTCGCGACAACGGGCATATCTACAAGGGCACCTACACAGGCCAGTATTGCGTGTTCGACGAGCTCTATGTGGATGCGGTGGGAACTGGAGCCCCGTGCCCAGAATGCGGACGTCCGACGGAAACGGTAAAGGAAGAGAATTACTTTTTCAGACTTTCGGCGTTTCAGGACAAGTTGCTGCAACTGTACACCGAGCAACCCGACTTAATTCGCCCCGAGACTCGGCGAAATGAGGTGATGTCGTTCGTGCGCTCCGGCCTGCGTGATCAGTCCATCAGCCGCTCGACGTTTTCCTGGGGCATTCCGGTGCCGGATGATCCCAAACACGTGATCTACGTGTGGTTCGACGCGCTGGCGAACTACATCACGGCGATTGGCTACGGATCGTCGCACAAAGGCGCTCAGGAAGCATTCCAGAAATACTGGCCGGCCGATCTGCACATGATCGGCAAGGAAATCGTTCGCTTCCATTGCGTGTATTGGCCCGCGTTTCTGATGGCCGCAGGGCTTCCGCAGCCAAAGGGCATCATGGCGCACGGCTGGCTTCTGTTCGAGGAAAGCAAGATGTCGAAGTCGCGCGGAAATATCGTGCGTACGGAGACGATTCTCGATGTACTTGGCGCCGACGCCTTGCGCTACTTCCTGCTGCGTGAAGTGGTGTTCGGTCAGGACGGGTCTTTTTCGTTCGACGCGCTGGTCCAGCGCTATAACGCAGACCTGGCCAACGGACTCGGCAACCTCGCTAGCCGCACGCTGACCATGATCACAAGATATTTTCGCGGCGAGGTGCCGTATCCTTCCGCGGCGATTTCGCAAAAGCCTGGGGATAGCGCCGTCGCTGAAGCAGCGCGTAGGGTGATCGCCGCGTACGGCGCGTTGGTTGATCAATATCAGTTCTCGCGTGCTCTGGAAGTTGCATGGGGGTTGGTGGCGGCGGTAGACAAATATATCGTCGAAAATGAGCCTTGGGCGCTCGGGGAAAAGCAGGATGAAGAAAGCCGTTCACGCCTGGGAACCATTCTGTACACCAGCGCCGAAGCGTTGCGCATCGTGACCGCATTATCACATCCGGTGATTCCCGACGCGACATCGAGGATCTGGGCGCAGCTTGGCTTGGGTGATATTCGCAAGTTTCCCCTCTCGGAGTTGAAATGGGGACAGCTCCAATTGGGAACGAAGCTGGGCAATGTAGAAGCTGTATTCCCGCGCGCCGACAAGAGCGCAATTGAAAGGATGCAGAAGATGGAAGAGCAGCAACGAGGCGGACCGACGACCGTAGCGCAACCTGACGCAGCACCACATGCGACGGCAACCCCTCCCGCCGCAATTCCCGCGGCTCCAGCGCCTGCGGCGAAGCCTGCCGCACCCGTGCCTGACGGGAAAATCAGCATCGACGATTTTGCGAAGATCGAACTGCGTGTAGGGCAAGTCAAAGCGGCGGAGAAAGTGAAAGGTGCAGACAAATTGCTCCGCCTGGAAGTCGACCTGGGTACAGAGGTTCGACAGGTTGTGGCTGGAATCGCCGAATCGTACGCGCCGGAGTTGTTGATCGGGAGGAAAGTGGTAATCGTGGCGAACCTTGCGCCCAGAAAACTTCGGGGACTGGAATCGAACGGAATGATTGTGGCCGCGTCGCCGGAGGGCGGGAAGGCGGTGCTGGCCGGTTTTCTCGAAGATGTGCCAGTGGGAACGCGATTGAAATAAAAGCGAGCTTCTTGACCTCGACAACCGTGCTGACGGACGAGTCGCCCGCCACCATACGACTAACTACTAATGACCAAAGACCCACGACCGATCTTCGTCGACTCCCATGCACATCTCGAGATGGAGCAGTTCAATGCCGATCGCGAGCAGGTGATCGCTCGTGCCCGCGAAGCCGGAATCGAAACGATTGTCGCCATTGGTAGCGGAACCGGTCCAGGGTCTCTCGACTGTGGCATCCAGCTCGCCGAACGGCACGACTTCATTTATGCGACCATTGGAATTCATCCGCACGAGGCCAAGCTTGCCAGCGATGCCGATTTCAAGGAGATGGAGCAACTGGCAAAGCGGCCAAAGGTCATTGCCTGGGGCGAGATCGGACTGGATTATTTCTACGATCATTCGCCGCGGGAAGTGCAACGAAACGTATTCTCAAGGCAACTGCAACTGGCTCAGGCAGCAAGGCTGCCAGTCGTCATCCACTGCCGTCCTTCCGAGAACAGTGACGACGCTTGGCAAGAATGCCTCAAGCTGTTATACGAACAGTGGGCGGCGAGTGGGCTCGGCGGGATCCTGCATTGCTTCACCGGCACTTGGGATCATGCAAACCGAGCTCTGGACATGGGGTTCATGATCTCTTTCGCCGGGAATGTTACTTTTCCCAAGGCCCAGCAGATTCGCGAGGCCGCGAAGCAGGTACCGCTCGACCGCGTGCTGATTGAAACCGATTCCCCATTTCTCGCCCCCGTGCCGCATCGCGGCAAGCGCAACGAACCCTCGTTCGTAAAAGAGGTAGCCCGGCAACTGGGCGAATTGCGCGGTCTTGCGCGGGAAGAAGTCGGCCTGCAGACGGCGAACAACTTCTATCGGTTCTTTTCACTTCACGAAAACCGCAACACCATTTAGCTTGTTAAGAGCATCTTTTGCTGGGGCTGTGTAATCTGTTAAATAGAAGCGAAATATCATGCCAGAAAACACTTTTGACATTGTGAGCAAGCTCGACCTGCAGGAAGTCTCGAATGCCATGCAACAAGCGCTGAAGGAGATTCACACCCGGTTCGACTTGAAGGATTCGAAATCGAACATCGAACTCGAGGGGAAGGACGCGATCAATTTGCATTCGATCGATGAATATAAACTGAAGGCGGTCACCGAAATCTTTCAGCAGAAACTGGTGAAACGTGGCGTATCTCTCAAAGGACTGACGTATGGACCTGTTGAACCCGCCGCAAGCGGCACGGTTAAACAGAAGATCACAATGCAGCAGGGCATTCCTGTTGAGAAAGCTCGCCAGATCGTGAAAGTCATCAAGGATTCCAAGAAAAAAGTAAATGCTTCGATTCAGGGTGATCTGGTGAGGGTAAGCGGGAAAGATCGCGATGCCTTGCAGGAAATCATTGCCCTACTCCGCGGGCAGGATTTCGGCATCGATACGCAGTTTACGAATTACCGGACGAACTAGAGTTCTCTGTGATTTTACATTGAGGCTTCGCGCTTGGGGACAAACCAATTGAGCACGGCAGCCGCCGTTAACGGAAAAGAAATCTTCGAGTTGTTGCGCGGCGACCTCTCGGCCATTGAACGCGAGTTCGGGCGGGACACGGTCTCGGGCGTAGAAGCGATCACCGAAATCGGCGAGTATCTGCGCGGGGGTGGCGGCAAGCGCATTCGTCCCATGCTGTTGCTGCTCGCAGCCAAGCTGTTTGATTATCGGGGACGCGGCGCCATCAAACTGGGCGCGGTCGTGGAAATCATTCACACCGCCACGCTGGTTCACGACGACATCATCGATGAGGCCCAGACCCGGCGTGGCCGCCCCGCTGCCAACACGCAATGGGGAAACTCCAAGTGCGTGCTGGCCGGTGATTGGCTCTACATGCAGGCCTTCAAGATCGCCGTGCAGGAGCGTAATTTTCGTATTCTCGACACGCTGATCGACCTGACCCAGCAAATGGTCGAAGGCGAACTGCTGCAGATGGAGAAGCTCGGCAAGTTGATTTCGTCAGACGAGCACTTCGACCTCATCTTCCGCAAGACCGCGTGCCTGTTCTCCGTATGCATGCGGATTGGCGCGATTCTGGGCGGGGCAACGGCGGAACAGGAAGAAAACCTGGCGCAATACGGCCGCGATCTGGGCATGGCGTTTCAGATTGTGGACGACGTGCTCGATCTGACGGCTTCCGAGGAAGTACTGGGCAAGCCCGTGGCCAGCGATCTGCGCGAGGGCAAGGTGACCATGGCTGTGATCCATGCGCTCGAACGCTGTACTCCGAAGGAACGGGAGCGCATTGACCGGGTGGTGCGTGAACGAGCATTCGATGGCGTGACCCACGGAGAAATTCTTGAAATCCTGAACCGCTACGGCTCCGTCGAAGCGGCCAATGCCAGGGCCATCCAGTACGCGGGGCTGGCGCGAAATGCGATCTGCGGTTTTCCCGATAGCGAAATCAAACGGGCTTTGTTGTGGGCCCCGGAGTTCGTAGTGGCGAGAGAAAAATAGTTCACGAGTTTTTCTCTGCGCGCTCTGCGGCGGTTCTCCGCGAACTCTGCGTTTTAAGACCTTCCAATCTCGACCGGCGTTCCGTCATAGCGTTATCCACAGAAACCGCTCCCGCTTGTCGTGACCCCCGTCACTGACCACATCACCCCAATCCGCTAATCTTCCCGGTATGCATCCAGTAAGATCGGTGCAATGGCCCCAACAAAGCCATCAAACGAATTCGAACATATTGACGGAAAAGATCATTGGAGCGGCCATTAGAATCCATCGGAGACTGGGACCTGGTCTTCTAGAGTCGGCGTACGAAACCTGTCTCGCATTCGAATTGCACGAAATGGGCCTTCGCGTCGAACAGCAAAAAGCAGTTCCCTTAATTTACGGCACTGCAAAGTTGGAATGTGGGTTTCGAGCCGACCTCGTGGTAGAAGGCAGAGTCGTCGTGGAACTTAAATGCAAAGAAGCGCTGCATCCCGTAGATCATGCTCAAGTGCTTTCGCACCTAAGGTTGCTTGGTCTGCAGGTTGGGCTCCTGATCAACTTCCACGTCGTCGTGCTGAAAGACGGTGTCAGGAGGATCGTCAACCACTACGACGAGAACCTTGAATCGCAGAGCGCGCAGAGAAAATCCGCCGAGGACGCTGAGAAGACCTGACGTCTCCAACGACCTCTCCGATTCACGACCTCTTAACCGCCACTCCAAGCATCTCGAATCTCCCGCCTTTCAAGAGCGGTCCTGAACCGATAAAGGCCCGCGCCGGCAACTCTTTGGAGAAGCGTTTCGCGTAAGCGGCGTTAAAGCGCTCCCAGAGCGAAACATCCGGCGAGTAGACTTGTACCCAGACTAGGTCATCCATGTTCATATCGGCCTCGGCAAGGACCGCCTCGAAGCCGTCGAATAGCAGACGAAGTTCCTGGTCGACACCCTCAGGAGCTACGCCGGTCGAGGGATCGATGCCAATCCGCCCGGAGAGGTAAAGAGTGTTGCCCACCTGCACCGCATCGCTGAACGGAAGAGACGCCCTACGGCCGGGCAGATTGATGTGGCGGCGGTTAATTTTGGCTTTTGCTCGCATATGGATTATCGTTTGATCCGGGGCTTTGAATCCTCTTGACTAAGCCGTCGATCTAATGATTTCGATGCAACGCGGGGATTAAAGGTCCGAGCAACACTGCAACGATGAACCATATTCTCTCACTGATCGAGCATCACGGGTACCTTCTGATCTTCATAGTTGTACTGTCCGAGGCAATCGGACTGCCGGTTCCGGCGGCGGTGGCGCTGGTCGCCGGAGGGGCAGCGGCGGCCGCCCACAGCTTGAATGTTTTCAAAGTCATCGTTCTCGCGTTAAGTGCGATGCTCATCGGAGACACGCTGCTCTTCGTTCTCGGCCGCTACATGGGCTGGCGGTTGCTGGGTCTTTTGTGCCGCCTGTCCGTCAATCCTGAGTCCTGCATCCTGCGCTCGGCTGAGTCTTTCTATAAACGCGGGAAGACCACGCTACTACTCGCCAAGTTCATTCCCGGTGTCAATACCATGGCTCCGCCGCTGGCCGGCAGCATGAAAATGCGTCCCTTGCAGTTCCTCCGGTTCGACGCTAGCGGCGCGTCGCTGTATATCCTGGCCTATGGTGGGATGGGATTTCTGTTCCGTGACTTTCTGGCTGCAATCACGCGTGGATTCCAGGCCGCCAGCCGGGCGTTTGAAGAAGTATTTTTCGCGGCGGCGATCGTCTACGTCGCTTACCGGGTGTGGCTCTACCACAAGAACAAGGTGTATCGCGTGGTGCCACGAGTGCAGGTGGAAGAACTGGCGGCCAGGCTAGCTTCGGAGGAAAAGGACAAGATTTTAATACTGGATGTCCGCAGCCACGGATATTACGACGCGAACGCGGAGCGTATCAAAGGGTCGATCCGCATTGAACCCAACAACCTTTCCGAGGAACTCAAAATTCTGCCCAAGGACAAGGACATTTATCTGTACTGTACTTGAGCACGCGAAGCGACCAGCGCCCGGGTGGCGCTGCAACTGCGAGAACAGGGGTTCAACGCGTTCGTACTCGTCGGTGGGGTGGCGGCATGGAAAAAGGCAGGTCAACCGCTGGAGCCCGTGCCGAAGTCTGATCTCATAAAGCTGCCAACGTTCGCCTAGGCGCCACCCTCAACCGGTTAAGCCTGATGGCCACAGCTAACGAAATCGAAATTAAGTTTCGCGTCGACGATGTACAAGCGCTAAACCGCCGCCTGCGACAATCGGGCTTTCGGCTGCTTACTCCTCGTACCCACGAAATCAATACACTTTATGATCTTCCCGGTCAACCGTTGCGCAAGCGCGGAGAACTGCTTCGACTGCGCCGGTATGGATCCGAGTGGCTGCTGACCCACAAGGCCAAAGGCAAGGTGGGACGTCACAAGACGCGAGTTGAAACTGAGACCAAAGTCGCTGATGGCGCAAAGATGGAAGCCATCCTGCACGCTCTGGGATTTGCTCCGACCTTTCGCTACGAGAAATTCCGAGCCGAGTGGAGTGACGGCAAGGGGCATGTGGTTGTGGACGAAACTCCGATCGGGAACCTCGGCGAGATCGAAGGCCCTTCGCGCTGGATTGATCGAACTGCGCGGGCTCTGCAAGTTCGCCCCAGCGGCTACATCACTGCAACCTATTCAGACCTCTTTTTTCAGTGGAAAAAGCAGACTGGAAGCCCGGCGGACGAGATGACATTCAAGGCCATCCGAGACAACACACCACGCTAGTGTGACGAGAATGTGAGGTTAATGTGACCGCAAGTCTCGTTGCCGCCCGCTGTTTATGCACCAAACTAACTAACAAGTTCGTTAACCACCTGCGTGTTACTCTTTTTCTGCTCTGGTTTTGCTCCTCCAGTGCCATTGCAAAAAGACAATTTCCGGCGCTTGCTGCGAACCGTTGAAGCGCTCTCTGATCTCGGTCCGGAGATGACCGCCGAGCGCGAATTTCCGCAGACCGCGCGCGCCATGTTGTCGGCGTCTCTTGAGGCAGGCGGCGCCCGCGAAGGCGCGCTCTTCACCTATAGCGACCGGCCTTCCCTGCTCACCTCCATCACAGCCGAAGGCTTCAGCTTGATGCCGGAACCCGCGGTGATCCCGCTGCTGCCCAGACATGTTCATGCTCTGACGTCGTCGCGCGAGCCGGTGATTCTCGATCCGGGCACCTACGACCTTTATCTGAGCGCCAACGGAAATGTAGCTCCCGAGCTTTTCAAATGTATTGTTCCCCTGAAGGTCGGCAGTAAATTGGTTGGCCTCATCGCCCTCGGCCGGCGCGACGGCGATGGCCTCTACGATGCCGGTGAACTCGAGGCGCTAGACTTGCTCTGCCACTACGTCGCCCTCGCCGTACACAATCATTCGCTCACGCAGACCCTGGCTCAGCGCGTGTCTGACAACCTGCGCCTCATGGCGTCCCTGCACGGCTTCTACGACAACGCGCTGGAAGCTTTTGCGACCGCCATCGACGTGAAACACATCAACATTCACGGACACTCCCTGCGCGTCGGACGCTACGCTTCCGCCATCGGTGAAGCCATGAACATGGATCCCACCGAGGTTGCGGCTCTTCGGTCCGCCGGTTACCTGCACGATATCGGTAAGGTCGCTGTGGACAAGCGTCTCTTCGGCAAGCCGACCTCTCTGGATGCCGAAGAATTCCGCGAAATGGCAGACCACACCGTTGTGGGACATCAGATTGTGAGTGGCGTCCAGTTTCCCTGGCCGCGCATCCCGGAGATCGTACGCTGGCATCACGAGCGCAGCGACGGGTCTGGCTATCCCGACGGATTGCTTCTTGAGGACGTGCCCATGCCCGTGCGGATCGTCGGCCTGGCGGACACGTTCGACGCTATGACGAGCGAGCGCCCCTACCGTGAGCGTCTTTCACTCGGCAGTACGCTCAACGAAATCGTGCGCCTGACTCCGCAAAAATTTGACCCCAACGCGGTGCACGCCTTGCTTCTGCAAGTCCGCCGCGATACCGTCGGCAGTAACCGCACGCCATTCCTGCAAGATCGCACGGGCGGCGACATTGCGGCGTCTGACATTGACCAGCTTGCTGCCAGCTTGCAACACAAAATGAATCACGGGCGGCTGTACTTGACCTAGCCAGAATAACTTTCAGCTTTCCTCGGTTTAGGTTTGCCATCTTTCTTGTGGCTTGAACCGCGCCAAGGTGCGTTTTCGAAGATGCGGATTTTAGGCCCTGAGCCGCGGATTATCATTCGATTCGGTCCGAGCCTCCAAAAGTTTCGCAACCGATTTCTGACGCAGGACACTGCACAAACGTAACCCGTTTGGCAGCAACTTTTCCGCCACTCCGGGTTCATAATTCTAACGACCTTCCCCGTGCCCGTATGAACCTGGGACGCCTCAAAATCGGCCTGATCCTTCTGCTCTCGTTGTTGGGATTCGCCATCTCCGTTCCACTAGTGCTGGGTAAGAAAAAAGACAAACATCCCACAGCCACTCCGCAAATGGACGAGCAGAAACAGGCGGTGCACGCGCTCAACCGTCTGACCTTCGGCCCGCGTCCCGGCGATGTCGATCACGTGCTGGCAATCGGGGTGGACAAGTGGATCGACCAGCAACTTCATCCCGAAAAAATTAATGACGATGCGCTCGATGCCCGCCTCTCTCCATTTCGCACCCTGCGCATGGACACGCGAGAGATTGTTCAGAACTTTCCGTCCGAGCAAATGATCAAAGCTGTCGCCGACGG